>JAPLRD010000217.1:18226-26520 GCA_026399375.1 Pseudomonadota bacterium
GCCCCAGCGGCGGCGGCCCTCCGGCCGCGCCCTTCGCGCGCATTTGCGCGAACACCTCGAGCGCGAAATCGCGGCGGCTGCGTTCCTTCACCACTTCGAATCCTTCTGCGGCCAGCAGTTTCCTATAGCTTGCGGCGTCTTCGACGAAACTCACATCGGCGCTGCCGGTCCAGGGCACCGGATAGTGAAGGTCCCCTGCTGCGAGGCGCATGACGTCGTAGATTCCGAACACCCCGGCCGGCGTCAGAACCCGCCGCACTTCGCGAAACAGCTTCGCCTTGTCTTCGATGTTCATGCCGACATGGAACATGTACGCGCCGTCGAAACTTCCCGGCTCGAACGGCAGGGCCAGCGCGCTTCCCTGGCGGCAGGAAACGCGTTCGCTCAGCCCCACCCGCGCCGCCAGCGCATTGGCCACGGCGGCGTACTCCGCGGACAGATCGATTCCCGTAACCTGGCAACCATGTTCAGAGGCGAAATAGCGCGCTGCGCCGCCGATGCCGCAGCCTATGTCGAGCAGGCGCATTCCCGGCCGCAGCGCAAACTGCTCCGCGAACGCCACCGTCGCCAAGCGGCCGCCGACGTGAAACTCGTCCACCGGAGCCAGGTCTTTCGGCGTCAGACGATTCACGTCCTTCCCCGCCGCCGCGAGTGCGTTCAATATCGACTCTTCGAGGGAGCCGTGCGCGTAGTGCTGTGCTACTGCCTGTTCGATTTCCATCATTTGGCTCCTTTGGACTGGTTCAGCTGTAGCGCGAGAGAATCTCCAGCGCCTGTTTGATATCGGCGGGCGTGCGTCCCTTGGAACCGAGCCTGGACTCGATCAGGCAACCCACCATGGAATGAAAAGCCTTGTCCAGCGCACGCCTTGCGGCGGAAAGCTGCTGCGCGACCGAGTCACAGGGCGCGTCTTCCTCGACCAGGCGCTGCAGGCCGCGAATCTGCCCCTCGATGCGTTTGAGCCTGAGGATAAGCGCTTTCTTGTCCGGCTCGCGATGCAGATGGTTCATCCAGAAATCCTTTCAAGCGTGCCGAAAATCGCGGCGATCGGCGGCGTATGCCTTGACTGCATTCTATACTGGGGGTAGTATCGTTGCAAACCGCATTTCTCTCCCTGTTGGCCTCCCACCCACCCGAACCGCTCGCCGCCGCCACCAAGACCCGCATGCAACAACTCGTTGCCCTTCTCGAGCAGTACGGACTGACGTTTGTCTTTCTGCACGTGCTGGCCGAGCAGGCGGGGTTTCCGCTTCCGGCATATCCCACGCTCATCGTGGCCGGCGCACTCATCGCCCACGCCAATTACGGCGTTTCCGGGCTGTTGCTCGCCGCGGTTGCCGCGTCGCTTATCGCGGACCTCGCATGGTATTTCGCCGGCGCCCGGCTCGGGCGCCCGGTATTGCGCACCCTTTGCCGCATCTCCCTGTCCCCTGATTCCTGCGTGCGCCAAACCGAATCGATCTACTTCCGCTGGGGTCCGCCGTCGCTGCTGGTCGCCAAGTTCATTCCCGGGTTCGCCGCAGTTGCGACCGCGCTCGCCGGCTCCGTCAGAACCCGCCTTTGGGTGTTTCTGTTGTTCGATGGGGTCGGCGCCCTGCTGTGGGCCGGAGTCGCGGTGGGGCTGGGCGTGGCGTTTCAGAACGCCGTGAACGACGTGATCGAAGTCCTGGAGCAACTTGGCAAATGGGGGCTTCTGGCTGTAGTCGCGGCGTTCGCGCTGATCGTCGCCTTGAAATGGTGGCAGCGCCAGCGCTTCTACCGCCAGTTGCGCATGGCGCGCATATCGGTCGCGGAACTGCGCAACCTGCTCGACCTCGGCGAACTACCAGTGATTCTCGATGTGCGCTCGCCCCTCCTTCAAGAACAAAACGGCCGCATTCCGGGCGCGATATCGATAAACGCGCAGACCTTCGGCGAGACACCGCCGGAACTGGCGGCCAGCGGCGAGGTGATCGTCTATTGCGCCTGTCCCAACGAGGCCTCGGCCGCGCTCCTGGCGAAGAGACTAATGCAGCAGGGGTATTCGCGCGTACGCCCGCTGCAGGGCGGGATCGACGCATGGATTGCGGCGGGCTATTCGGTCGAGCATTAGACGACTGCGCCCCTTAAGAAGGGGCCCGGCAACACCTGATCCACACCCGGTGCTGCGGCAGATTGCCGGGACCCGCGCGGTTGCGCATCACCGGCGCCATCACCATGCGGTCTTTCAACGCATATGGGCCGACGAGAAAACCTTGACGCCGGATTTGACGAAGCTCGTGACACGCCGATTGCACTCTCTGCCCACTCCGCGAATGCCATCACGCGAGGAACCTCCCAGGCCGAGCACCCGCTCAGCCGGTTTAATGGCATTTCTCCCCTCGTCATCCGGCGTTGCGGTTCGGCATCGCTGCAATTTCGCGCGAGCGCCCGACGGATCTTCCCTCAGGCGGCCGGCGCAAAAGACCGGTTCTTGGTTGCAAGGGCTTTGATCAGGCCATCCACACCGCCGTCGCGAATCTCGACGTTGAAACTTTCTCGATAGGTGGTCACCAGGCTTACGCCACCGACGACGACGTCATACACTTTCCAGCCGCCGGGCGTTTTCTCGAGACCGTAGTCGACGCTGATCGGTTCGGCACCAGACTGCTTCACCTGAGTCCGGACGGTGACTTCGCTGTCTCCAGCCGCAGCGCGCAGGGGTTTGATTTCGATCACTTGATTCTTGTACACAGAGATCGCGTTCGAGTACGTGCGCACCAGCAAGGTGCGAAACTCGCTGGTCAGCAATTTCTGCTGCTCCGCACTCGCTTTGGGCCAGTTGCGCCCGACCGCCAGCGCAGTCATGCGGTCGAAATTGAAATAAGGCACGACCCTGGCATCGACGAGCTCGTTGAGTCTCTTGTGGTCGCCGCCGGCGGCTTTATCCTGTTTGACGATGGCGACAATTTCGTCGGTTATCTTTTTGACCTGCGCGTCGGGCCCGATCTCCTGTGCGGCTGCCCCGGCAGCGAAAATTAGTAACCACAAGGCGGAAAACAATTTCATGATGACCTCAGCTTGGTTCGCGCCAATCGCCGGACGCGGAGTACCTTATGCGGGAAGCAAGAAAAGCTTCGACAACACGATTAGAGCGTATTGCAGCTCCGAAGTCGGTGACTAACATTACAGAGGTCCCGCTAAATGAGCGATTTGCAGCCAGACGTCTGCAACATTCGACCTAGACGCTCAGCGCTTCTGTACGGGTAGCGGACTGGTACGCAGCCGATCCAGCTTGCTCGCCAGCGTGGCGGCAGAGAGTTCGCCCAAGTGGGTATCGACCAACCGCCCGTCGGCGTCGTAGAAAAGCGTGGTCGGCAGTCCCCTGGAGCCGACCTCGCGGGCGATGGCAGCGCCGGGATCGAGCACGACGTTGGCGACATCGAGCCCCACGTTGGTGAAATAGCGCTGGGCCGTCGTCCCGCTTTCGCCCTGATTGACGAAGACGACGCTCACGCCGGCTTCCCGCTTTTGCGCAGCAGCGAGTACCGGCATTTCGCGGCGGCAGGGAGGACACCAGGTGGCCCACAGGTTGACCACCATGGGCTTGCCCGCCGCAAGCGCAGCCAATTCCACCGGCTCGCCCGCAAGCGTTGTCAACGCACCTTTGGGCAGGGTCGCAGTTTCCATCAGGAGTATCGCCCCGAACATCGATCCCCAGACGAGGCCTCCTGCCCCCAGTCCCGCAATCAGCGGTTTGCGTACCGCCGTACGGCGCCAGCCCCACAATATCGCCACCAGCAACGCCGCCGCCAGCCCCGCCCATGGCGAAAAGCCGCCGTCGCGGATATCGAGCATGGACCAGGGCTCGCCGCGGTAAGCATCGAACCAGATGGCGACGAAGGCGATGCGCGCAACCAGCACCGCTGCGATCAGCATGTCGCTCAGGACATAGCCTATGCCCGTATGCTCACGCCGCCCGACGAAATGGCCGACACCCGCCGCGATGGCCGCGGCTATCATCACCAGCAGCACTGCAACCGGCATCGCCAGCGGGCCTAGACTCACCGAAATCATGCAACGCCTGTCTGCGGTTCTTTCATTTGATCTCCTGCCTGCATCAGATGGCTGGGGTGACTGCTCTTGTCCGGATCACAATGTGACGCCCGCGTGAGGCGGGCGCTGTCGTGAAGCGAAGCTTGCGCGCAGCAGATACCGCAGCAAATCAGCCCAGCATGTCCGCCCAGATGTTCTGCGCCCAGCCCCGGGCGTACACGCCTTCCAGCTCGCTGCGCTTCGCCGAGACGCCGCCCGAACCCGGCACGGTCACCAGCGTCTTCTGCGCCGCGTCGTAGCGGTGCACCGAGGCGACGTGGATGGCTTCCTTGTCGGACACATAGCTGTAGCAGGTGTTGTTCACCATCGGCTCTGCGCTCGGCGGTCGGCCGTTCATCAGCTCGATGATCGCGGCGGCGGCAAGCTTGGCGTGCTGATTCGCCAGGTGCCCGGACTTCGGCATGAACGGGGCCGAAAGCGTCGCATCGCCAAGCACGTGTATTCCCTTCACCGCCACCGATTCCATCGACAGCCAGTCGACGCCGCACCAGCGGTTGTTGGCGGTGATGAGGCCCGCCGCTTTCGCGATGTCGCCCGCACGCTGCGGCGGCACGACGTTCAGCACGTCGCCGCGTATGCTGTAGAAATCGGTCTTGACCGTACGCGCATTGGCATCCACCGCCGTCACCGCAGCATTGCCGCGATACTCGATGATGCCTTTGTACATGTCGTTCCAGGCCGCCTTGAACAGCGGCCCCTTCGACGTCACGTCGGGATTGGCGTCGAGGATGAGCACCTTGGATTTCGGCTTCGCCTGCTTGAAGTAGTGCGCCACCTGGCTCGCGCGCTCGTAGGGTCCTGGCGGACAACGGTAGGGTGCTAGCGGGATGCCAAGCACATAAGTGCCACCGTCATTCATTTCCTCGAGCTGCTTGCGCAGCGCGACCGTTTCGCCCCCCGCCTTCCACGCGTGAAGGATCACCTTCTGCGCCTCCGCGTCGTAACCCTGAATCTGGTCGTGCATGAAATCCACGCCCGGCGACACGACCAGGCGGTCGTAGGGCAGGTCCTCGGTGCGGCGCAGCTTGACGCGCTTTTTCGCCGCATCGATTCCTGTCACTTCGTCGCGTATCAGCTGCACGCCATAGTCGCGCAATTTGGCGTAGGTCCTCGTGATATCGCTCATGCTGCGGCTGCCGCCCAGCACCAGGTTGGATATAGGGCAGGAAACGAACTCCGCGTTGCGTTCGATCAGGATGACTTCGACGGCGCCCTCGCTCCACAGGCGCAGGTACTTGGCCGCGGTGGCACCGCCGAAGCCGCCGCCGATGACCACCACACGCCCGATGGGTTTGCGCGCCTCGGACACCGTGGCGCAGCCCGCCAGCACCGAAGATGCCGCGCCCGCTGCAACGGCTTTCAGGAAAGAGCGTCGTTCAGTGCTCATCATCGCAGCATCCTATTTCTGCGCCGCGAAATAGGCCGCGATCGATTCGAGCTCGGCATCCGTGTAGCCCCTGGCGAGCTGGTGCATGACCGTCGCTGCACGCCTGCCCGCTTTGTAATCCATCAGCGCAGCGAGCAGGGCCTCCCGGGACATCCCGGCGATGGAGGGTGTCCCGGCCACGCTGCTGCCGTTGGTGTTGTGACAGTTGGCGCAGGACGCCGCCAGGTTGCGTCCGCGGTAGGACTCTGTTCCCTGTGCTGCCGCAATCAGCGGCAGCGCCGTCGCGAAGGCGAGAACGATCGCAAATTGCATAAAGATTCTCCTGTACCGACGAATTCTGAATCTATTTGCAATTGTTATGCAATTTCCATTTCTCCGCATGCCCCATCGCGATGGCGAATTCGGGCACCTTGCACCGCTCCTGCTCGGCCTTGCTCATGGGCTGATCATTCCCCGCCGCAAGAGCCGGAGATTGAGTCCGTGCCACGTCGGCGGTGCTTGCGACCAGTCCAGCTGCGAAATAGATACCTACGAAAAACGCCGCGACCACCACGATTTGGGCGAGACCGACCATCTGTATTTCGCTTCTTTCGGCGGTCTCGCACACGCCGCCGGGACAAAGCTGCGCCTGATCCTTGTTGAACAGGTTGTAGACGGCGCAGCCGATGCAGATGCCGAACGCGGTCTCGAAGAAGAGCAGAAGCAAGCACAGCGCACAGACGAGCAGGTTGATGGGGCCGCGGACATTCTGGAACACCAGCAGGTACATCATGAACGCCGCCAGGGCGAAGCCGATGAACCAGGCGAAGCGCTTCTGCGGCGCGCCGACGTACTCCGGCTGCTGCCTGCGCACGGCGATGCGCCCGAGCACCAGGCTGGGCGCATATTTCGGGTTGATGAAAACCCGGATAAAGAAATCGACGAAGAAGGCGATCACGACAAGCTTGGTGGGCGCGAAATTTCCCATGAACCAGGCGTTCGCGAACGCCATCATGGCGACGAGAAACAAGATTCCGGCGCCGGCACGGGCCTCGCGCTCATTCAGCACGGGCACCGCATATTCCGGCATGCGCTCGCCAAACTGCAGCACTTTACTCATCGGTCATCCTGATTCAGGTTGGTTGCCGCCGCCATTCTAACCTTCCTGCCCGGCACAGCGATCAGACGGCAATGCCTGAAGGGCCGCATGGGACGGGCATCTTCAGGCTGTTGCCGGGCGTGCTGGCGCTTTGCGCTCAGCTTGCGGTAGCGCAGGTTTCCTTCACGCCGAACTTCTTCAGAATGAAGCCCATCGGGCAAAATCCGGTAAGACCGAACTGAAACAGGTTGGCGCCGACGAAAGCCGTGAACCAGAGCCAGTTGGCGCTATGGAACATCGGGCTCGCCTGCACGCCCAGCGCCAGCGAAATCAGGATGAAGCTGCCGGCAAAAACGTGGATGAAATCGTTGACGGTCATTTTGTTGCTCCTTTCGTTCAGTGTTGTTGATCGGTAGTCAAAGCGGTGTCGGCCGGCGCGGCATTCAATTCGGCCTGGCGCCCCGGCCAGCGTTTCCAGTTCGCCGCGTAATACAGCACCGGAATCACCACCAGCGTCAGCACGGTGGATACCAGGATGCCGAAGATCAGCGAGATCGCGAGGCCGTTGAATATCGGGTCGTCGAGGATGAAGAACGCGCCCAGCATGGCCGCGAGGCCGGTCAGCACGATGGGTTTGGCCCGGGTCGCGCCGGCGTTGATCACCGCGTGTTCGAAGTCGGCGCCCTGCTCCATCTGCAGGTTGATGAAATCCACGAGCAGGATGGAATTGCGCACGATGATGCCGGCGAGCGCGATCATGCCGATCATGGAGGTCGCCGTGAACTGCGAACCCAGCAGCGCGTGCCCCGGCATCACGCCGATGATGGTGAGCGGAATCGGCGCCCTGATGATCAGCAGCACCAGATACGACTTGAACTGCGCCACCACCAGCAGGTAGATCAGCACCAGCCCGACCGCGTAGGCGAGCCCCATGTCGCGAAAGGTGTCGTAGGTGATCTGCCACTCGCCGTCCCATTTGACGGCATAGCCGGCGTAGGCGTCGTCAGGCTGCGAAATGAAGGTTTCGCCCAGCGTGCCGCCCTGCGGCAGGGGCTTGCCCATGATGCGGCTGCGGATGTCGAACATGCCGTAGAGCGGGCTGTCGAGGTTGCCCGCCATGTCGCCGACCACGTAGACCACCGGCAAGAGATCCTTGTGATACACGGTCGCATCGCGCGCGACCTTCTCGGCGTGCACCAGTTCGGTCAGCGGAATCAGCGCGCCGTCGGCCGCGCGCACTTTCATCCGCAGCAGGGACTCGACGCGGCTCGCCTGCCCCGGCGGCAGCGACACCCTCACGGGCACTTCGTACTTGGCACCGCCCGCGTGCAGGGGCGTGACGTTTTCGCCGGCGAGGCCGATGCGGACTGCAGCGACGATGTCGCGCTGCGCCACGCCCATCAAGGCCGCTTTCGCCTGGTCGACACGCAGGCGCAGCTTGGGCGCCGACTCGTCGGTGCTGGCATCCACGTCGACGATATCCGGCGTCGCGGAAAAATCGGCGCGGATCTTTTCCGCCACGGCCATCTGGCCGGGATAGTCCGGGCCGTAGACTTCGGCCACGATGGGCGCCTGCACCGGCGGACCCGGAGGCACTTCCACCACTTTGAGCGAGGCGCCGTGACGCTTGGCGATCTCCTCCAGCGGCGGGCGCACGGCGAACGCGATATCGTGGCTCTTGCGGCTGCGCTGATGCTTGTCCACCAGGTTGACCTGGATGTCGCCGAGTTCGGGCGACTGGCGCAGGTAGTACTG
>JAPLRD010000303.1 GCA_026399375.1 Pseudomonadota bacterium
AATCCTACAAGAAGGCGCTATCGGAATCCTTCAGCGCGGCGATCAGGCCATAGTCGATCTGAACACGGCAAGGGGCTGGGCGCGGTAGAAGGCTTTCGAACCACACGCGCCTCGGTTCGGCATTCCGGCAATTCTGGCTCAAACGGCCAACTCCTCGATCTTCTTGCCCTCCGCTAACCAGGCCGCCACCCACCGCGGTTGAAGGCCCCGGCCGGTCCACACCTGTTCGGCCTGCAGTGGATGCCGAAATTTCACCGGCGCTGGCCCGCGCGGTGCCGCCCTGGGCTTGGCAACCACGGTCGAAGCGAATGCGTCCCCTCGTCCTTCGGGGCAGCGCATGAGTTCCGCGAGTTCAAAGCCGCGCGCCTTGGCCAGTGCCGCCAATTCCTCGAGTACCTGTTCTCGCTCCTGGGTACGTTGCTCTATTTCCTTGGGGAGAATGCTGAGCAGATGCTGCAATTCCGCCAGCGAGAGCTTTGCAAGCTCTATCATGCCGCTGCCGCTATCGAGACGATTTCAGCCGTTTGGACTTGCGAGTGATCTGCCGCGGCAGAAATATCTCCTTCCCCCTCTTCCTCCCCCGATTCCTCGGTTTCGCCCTGGTTGCTCATCTCACTAGTTGCAGAATCCAGTGCCACAGTCTCCACCAAAGCCTGGAACTCCCCCAAAATCTCCGGCTGGTGCTGAGTTAGATACCGCCGCACGGCCTCGTTCCCGAGCAATTTCGTCAAGTAGCCCTTGGCCACCACCAAATGCAACAGATCCGCACCGTACGTCTGTTCCGCCTGTTGATACTGGCCCTGTACCTTACCCATCTCGCGTTCTAGTTTTGCCATCTGTTTAGGCGTCACCTTTGGCTTGGATCGTGGCGGTCGCTGATTGTCCGCCAGTTGCTCGGGCGGCGTGGCATTGAGCAGTGCTTCTGCATAATTCACGGTGATTGCGTTGGCAGCAATCATCAATTCCACAGCCTCCACCTGCCGCTCCGGTCGCATCTTGCGTAGCACGCGCGCAACTTCGGGGTTGAATTGCTGATCGCGCAGCAGCACCACCGCGCCGGCCGTCACCCCTTCCAAGAGATTCATCCGCTTGTCGATCGAAGTAATGTCCAGGTTGAAAGCCCGCGCGAGGCGCTCCTTTGACACGCCCCGATCAACCGCCCGGCGCAGCATGTAGTGCTCCTGGATCGTCGACAGTCGGTTGATCCGGTTGTTGTAGGTGTAGGTCTCATCATCGGCGGCGATCAGGCACGGCGCCTCTGATTCCCCCAGTTCCCGCAGTGCCAACACCCGCATGTGACCATCGAGCAGCAGGAATTCGTCCTTGAGGACGTCCGGTCGCGCCACCGACAAGGGTTCGATCAGCCCGATCTCCACGATTGATGCCTTGATCTGCTGGAATTTGCGCGAAGTCATCGCACCTTCTGGCATCCTCTTGCTTGGTAGCAAGGCATCGAGCCCAATCATTCGGGTTTTGAGATCGAAGCCGACCAGTCTATTTAGAAAAGCCATGTCCATCACACAGTACCTCCCAGGTTAATGCGGTCGGCAAGGGGTGCTGGCACGCTCTCCAGATCCTCCGCCCGCAGGAGATTAACGAAGTTCTCATCGACGAATAGCGTGCGCAAGGCCTCGATCACGAAGAGCAGTTTGTTCTGCGAGTACTCTGCCTTGATCACCAACTTCTTCTTCCGCTCCACCTCCTTCTGATAGAGGCGCACCAGACCCGAAGGGGAAATCGGCGGCGCCGATGTACCCTTGGGCGATATCCCACGCGATAAGCCCGGCCCGAGCGCTACACGCTTTTCGACGAGGCGGCGAGCCTTGATCAACTGCCGGCCGCGCAACTGGCCGGTCTCGTAGGCTTGTTGCAAGACGGCGCCGAGTTCCTTGTCGGTCTCGGCCGCCCGGGCGATCTCCAAGGCAGTCGTGAGTGGGATCAGACCTTTCTGTACGCCCTCGATCAGCCGTTCCTCCCCGCGTTCCAATAGAAAGATGATGTTATTGACGTAGTGCGCCGAGAGTCCGGTCTTGCGCACAATGGAATCGGCGTCATAACCTCTTTGGAGCAAGGACTTGATGTCGGCGAGGTTTTCCAGCGGCCGGTACTGGCGCCGTGCGATGTTCTCCGCCAGACTCATGATGAAGGCGTCTTCGTCACCCACCTCGACCACCAGTGCCGGTATGTGGGTCTCGCCCAATTGCTGAAACGCATTCAACCGCCCCTCACCGCAGATCACCACGTACTTCGTTTCGCCGTCCGGTCCTTCGCGTTGGGTGACGGTGATCGGCTTCTTTAGGCCAATGGCCTTGATGTTGCCGACGATCTCCTCGAAGACCTTGGTATCGCGGTCACGAGAGTTGAGTACCTCGATCCGGTCGATCGGGATCAGTTGGACGGCCTCAGGGATGTCTCTAATCATGGTATTGGCTCCTCTTCACGGTGAATTATTGCGTTGCAATGTAGGCCGGAGCGCAATCCCGACCTGAGATCCGTCCGCCGCGTCAGCCCATAGAAGAATTCCAGGGTCTCAAAGCGAAAGCATTCGAGTTCTGCCGCGTGCTTTTCACTTAGGTGCAGCGGTGCGTTACCGAAATTGAAGCGCGGCAGCAAGTAGTAGTCGCGCTCGGCGGTGTTGCTGGCGTTGAGGCGGATGGCCAAAATCAGGTCCGGCGCTGGTTTCGTATTAAAACCGATTCGCCAGCGCCGCGCGCCGGAGTTGAAGGTTTGGCAGCGGGCGAGGACCAAAGAAACGGTGAGTCCATCCCCGACGTGCAGCAGACCATTGGCGGGGTCGCGGCGCACCGTACCGCCGAACTCGATAATCTGGTGTTCGGTGCGCTGCATGATCTCTGGATAGAGTCGGCGTAACTGACGGTTGGTCTGCTGATACTGAAGATCCAGCATCGGGGTGAAACCAACCAGTTCATATGCACGCGTAAGCCCGCCAAAGCGGCGGGCCAGGGACTTGGCAGAGGGAAAGTCGGGCGCCTCGTCAATAATGGGGACTGACAGGGTGCCCTTATCCCGGTACAGCGCACGTAGACGATCAAGCATCTCCTCGTCCGTATATATCTTTACCCGCGCTTTCAATATGGCCTGGGCGGTATGAAACACCTCAGGTGGTACAACGGGTTCGAAGGCGCCATCCTTTCGAATCCACATCGGCGGGGAATTGGCCAAGCGCAGTTTCTTGAGCTTGAAGGACCCGCGGTTGTAGACGTTGTTGCCGATGTACTTTTCGTTCGTGAGGACCTGGCGAACGGTCTCGTGATTCCATAGGCGCTCCGAATCGGTGCGTATTCGCATGCCGTTCAGGCGCTCTGCGATTTCCGTGAGGCGGAGATCTTCTTCGATCAACCATTGATACATGAGGTTGACCGTGCGGATTTCCTCGTCGG
>JAPLRD010000340.1 GCA_026399375.1 Pseudomonadota bacterium
ACAGCTTTTCCACGCTCGCCCCCAGTCCGACGCCCAGCCACTCGCCGCGGCCGAAGGCGATCAGTGCGTGGGACAACTGGTAGCCCTTGCCGTAGGGGTCGGCCCACGGGTCCATGAAGCCGAAAATGCGTTGCATGCGGTAAGGCGACGTCCAGATGAGAACCAGAAATCCTCCCAACGCCATAACGAACAGGCCGGCGAACCACTTGCCGTTCATGCCGCCGAGAAACAGGATGCCCATGGCGATCGACGCGATCACGACGAAGGCGCCGAAATCGGGTTCGCGCAGCAGCAAGCCGCCGACGATCAACATCACGCCGAGTATCGGCATCAATCCCTTCTTGAAACTGTGCATCAGCGCCGTCTTGCGCGCCGTGTAGTCGGCGGCGTAGAGCACGGCGGCCAACTTCATGAATTCGGACGGTTGCAGATTGGCGACGCCCAGGGACAGCCAGCGCTTCGCGCCGTTCACCTCGCGCCCCACGCCAGGAATCAGCACCAGAACGAGCGCCAGGATGCCGAGCAGGAACAGCCACGGCGCAAACGTCTGCCACGCGTTCACCGGCACCTGGAAGGCCATCAGCGCGGCAACCAGGCTCACGCCGAGGTAAAGCGCGTGGCGCGACAGAAAGTAGGTCGGCTGGTTGCCCGCGAAACGGCTCGCCTCCGCGGTCGCGATCGACGCCGAGTACACCATCATCATCCCCAGCAGCAGCAGGATGAGCGCCGTCCAGACGAGCGCCTCGTCGAATTCCGCCGGCGATGCGCGCTCGGCTTTAATGTAGCTGAGCATGCTCAAGCTTCCTGACGCAATCGGTGAACACTTCGCCGCGATGCGGGTAATTGCGGAACATGTCGAAACTGGCGCAGGCGGGCGAGAGCAGCACCGCGTCGCCCGGCCGCGCCTGGACACGGGCCTGTGCCACCGCGTCCTCCATGCTGCCCGCGTGCAGCAGTTCGACGCGGCTATCGGCCAGGGCGCGCGCCATCAGCCCCGCGTCGCGCCCGATCAGGATCACCGAGCGCGCATGGCGCGACACCGGCCCGGCAAGCGGCGCGAACTCCTGGCCCTTGCCTTCCCCGCCCGCGCTCAGGACCACGCGCGCGCCGCGCGCCGTGAGTTCACCGAATCCGTTCAGTGCCGCAACGGTCGCGCCGACGTTGGTTCCCTTGGAATCGTTATAGAAGGCGACGCCGCCGATTTCCGCAACCTTCTCCAACCGGTGCGGCAACCCCTTGAACTCGCGCAGCGCGCTCAACAGGGGCGGATAGGGCTCGCCCAGCGCGCGCGCCAGTGCCAGCGCCGCGAGCGCGTTGGCGGCGTTATGCAGGCCCGCGAGGCGCATTTCCTTCAAGGCCAGGAGCGGCGTCGTGCCCTGCGCCAGCCAGAGTTCGCCCTCGGCGCGCAACAGGCCGAAATCACCGGCGCGCCCGGGTGCATCCAGACCGAAGGTCACCTGCTTGCGGCCGGCGAGCGCCATGCTCATGCTTCCCGCGTCGTCCCGGTTGAGCACCTGTATGCCTTCGCCGCGGAATATACGTGACTTGGCGCGGGCGTAACCGGCCATGCCCTCATGGCGGTCGAGGTGATCTTCGCTGAGATTGAGCACGGTCGCCGCGACCGGGTTCAGGCTGCGCGTGGTTTCGAGCTGGAAGCTGGAAAGCTCGAGAACCCACACCTCGGGCTTGCGCTGCATATCTTCACACTGCATCAGCGCGTCCAGCGCAGCCGGACCGATATTGCCTGCGACCTCGGTCGCAAACCCGCCGCGCTTGCACATCGCGCCGGCCAGCGCCGTCACCGTGGTCTTGCCGTTGGTGCCGGTGACGGCCAACACCTGTGCCCGAGCGCCCTGCGGCGCAGCCTGCGTGCCGCGCTCGCCGGCGCGCAGCGCCTGTGCGAACAGTTCGATATCGCCGAGCACGACCGCACCGCGCGCGGCCGCCGCGCGCACCTGCGGCGTCTCCAGCGGCACACCCGGACTGAGGGCGACCAGATCGACGCCGCTGAAGAATTCATCTCGGAAAGCACCCAGCACGAGTTCGGCCTGCGGCACCGCCCGGGCCAGATCCGCCACCTTGGGCGGAGCCTCGCGGCTGTCGGCGACGCGCACGCGCGCGCCGCGGCGGGCGAGAAAGCGCGCCATCGACAGGCCGGTTTCACCCAGACCCACCACCAATGCCTGTTTTCCGGCCAGATTCATCTGAGCTTCAACGTCGACAGGCCGAACAACACCAGCATCATGGTGATGATCCAGAAGCGAACCACGACCTGGGATTCCTTCCATCCTGACAACTCATAGTGGTGATGCAGCGGCGCCATGCGGAAAATGCGCTTGCCGCCGCTCCACTTGAAATACAGCACCTGCACCATCACCGACAGCGTCTCGGCGACGAACACGCCGCCCATGATGAACAGGACGACTTCCTGGCGCACGATCACGGCCACCATGCCCAGGGCCGCGCCGATCGCGAGCGCTCCCACGTCGCCCATGAACACTTCGGCCGGATAGGCGTTGAACCAGAGAAATCCGAGGCCGGCGCCGGCGAGCGCGCCGCAGAACACCGTCAGTTCGCCCGCGCCGGGAATGTAGGGCAGCAGCAGGTATTTCGAATACACCGTGTTGCCGGCGACGTAGGCGAAAATGCCGAGCGCGCCCGCGATCATCACTGCCGGCATGATCGCCAGGCCGTCCAGCCCGTCGGTGAGATTGACCGCATTGCTGGTGCCGACGATGACGAAGTAGGTCAGCACGATGAAGCCCCACACCCCCAGCGGGTAGGCGATGTTCTTGAAAAAGGGCAGGATCAGGTCGGCATTGGGCGGCAGGGTCATGGAAAAGCCGCTCGCCACCCAGGCCATGAACAGGTCGAAGATCTTGGCGCTGCTCGGCGCCGAGACGGCGAAAGCCAAGTAGACCGCGGCGGCGATACCGATCAGCGACTGCCAGAAGAGCTTGGTCCTGGCCGACAGCCCCTTGGGGTTGCGCTCCACCACCTTGCGATAGTCGTCGACCCAGCCGATCGCGCCGAAACCGAGGGTCACTACCAGCACCGCCCAAAGGAAACGGTTCGACAGATCGCCCCACAGGAATGTGGTGATACCGATGGAAACCAGGATCAGCGCCCCGCCCATGGTGGGCGTGCCCGCCTTGGTCAGGTGCGATTGCGGGCCGTCGTCGCGCACCGACTGGCCGATCTTGTAGGCGGTCAGCTTGCGGATCACCAGCGGCCCGGTGATGAACGAGATCGCCAGCGCCGTGAGGCAGGCGAGCACCGCACGCAGCGTGATGTAGTTGAACACGTTGAGCGCGCGGATGTCCTTGGCGTAGTACTGGGCGAGCTCGAGCAGCATCAGTGCCCTCCCGCCTGCACGCCGGTGAGCGCCTGCACCACGCGCTCCATGCGCATGAAGCGCGAACCCTTGACGAGCGCCGTCATGCCGGCGCCCAGGCCGGGCGCCAGCGCGGCCAGCAGCGCCTCGATGTCGGCGTAATGCCCTGCACCTTCGCCGAACGCTTCCGCCGCATGGGTGCAGAGCTCCCCCAGCAGGAACAGCCGGTCGATGCCGGCGGCGCGGGCATGGCGGCCGACTTCGGCGTGAAACGCCGCGCCGTTTGCGCCGACTTCCCCCATGTCACCCAGCACCAGGAATCTCCTGCCCGAAAATCGCGCGAGCACATCGATGGCGGCAATGACCGAATCCGGGTTGGCGTTGTAGGTATCGTCGAGGACGGTGGCGCCGCTCTTCGCCGCTTTCTGCTGCAGCCGCCCCGGCGCCGGAGAAAAACTGGCAAGTCCGCGGGCGATTGCGCCCAGACCCACGCCCGCGGCCGAGGCCGCCGCCGCCGCGGCCATCGCATTGCGCACGTTGTGCACGCCCGCCGCGCGCAGGCTGACCGCAGTTTCCCCGTCCGGTGTGCGCAATACGATTTCGCTGCCGAAATCGCGCATTTCGTAGCGGCCGTGCACGGCCGCCGGCCGGTCGATGCCGAAGTCCAGCACCGTCCTGGGCGCGCTGATCCCGCGCCAATAGCCGGCGTAAGGATCGTCGGCATTGATGACGGCAACGCCGTCCTTCGACAGCACGGAGAACACCGCGCCGTGCTCATGTGCGACGTCTTCCACGCTGCGCATGAATTCCTGGTGTTCGCGCTGGGCGTTGTTCACCAGCGCCACGGTCGGCTGCGCGATGCCGGCGAGATAGGCGGTCTCGCCCGGATGATTCATGCCCAGTTCCACCACTGCGCAGTTGTGAGCGGCGCGCAAGCCGAGCAGTGTCAGGGGCAGGCCGATGTCGTTGTTGAGATTGCCCTGCGTCGCGTAGGAACGCCCGGGCCCGGCGTGATCGGCGAGGATGGAGGCGATCATCTCCTTTACCGTGGTTTTGCCGTTGGAGCCGGCCACCGCGATCAGCGGCAGTTTGAACTTCCCGCGCC
>JAPLRD010000190.1:0-22691 GCA_026399375.1 Pseudomonadota bacterium
CATGCTGGCGGCTATTTCAGCCTGAATTACATGTATGCCGGCACTGAGTTTGGCCGTAGGCAGAGGTGGCTGCTGCGCCAAAGCCGGTGCAGCCCACAAGGTCAGCCCGACGAAAGCTGTGCCGAAGCCAGCGAAATACCGACGCCGAACAGACTGAAGTTCCTGACCCATATGCGAATATCTGTCCTAGAAATAAAAAAAGGCAGGGGTGAACCCTGCCCTTTTTTGAGAAAAGCGAGATTACTTCTTCTCGGCCTTTTTCTCTTCCTTCTTTTCAGCTTTCTTCTCTTCTTTCTTCACTTCGGCCTTTTTCTCATCTTTCTTTTCGGCCTTGGCTTCTTTCTTCTCTTCTTTCTTCGGCGCATCGGCAGCAACAGCGGCTACGTTAACCGAAGCGAAAACGGCGGCGATGATCAGCGACAGAAGTTTGCTCATTTGTTCCCTCTCTATTTAAGTTAAGTGTGGTGTAACCAGCCTACGTAGCTAGTCAGCCCGAATAACGCTTCTTGCGGCGCTTGGTTGACTCAGACCGACTGGCATTCTACAACAAAAAACTGGCGCCAGGAACATCCGGACGCCAGTTTTATTGCTTTCAAATCAGTCAGTTCGATTAGGAAGCTTTCTTGGCTTTCTTGGCTTTCTTGGCTTTCTTGGCTTTGCCTTCGGCTTTGGGGGCGTCGGCTTTGGCCGCAGGCGCAGCAGCGGGCGCAGCGGCGGGCGCAGCCGGGGCCGCAGGCGCGGCGGGCTTGGCTTGCGCAAAAGCGGTGGCGCTCGACGCGGCGAACACGGTTGCTACCAGGACGGAGATCAGCTTGTTCATGGATGTTCCTCTCTAAGGGTTAGATTTTGGCGACAGGCAATAAAATGCGGTGTCACCCGCAATAACGCCCGGATTGGACGCCGGTTGACAAGCTAAAGCCATTTTTCCGGGATGGCCGCCTGCCGCCACTCCCCCGGGGGGAGCCCGTCCAGCGTCCATGGGCCTATGGCAGCGCGTATCAGGCGCAAAGTGGGGTGTCCGACCTTGGCCGTCATGCGCCGGACCTGGCGATTCTTGCCCTCCTTAAGTTCCAGTTCGATCCAGGCCGTCGGGATTTGCAGGCGCACCCGGATCGGGGGATTGCGCGGCCACAGGCCGCCGGGCTCGTCCATAAGCCGCGCCGTGCACGGCTGGCTGACAAAATCGCCCAGGTCCAGTCCGGCGCACAGCATTCGGATGACCTGCGGCGACGGCACGCCTTCGACCTGAGCCCAATAGGTCTTGGCGAGCTTGCGCTCCGGCTCGGCGATGCGCGCCTGCAATCGACCGTAGCCTGTAAGTACCAGCAAGCCTTCACTGTCGGTATCGAGCCGGCCGGCGGGATATACGTCCGGGACGGGAACGTAATCCTTGAGGCACGGACGTCCCTCGGCGGAGGTGAACTGGCACAGCACGCCGTAGGGCTTGTTGAACAGGATCACTGCGGCCATGAGTGCAAGTCCCTACGGTCAGGCCTCGAACGACGCCGCCCGGGTTGCGATTCGGTCAGCCCGGTCTACGGGGGAGGAAGCCGGGGGAATTCGCCTCAGGGAAACGCATAGCACAACGCCCGCGGTCGCGGGCGTTGTGCGGATGCTGCCTTGCAGGCTGAAAGGGCCGGCGCTTACTTGGTGCCCCAAGGCTTGATCGCTGCCTTGAGTTGCTTGTAGCCTTCAAGGAAGCGGGGCCGCTTGCTGCCGTAGACCTTGTCAAAGATTTCCAGTTGCGCGTCCAGCCAGCTCGCCAATTCCTTGTTGCCTGGGTTCGCCGCCTTGTAGGCATCGTTGATCAGGATGAAATGGATGCGCGGATCGTAGGGCTGCTTTTCCCCGCCCACGGTTTCGTCACCGGCCAGCAGGCGCAACAGCATCGCATCGGCAGACCCGAGGGTCTGTTCGTAGATCGGCGCGCCCTCGATACGGTACATGACGCTGGTCATGTCCTTGCCGTTGGTCATGGTGAAGCCCATTTCTTTCCAGAGCTTCTTCATGTCGACCTTGGCGCCGGCCTTGTCGAGCACGATCTGGCCCCAGTCGCGCAGCACGTCGGGCGCGTCGGCCATCAGGTCGGTGATGCGGTCGCCGTCGAGGTCGGTCGCGTACACGATGCAGGGCCGCTGGCGGATCATGTCGTGCAACATCAGGCCGAAGTTGGTGTCGGAAATGTGCTCGTAGACGTCCCCGCCCCAGTTTTCCATGCCGGCCTTGAAGTCCTTGGGCAGCAGCGCGACGATGGCGTCGACGTTGGCGCGGTGCTCCTCGTAGGCATCCACCGTGTACTGGCGCTTGAGTTTGAACTTCGTGCCCTGCAACAGCCAGCGGAAAATGCCGGCGTTGACTGCGTCTTCCTGCGCCTGGGTCGGCTTGGTGGCGACGCGGCCGATCTGGCCGGTTTCGTGCACCATCTTCAGGAACAGGCGCGCGGCGTAGGCCATGCGCACACCGGGGGTGTTCATTTCGGAGTGGATGATGCCGGTCGCTGGATCGACCTTGAAGTGCTTCTTGTCCTGCGAGTAGGGAAGGCCGGGCATGAAGCGGATGCTGGTAATGCCGCCGTACGGCCGCACATTGCAATAGACGCCCGCCGCCGTTCGCAGGGGCGCATTTGCGGATTTGCCCGCGACCACGACCTTCCTGCCATTTTCGTTGACCATGAAGTCGCCCGCGGTGGACCACTTGAGCGCCGTGTAGTCGAGCTTGCCGAACCACTCGAGCGAGACGAGCTTGGTATCGTGGCGGAACTGGGCCATCATGGGCACGCCCAGGAACGGCAGGCCGAGGACGTCCAGCGCCATGATCGTACCATTGAGCGCGTACATGTCCGTGAACGCATGCGCGACCGGCTTTATGTTGCCGGACTGGTTTCCGCCTTCCCAGATGATGGCGTCGGTGAATCCCTTCGGCTGGATCTTGGACCGCTTGTAGATGCCGTCGAGATATTTGAACAGGTCGCCGTCTTGTTCTTCCTGCGCGATCTTCAGCAGGTCGAGTGCTTGAGTCATATCGCTTCGTCTCCGTTTGATTTTGGTGGGTCTAAGTGGTCGGCGCGTTACGCCGGGTATGAGGCGCCCAGAAGAAATCTGGCGAACGGTCCATGCCGCATGTCCACTCTGCCATTCCCTTGTTGGTGCATGGGGCAATTATCTCACTTATTCCCCTCCGCCGGATACGGGCAAAGGCTCTGTTCAACCCTGCTCGGCGGCGAGCATTGCGCCGCACCGCGACACCGATTAGGATTACACTGAAACTGCATTTCCTTTGAAGTGTGCGGTCGAGGGCTGAGCTAATATGGCGGTCGGCGAAACTTTTTATCGCACGTTATGATAAAGGGCGGGTCCAACCGAAATTGACTGGGCCATCAATCTGGCTTAGTGTTTTAGGTGGGTGTACAAGCATGGCGAACCGGGCGCGTGAAGGCACCGTTTTAGAGGCGAAAAAGGCCAAGGCCAAACCGCCGCCGCTGTTCAAGGTATTGTTGCTGAACGACGACTACACGCCGATGGAGTTCGTGGTGGTCGTTTTGCAGACGTTCTTCAGCCTGAGTCGCGAACAGGCGACGCAAGTGATGCTGAAGGTGCATAAAGAGGGTATGGGGGTATGCGGCGTCTATCCAAGGGACGTCGCCTCGACCAAGGTAGAGCAGGTGGGCAGCTTCGCCCGCAAGCATCAACATCCGCTTCAATGCGTGATGGAGGAAACTGAATGATTGCGCAGGAACTCGAAGTCAGCTTGCACATGGCTTTTGTCGAGGCACGGCAGAAGCGCCATGAATTCATCACGGTCGAACACCTGCTGCTCGCGCTGCTGGACAATCCAACCGCGGCAGAGGTGCTGAGCGCCTGCGCCGCCAACGTCGACGAACTGCGCAAGAACCTCTCCGGTTTCGTCGCCGAACATACGCCGACCGTGGCGGGCACCGAAGAGATAGACACACAGCCGACGCTGGGGTTCCAGCGCGTGATCCAGCGCGCCATCCTGCACGTGCAGTCCTCCGGCAAGAAGGAAGTGACCGGGGCGAATGTTCTGGTGGCGATCTTCGGTGAAAAGGATTCGCACGCGGTCTATTATTTGCACCAGCAGGGCATCACGCGGCTGGACGTGGTCAATTTCATTTCCCACGGCATCACGAAGACGCCGCAAACGCCGGGAGCCAAGCCGGAGACGGGCGAAGAGCAGCAGGACGAGCACTATACGCTCAACCTGAACGCCCAGGCGCTGGTGGGCAAGATCGATCCGCTTATCGGCCGTGAACGCGAGCTCGAGCGCGTGATTCAGACCCTGTGCCGGCGGCGCAAGAACAACCCGCTGCTGGTGGGCGAAGCCGGCGTGGGCAAGACCGCCATCGCCGAAGGCCTGGCGCGGCGCATCGTCGAGGGCGCGGTGCCCGAGGTGCTCGCGCGCTGCCAGGTGTACGCGCTCGACATGGGTGCGCTGCTCGCGGGCACCAAATACCGCGGCGATTTCGAGCAGCGCCTGAAGGCGGTGCTGAAGCAGCTGCTGGACAACTGCAACGCGATCCTGTTCATCGACGAGATCCACACCCTGATCGGCGCCGGCGCCGCATCCGGCGGAACCCTGGACGCATCCAACCTGCTCAAACCCGCACTCTCCTCCGGGCAGCTGAAGTGCATAGGCGCGACCACCTACAACGAATATCGCGGCGTGTTCGAAAAAGACCACGCCCTGTCGCGCCGCTTTCAGAAGATCGATGTGGCCGAGCCTTCGGTCGAGGAAACCGTCGCCATCCTGCGCGGCCTGAAGAGCCGCTTCGAGGCGCATCACGGCATCAAGTATTCGGCCGCGGCGCTGACCACGGCGGCGGAACTGTCGGCCCGCTTCATCAACGACCGGCACCTGCCGGACAAGGCCATCGACGTCATCGACGAGGCCGGCGCCGCGCAACGCATCCTGCCCAAGACCAAGCAGAAGAAGGTCGTGGGCAAGCTCGAGATCGAGGAGATCATCGCCAAGATCGCGCGCATCCCGCCGAGGAGCGTATCCTCCGACGACCGCGAGTCGCTGCGGAATCTGGACCGCGACCTGAAGGCCGTCGTGTTCGGCCAGGACAAGGCCATCGACGCGCTCGCCTCGTCCATCAAAATGGCGCGCAGCGGCCTGGGCCACCCGACCAAGCCTATTGGCTCGTTCCTTTTTTCCGGCCCCACGGGGGTCGGAAAGACCGAAGTGGCGCGCCAACTCGCCTATTGCATGGGAATCGAACTGACGCGCTTCGACATGTCGGAGTACATGGAGCGCCACGCGGTATCGCGGCTGATCGGCGCCCCCCCCGGCTATGTCGGCTTCGACCAGGGCGGATTGCTGACCGAGGCGATCACCAAGAAGCCGCACTGCGTGCTGCTGCTCGATGAGATCGAAAAAGCGCATCCGGACATATTCAACATTCTGCTGCAGGTGATGGACCACGGCACGCTGACCGACAACAACGGCCGCAAGGCGGACTTCCGCAACGTGGTCATCATCATGACCACCAATGCCGGGGCCGAGGCGCTGAACAAGACCAGCATCGGGTTCAGCCTGTCGCGCACCGCCGGCGACGAAATGGCGGACATCAAGCGCATGTTCACGCCGGAGTTCAGGAACCGGCTGGACGCCATCATCTCGTTCGGTTCGCTCGACCAGGAAGTCATCCTGCGCGTGGTGGACAAGTTCCTGATGCAGCTGGAAGAGCAACTGCACGAAAAGAAGGTCGAAGCGATATTCACCGACGCGCTCAAGGCCCACCTGGCGGAGCACGGGTTCGATCCGCTGATGGGCGCAAGACCGATGGCGCGCCTGATCCAGGACACGGTGCGCCGCGCCCTGGCCGACGAGTTGCTGTTCGGACGCCTGGTTACCGGCGGCAAGGTCACCATCGACATCGATGCCGAGGACAAGGTGCATCTGGTGTTCGCCGACGACGCGCCGGTGGAACCACCGGTGGCACAGGCAAGCTGAAGGGTAGTCTGAAACAAAAAGGCCGCGGAAGCGGCCTTTTTTTCAACCGGCGTGTCCCGGCGTCAGGGCCTCAGCCCTTGCCCGTACTGCCGAAACCGCCGGCGCCACGCTCGCTTGCGGCGAAATCCTCCACCACCTTGAGCTTCACCTGCAGCACCGGCACGACCACCAGTTGCGCGATGCGCTCCATCGGGTTGAGGGTGAAAACGCTGCTGCCGCGGTTCCACAGCGAGACGAAAATCTGCCCCTGGTAATCGGAGTCGATCAGCCCGACCAGGTTGCCGAGCACGATGCCGTGCTTGTGCCCCAGCCCCGAGCGCGGCAGCACCATGGCGGCGAGCCCGGGGTCGGTGAGATGGATTGCTATGCCGCTAGGGATCAGTTCGGTCGCGCCGGGCCTGAGTTCGATCGGCGCATCGATACATGCGCGCAAGTCGAGGCCGGCCGCGCCTTCTGTGGCGTACTGCGGCAGATTTTCCCGCAGACGCGCGTCGAGAATCTTGACTTCGAGTTCTTGCATGCCGTATCAGCCGCGCCCTAGCGTTTCTTGAAGGCCAATTTGGCGATATGCGCGACGAGCTGCCGGGCGAGAACGATCTTGGGTGCCCGCGGCAGCTCGTGCCGGCCCTGATCGTCGAACAGGATCAACTGGTTGTCGTCTGCGCCAAAGGCATGCTGCGCAAGATTGGCCGCGAGCAGCGGCACTTTCTTGCGTTTGCGCTTCGCTGCGGCATACGCCTCGAGGTTCTCCGTCTCCGCGGCGAAACCGACGCAGAACGGCGGCCGTTTGCGCGCCGCAACGGTGGCTAGAATGTCCGGATTGGGCTGCAGTTCCAGCGTCACCGTGCCGGTTCCCTTCTTCAGCTTGTGCGGTTTCGCCTCTTTCGGCCGGTAATCGGCCACCGCGGCAACGCCGATGAATACGTCCGCCTTGGCCACGCGCGCCATGACGGCGTCGTGCATCTGCAGCGCGCTCGACACGTCGATGCGCTCCAGTCCCCGCGGCGCAGCCAGTGCGGTCGGCCCGCTCACCAGCGTCACCGACGCTCCAGCATCGCGCGCAGCGCGAGCCACCGCGTAGCCCATTTTCCCGGAACTGGTATTGGTGATTCCGCGCACGGTATCGATCGGCTCGAACGTCGGCCCGGCTGTGATCAGCACGCGCTTTCCCGCAGCAATTTCGGCTGGAACGAGGCGTCGATTTCCTCGAATATTTCTTCCGCCTCGAGCATGCGCCCCATGCCCGTTTCGCCGCAGGCCTGGTCGCCGCTCGCAGGTCCCAGAATGGCGGCCCCATCGGCACGGAGCTGCGTCACGTTGCGCTGCGTGGCAGGGTTGCCCCACATCTGCAGGTTCATCGCCGGCGCCACCAGCAGCGGACACTCGCGCGCCAGGCACAGCGTCGACAGCAGATCGTCGCAGAGGCCCTGCGCCAGCTTGGCGAGGAAATCGGCGCTGGCAGGCGCCACGACGATCGCGTCGCAGCCGCGCGACAGTTCGATGTGGGCCATGTTGTTGGGAACGCTCGCGTCCCACAGGTCGGTGTGGACCGGATTGCCGGACAGCGCCTGCATGGTCACCGGCGTGATGAAGCGGCAGGCCGCGGCCGTCATCACCACCCGCACTTCCGCGCCCGCCAGCACCAGCAGCCGGGTCAGCTCGGCCGCTTTATAGGCGGCGATGCCGCCGCTTAAGCCCAGCAGGATGCGCTTGCCTTTGATTTCGGTCATCGCGATCAGCGAATACGCGTTAAACAGGGAGATTGATTTTACGCCAATTGAAAGGGCAGTACATGGCGATCACCGACTGGCCGGAACTGGAACGCCCGCGGGAAAAGCTGTTGCAACTCGGACCGGGAGCCTTGTCCGACGCCGAGCTGCTGGCCATATTCTTGCGCACCGGCGTGCGCGGCAAGAGCGCCGTCGATCTGGCGCGCGAGCTCCTGCTCCGCTGCGGCAGCCTGTGCGCCCTGTTCTCGATCAAGCGTTCCGAACTGCCCCGCCTCCCGGGCCTGGGCGACGCGAAATTCTCCCAATTGCAGGCCGTGCTCGAAATGGCCCGGCGCGCCCTGGCCGAACCGATGCGCACTCGCGACGCGCTGTGCTCGCCCGGCGCCGTGCGCGATTTTCTGCGGCTCACCCTGCTGGGGCGCGAGCATGAGGTGTTTCTCGCGGTATTGCTGGACGCGCAGAACCGGGTTCTTGCCTGCGAGGAATTGTTCCGCGGCACGCTCACCCAGACCAGCGTCTATCCGCGCGAGGTCGTGAAATGCGCGCTCGCCAACAATGCCGCCGCCGTGATTCTGGCCCACAACCACCCGTCCGGCGTAGCGGAACCCAGCCATGCCGACGAAGTTCTGACACAGTCGCTGAAGCAGGCGCTGGCGCTGGTGGACATCAAGGTGCTGGACCACTTCATCGTCGCCGGAAACTCCGCCCTTTCGTTCGCCGAAAGAGGGCTGATATAGACTCGGGGGTTACCGGCGAAATGGAACGGCCATCGCCGTTGCGATTCGCGCAGGCCGCGGGAAATGCGGTGCCGAACCATGATTTGCTTCTGAAACAGGGATTTGAAGCGCGCCCTTCGCAGCGGCATGCCGAGAGAATTTATGCTTGAAATTCCGCGAGATAGTAGCGTATAATTCGCCCTTTTCCGAATTCGGAGTACGACTATGGCACGCGTATGCCAAGTAACCGGCAAGAAGCCAATGTCCGGACACAACGTGTCCCATGCCAACAACAGGACCAAGCGCCGTTTCCTGCCCAACCTGCACTATCGCCGTTTCTGGGTCGAAAGCGAAAACCGCTGGATCAGCCTGCGCGTCTCCGCCAACGGTCTGCGCACCATCGACAAGAACGGCATTGACGCCGTGTTGAAGGACCTGCGCGCCAAAGGGGAGATCTAGCCATGCGCGAGAAGATCAAACTGGAATCCACCGCCGGCACCGGCCATTTTTACACCACGACCAAGAATAAGCGCACCATGCCGGACAAAATGGAGATCATGAAATTCGATCCCAAAGTCCGTCGGCATGTGATCTACAAGGAAACCAAGCTGAAGTAACGGCAACGGTATCCTGATGAAAAAGGCCGCTACTGCGGCCTTTTTCATTTCCTGCGCCCGGCCCGCTACGCGTAGCTGCGCAGACTCAGCGAGAATTCCTCCAACTGCCGGATGCCGCTCGCCTCGGCGCGCCCGCACCAATCCTGCAGTTGCTTCAGCAGCTGCTCGCGCGAGGCGTTGGAACGCTCCCACAGCGCCGCCAGTTCCCGGCGCATGCCATAGACCTTCGACAGTTTTTCGCTCTTGGCCAGCGCCGCAGCCAGCCGGCTGCGCTCGTCGGCGCGCAACTGCGCTTCGTCGCGATTGAGCCAGCGCTTCAGGCCCTTCAGCAATTTGGCATCCTGGGGCGCGAACCGGCGCAGCAGGTTCAATTCCTCTTTATAGGTGTTCTTCAGCGACTTGGCATAGTTCGCCAGCACGTCGTAGCGATATGTGATCACCGCCTGCAGCGTGTCCAGATCGGCCACGGGTTTGGCCTGGGTGAAGCGCGGCCTGGGGGCCACCTTCTTGATTTGCGCCAGCCCCAGGGCTTTCAGGATGCGGATATACATCCAGCCGATGTCGAATTCGTACCACCGGCTGGAGAGCTTGGCCGACGAGCCGAAGGCGTGGTGGTTGTTGTGCAGTTCCTCGCCGCCGATCAGGATGCCAAGCGGGAAAATATTGGTGCTGGCATCGGCGCAGGACCAGTTGCGATAACCCCAGAAATGGCCGATGCCGTTGATCACACCGGCGGCCCAGAACGGGATCCAGGCGATCTGCACCGCCAGTACCAGCAACCCCGGCACGGCGCCGAACATGATCACATCAATCAGCCCCATGACAATCAGGCCGATCTTGGCGCGGCTGGTGTAGACGTTGCGCTCCAGCCAGTCGTCGGGCGTACCGTGGCCGTAGCGCTCCAGCGTCTCCTTCTTGTGCGCCTCCTTGACGTAAAGGAACACGCCGCCCCAGAGCACCCGGTTGATGCCGTAAATTTTTGGGCTGTGCGGATCGTCGGCGGTCTCGCACTTGGCGTGGTGCTTGCGGTGTACCGCCGCCCACTCCTTGGTCTCCATGCCGGTGGTCAGGCACAGCCAGAGGCGGAAAAAGTGGCTCGCCAGCGGATGCAGATCGAGGGCGCGGTGGGCCTGGTGCCGGTGCAGGAAGATGGTCACCGCGGCAATGGTGATGTGGGTCAGGACCAGAGTGACGGTCACAAGGCCCCACCATGGGAGATCCAGCACTCCGGAAAACAGCATCACATCCCCGTCGAATTCGCGAATGCCGGAAATTCTACGGCAAATCCGGCAGAGGGCAACGCGTTTTTCAGATCGCGCCCTGCAATACGCGCACTTCGCGCTGCGGGTAGGGAATTTCGATTCCCGCGGCCTGAAACGCGCGCCACACCTCCAGGTTGAGTTCGGAACGGATGTTGAGCATGCCGATTTCGGGATCGCCGATCCAGATCCCCAGTTCGAGGTCGATGCCGCTGTCGCCGAAGCGCGCCAGGAACGCGGCCGGCGGAGGATCGGCGAGCACCCGCGGGTGTTTGCGCGCAACCTCCTCCATCAGCCGCATGGCCTTCTCCGGATCGTTTTTGTACGCGATCTGGACCTGTATCGGCAACCGGATCTGCCGGTTGGAATACGAATGATTGAGCACCGTCGTGGTAATCAGCATCTCGTTCGGGATGATGGCCTCGCGTCCGTCGAGCGCGCGCACCACGACGTAGCGCGTGGTGATGTTCTTTACTTCGCCATAGAAATTGTCCGCCGTGATCAGGTCGCCGATGCGGATCGAGCGGTCGAGCAGGATGATGAATCCGCTGACGTAGTTGCTGGCGACCTTCTGCAGACCGAAACCGAGGCCCACGCCGATGGCGCCGCCGAACACGGACAGCACCGTCAGGTCGATGCCGAGCAGCGGCAGAACGATGAGCACGGCGAGCAGCGCCAACAGCGCCGTGATCAGGCGCGAGAACACGACGCGCAGGCTGGAATGCAGGGACTCCGCGCGCATCAGACGCGCTTCCACGGTTCCGCTCAGCCACATTGTCGCGAGCAGGGCGGCCACCAGCCAGAACAATCCCTGCAACAGCAGCCACAGCGAAAATTTCTGCTTGCCCCAATGGAAGGTGATGTCGTCCAGATACCCGATCACTTCCGGCAGCAGGCCCGACACGTGCAGCACCAGCGCCCCCCACACCAGTACCGCGATGGTTCTCTCGAACGGACGCACGAAGCTGTCCCGCGCAAACACGTGGCGCAGCAGGTAGAAGAAAATGCGCACCAGCAAAAGCGATACAAGCAGCGGCACGAACAGCCGCAGCAGATCGACCTCGATCCAGCGCTTCAGTACGGCTATGCTTGCAATCAGCGGAATCAGCGCGACCGCCGGAAACAGGATGCGCCTCAGGCCGCCGACGCCGAATTTCCAGATGCCGTTCGCCTCCACGCTCGCGAGGCGAAGCACGCGGCCGGCGAGCCACGCGAGCGCGAAGCAGCACAGCAGAATTGCGATCTGCCACGCGACCTGAGGGTCGTGCAGGTCGATCCATGCCTTTTCCAGCAAGGTGCTGAGGGGCTCTTTCACTGCTCGGCGTAGGGCAGTGCGTCCGCCAGATGCCGCTTCCAGTTGGCGGCGTAGGCATTCACGATTTCAGGGTTGTGGCGCAGGATCAGCACGTTTTCGGCATTCTTGTATTGCGCGGCATAGGTCCAATTGTAACTCCCGGTGATGACGGCCCCGTCCGCCGTGCCGGCGTCAACCACCATCACCTTGTTGTGCGCGCTCTGGTAGCGCACCTCCAGCATCACCGGAATGCCGGCCTGGACCAGGTCGGGAATACGGCTGGACTCGCTGTTGAAGGTCTGCTCGCGGTCCGCCATCACCTGCACGTCCACGCCGCGCCGTCTGGCCGCCACCAGCGCGTTCGCCAGCGTGCGGCTGGTGAAGCTGAAAGCCTGCACCAGGATCTGCTGCTTCGCCCGGCGTACGCCGTCGACGATCATGGCCTCGGCATTGTCCCAGGGCGCGAACGCCACCTGTACCGTGCCCCGCGCCGGCATCGCCGGCGGAGTATGAATGCCCGGCAAGGCCGGCGGTACCGGGCTTGCCGGCGCCGGACGCTCTGCTTGCGCTTGCGCGGGAGTCTGTGCCTGCGCTGCGCAGGCGAGCGAGAGTACGAGCCCGAATAGCACCCTCCACATCATTTTCTTGCCAGCAGCGCCGCGAAAAAGCCGTCGGTGCCGTGCAGGTGCGGCGCAAGCCGCAGATATTCCCCGGTATCGAGCGCGATGCGCTGCTGCGCCAGCGCTGCGTTCGCAGGCCGCAGTTCGAACTGCGCATGCGCCGAAAGAAACGACTCTACAACCTGCTTGTTCTCTTCATCGAGCAAACTGCAGGTCGCGTACAGCAGCAGGCCGCCCTTCTTCACCAGTTTCGCCGCCGCCGCGAGGATGAGTTCCTGCTTTGCGCGATACGTGGTCAACGCCTGTTCGTCCTGCCGCCATTTGAGGTCCGGATTGCGCCGCAGCGTCCCCAGGCCGGTGCAGGGCGCGTCCACCAGCACACGGTCCAGCTTGCCCGCGAGACGTTTCAGGCGCGCGTCGTTTTCACCGGCGATCCATTGCGGATGCACGTTGGAAAGACCGGAGCGCGCCAGACGCGGCTTCATGCCGGCGAGGCGCTTTTCCGAAATATCGAAGGCATACAGCCGGCCGCTGGAGCGCATCATCGCCCCCAGCGCCAGCGTCTTGCCGCCGGCGCCAGCGCAGAAATCGGCGACCATCTCGCCGCGGCGGGGCGCGAGCAGCTGGCACAGCAACTGGCTGCCCTCGTCCTGGATTTCGATCGCGCCCTCGAGAAACAGCGGGTGCCGGTTGATCTGCGGTTTGCCCTCGAGGCGCACGCCCAACGCAGAATAAGTGGTGGCCCGGGCGGGGATGCCGTCGGCCGCCAGGCGCGCAAGCACGGCCTCGCGCTCGGCCTTCTGCAAATTGGCACGCAAATCGAGCGGCGCGCTGTGCTGCAGGCTCTGCGCCAGCACGAGCAATTCCTCTTCGCCGTATTGCTGCTGCAGTTTCGCCAGCAGCCAGTCCGGGAAATCGCAGCGCACCGCCAGAGATTCGTCCTCGTGCCGCGCCTTGAGGCCGGCGAGCCAGTTGCGTTCCGCCGGCCTCAAGGCGGCATCGAGCTCGCGCAGGCTCAGGCCGCGCAGCCGCGTGAGCGCCGCCAGCGCCAGCCGGCGCGGGTCGCGCCCCTCGGTCAGCGTTTCCAGCAGGCGCAACCGGCGCAGAACGGTGAACACGGTTTCGGCCACAAAGGCGCGGTCCTGCTGTCCGAGCACCGGGTGAGCGCGCAGGTAGCGCGACACGACCGTGTCCGCCGGGTACTTGAATTCGAGCACGGCAGCAAGCGCTGCCGCGGTGTGGTCCAGAAGCGGGCGGGGCAATGGCATGTGCAGTCCGGGGCCTAGTTGCCGATGCGCGTCAGCACCTGATCCACGCGCGCGCCGTCTTTTTCGATCACCAGGATGCGCACCGGCAGGTAATCGCGCGCGCTGGCAAACCAGATCTCCGTGCCTTTGTCGTCCTTGCCATCGCGCTGCTTCACCAGGTGCACGGTTTCCATTTCGCCCGCCGGGGTCTTCAGCTTTTCGGTTCCGGCCACGACGTAATGCGTCTGCGTCAGGCCCCTGCCGTCGGCCACGCCGAGCTTGATCTCCTTCCCTGGTTTGAGATCGGGGGACGCCTGGAAGGCGTAGTTGTAGAGAAAGCTCAACCGGTCCTGCAACGGCGGCGCCATATTCGCGGTTTCGCTCTTGCCGTCGTATTCGTGCGTCAGGGTCTTCCTGGCCCAGTCGAACCGGGCCACGGTGAGCGGGTTGTCGCCGCGCTGGTCGCGGTATTCCAGAGGACGCAAGCCCGCGCTGGTGACCTCGCCCCGGCACCAACGCTTGGCTGCGCCGCGATAGAACAGCGCACCTATGCCCTTGCCCCGGCCTTCGGAGCTCAGCGAAAAGTGTTTGCCGTCGTGCTCGAGCACTTCGGTCAGCTCGGCCGCGACCACGCCGTTGTAGCTCAGGTCGTAGCTCAGGCTCAGCTTCTGCGGCGGCTGCGCGAAACCGACGCCGGCACATGCGATGAGCGCAAGAAAAACGAGGGATCTGATCACGGCGCGTACAACTGCTGGGGATGATCGCCCTTAACGCACACCACCCCGCCTTCGATGACCAGTTTCCCCTCCAGAAACCAGCGCGCCGCCTGCGGATAGATTCGATGCTCCTGCGCCAGCACCCGCGCGGCGAGACTCACGTCGTCGTCACCCGGGAGCACCGGCACCGCAGCCTGCATGACGATGGGGCCGTGATCGAGTTCGGCCGTGACGAAGTGAACGGTCGCGCCGTGCAGCTTCACCCCTGCCGCGAGCGCCCGCCCATGCGTGTCCAGACCCGGGAATGACGGCAGCAGCGAGGGATGGATATTGAGCAGGCGGCCCTGATAGCGCAGCACGAAACCCGCGGTGAGGATGCGCATAAACCCGGCCAGCACCACCAACTCGGGGTGATACGAATCGACCGCCTGCGCCAGCGCCGCGTCGAACGCCTCGCGCGCGGCGTAGTCGCGATGCTCGACGACGTCAGTGGCGATGCCGCGCGCGGCCGCGTACTTCAAGCCTGCCGCATCGGCGCGGTTGCTGATCACCGCCGCCACCGGCAGGCCGGCCTCGACCATGGCCTGCATATTGCTGCCGCGGCCCGAGATCAGAATCACCATGTTTCCCATACCGGCATTCTAAAGCCTAAGCCGACCAAACATCGCATCTCCGGCAAAGGAAGAACCCTTGTCTGAATCGACCTTAAGCCAGATCGAACAGGATCACTTCGGCCTGCCCGCCCTTTTCCATCACCAACTCGGCCACGCCGCTCGCCTTCAGCGCGTCACCCGCTTGCAGCGGCTGGCCGTTGACCGTCAGCGCGCCGCGCGCCAGGTGCACATACGCCTTGCGTCCCGGAGCCAGCTTGTGGATGACGCGCTCGGCGCCGTCGAGCAGCGCGGCGTAGACGGACGCGTCCTGATGAATCAGCACCGAGCCGTCGCGCGCATCGCTGGAGGCGATCAGGCGCAATTGGCCGCGCTTGGATGCGGCGTCGAAATGCTTCTGCTCGTAGCTAGGGCGGATGCCGGTGACATTGGGCTCGATCCAGATCTGCAGGAAGTGCGTCACGCCGTCCTTCGAATGGTTGTGCTCCGAATGCAGCACGCCCTTGCCCGCACTCATGCGCTGCACGTCTCCGGGAACGATGGTGGATCCGTTGCCCATGTTGTCCTGATGCGCCAGCGCACCCTCGAGCACGTAACTGATGATTTCCATGTCGCGGTGGCCGTGGGTGCCGAAGCCGCCGCCCGCGGCGACGCGGTCGTCGTTGATCACGCGCAGGCTGCCGAACCCCATGTGTTCGGGATCGTGATAACCGGCGAAAGAAAATGTGTGGAAGGACTTGAGCCAGCCATGGTCGGCGTAACCGCGTTCACCGCTCTTGCGAACCTGTAGCATGATTTCTCCTTTCAATTTGTTCTGATGATTCGAATTCATGTTTCGGATGATAGCCTTGCTATTTCAGATAAAAAAGCGAATACTTTTGATACATTAGTTCAATTATTTTGAATAAAAAATCCAGGCATGAAACTGACTCTGGACGCACTGCAGGTCATGGACGCGATCGAGCGCCAGGGCAGTTTCGCGGCCGCGGCCGCCGAACTGCATCGCGTACCCTCCGCCCTCACCTACTCCGTGCAAAAACTGGAGCAGGACCTCGACGTGCTCCTGTTCGACCGCAGCGGCCATCGCGCGCGGCTGACGCCGGCCGGAAGGGAACTCATGCAGGAAGGCCGGCAGCTGCTGCGCGCCGCCGGAGAACTCGAATGCCGGGTGAAACGCGTCGCCACCGGCTGGGAGACCGAACTGCGCATCGCGCTCGACATCATGATTCCGGCGGCGCAGCTGTATCCTCTGATCGCCGAGTTCTATGCCGAAGAGTCCGGCACGCGCATACGCCTTGCGCACGAAGTGCTCGCCGGCACCTGGGACGCGCTGGTATCGGGGCGGGCGGAACTGGCCCTGGGCGTATCGGGAGAAGTACCGGCCGGTGGCGGCTACGCCATACGCATCCTCGGCTACAAGGACTTCGTGTTCGCCGTGGCGCCGGATCACCCGCTGGCCGCACAACCCGAGCCGCTCAGGCGAGAGCAGATCCTCGCCCACCGCGCCGTCGCCATCGGCGACAGTTCGCGCAACCTGCCGCTGCGCTCGGTCGGCTTACTCACCGGCCAGGACGTGCTCACCGTCCCCGACCTCGCATCCAAACTGGCGGCGCAGTTGGCGGGCCTGGGTTGCGGCTATCTGCCCGGGCACGCGGCTGCGCCGCTGATCAAGGCCAAACGCCTGGTCGCGAAGGAGGTCGAGGAAATCAAGCCTTCGGGAAACCTCTACTACGCGTGGCGCTCGCAGGAAAAAGGCAAGGCGCTGCGCTGGTTTCTCAAGCGCCTGGAAAGTCAGCAGGTACGGGCGTCGCTCCTGCGCTACTGAATCGTTCTCTCACTCCTGCGCCAGCCTGGCGCGTATCGATTCGACGCGTTCGCGGTTGACGCCGAAATCGCTCCTTCCCAAGCGCGACGCCGAGCGCACGTGTATCGCCCCGGCCTTCTCGTCAAGAAGGAACTCCACGTCGTCGACATAGCCCATGAGCCTGGTGCTGAACTCGGCGTAGAGATAGCCGGACTCCGATTTCACCGTTTTTGTCCGCTCCGTGCTTTGTACGATGCCGACCAGCTTTGCCCACGCCCTGCCCGCATCGCCCTGATAGCGCAGCGGTTCGATGTAATGCCCCGGATCGGTGGCTTTGTCGATCTGGCTATGCACGTTGTTGGGCGTAGGCTTCGGCGGCGCCAGCCGCCCGTCGCGCACGCCCAGATTGTCCGGCGGTGTACCACTGAATAGTCCCATGGGGGCTCCTATGGCTATGGATAGCGCGACAAGCGCAATGATTGCTGCCGATCCGCGCAGCGCCTTCCTCGGAGCGACGATCGCCTAGGCCCCGTCGCCGCGCTCGGCAATCTCTTTATGCACCGCGGCCATGTCCAAGCCCTTCGCCTGGGCGATCACCTGCTCCAGCATCGGCGCCGGCAGCGACCCCGCCTCGGAATACAGAATCACCTTCTCCCGGAACACCATCAGGGTCGGGATGGAACGGATGTTGAAGGCGCCCGCCAACTCCTGTTCCTCTTCCGTGTTGACCTTGGCGAACACGACATCGGCGTGCCGTTCTGAAGCCGTCTCGAAGGTCGGAGCGAAGGCGCGGCAGGGCGCGCACCAAGGCGCCCAGAAATCGACGATCACCATATCGCCGCCGGTCACCACCTGCTCGAAATTGTCTTTGGTAAGTTCTACCGTCGGCATGCGCTGCTCCAATCTGCTTGCATAAATTATATCAGCGCAGCAGGCGGACGCAGTCGAGCCTCTACCTGAGGCCGCGCAGGAATTCCGAAATCGCGGCCCAGTAATCCGGCTCTCCGGCGATGTCGTCGTGGGCGGTCTGCGGAATTTCGCGCCATTGCTTCGCGCCGCCCCACGCCGCGTACAGGCGCTCCGAATGCGGCCGCGGGATGACGCGATCCTCGCTCGCCACCAGGCAAAGGAGCGGCGCCTTGACCGCCGGGGCGCGGGACAGGGAATCGAAACGGTGCTTCAGCATCAGGCCTATCGGCAGGAACGGATAGACGCCGCGGGCCACGCTCTCCACGCTGTCATAGGGCGAGACCAGGATCACGCCCGCCACCGGCCGGTGCGCGGCGAGATGCACGGCCACGCCGCTGCCCAGGCTGCGCCCCATGACGGCAAGCCTGCCGGCATCGGGACGCTTTGCGGCGTAGTCGTAGATGCGCAGCGCGTCCGCGAACAGCGCGGCCTCGCCCGGCCTGCCTTCGCTCCTGCCATAGCCGCGATAATTGAACATCAGCAGCGACCAGCCGGCGTAGTGGTTCGTGGTGGAAGCGAGCCAGGAGACCTCCTCCGCATTGCCTCCGAAATAAATCAACAGCGGCGCCGGCGCCGTCGATGGCGCGGCTTTCACCAGCCAGCCGTGCAGCCTCACCTGGTCCGCTGTGAGCAAGCTCACCTCCTCGATCGCCGCGCCAGTATTGGCTTTCAGCGGATCCTGGGTGACCGGCCACGCAGACCGCGAGTTTGAGCCAGTCGAAAAGCCTGGCCTTGAGTTCGGCGTTCAATTCAGCCACCTCTCTGACGGCCGAAGCCGACGTGTATTGCGCCTGTCGCTGCGCTTTCCGGACATAAGGTTTATTGAACGCACCATGACGGCGCCATTCTATAGTTCGCAAAGTCTTCGGCGCCACCCGATTCTTGCTTTAGTAAGCTCTGAAAGACCTCGGGCGATGCTTTCTCGGCCGAGGTCTTTCACTATGATGGGGGGATTGCAAGAGGGGGCCATGGGCCCCTTTTTCTGAGTTACCTTAAGCCATAGAATTGGAACATGGACAAGTATCGCGGTCGCTTCGCACCCTCGCCCACCGGCCCCCTGCACTTCGGCTCGCTCGTCGCCGCGGTGGGCAGTTACCTGGAGGCAAGAAACCGTGGCGGCGCATGGCTTGTGCGCATGGAAGACCTCGATCCTCCGCGCATGCAACCGGGCGCAGCGGACCGCATCCTGCGGACCCTGGAAGCCTTCGGCATGGGCTGGGACGGCGAAATCATGTACCAGAGCCGGCGCGGCGAGGCCTATCGCGCCGCCCTGGCGCGCCTCGAAGCGCAAGGCGTGGTCTACGCCTGCGGCTGCTCCAGAAAGGAAATTGCGGATTCGGGCCTGGGCCCCGATGGCGCCCTCATTTACCCCGGCACTTGCCGCAACGGTCTCGCACCTGGCAAAGCGCCCCGCGCCATGCGCGTCCGCGTGGGCCATGAATCCGTCGAATTCGAGGACGCGCTTCAGGGAACGATACGCCAGGACCTCGGCGCCGAGGCCGGCGACTTCGTGCTGCTGCGCGCCGACGGGCTGTGCGCCTACCAGCTCGCGGTGGTGGTCGATGACGCGGAACAAGGGATCGGCGACGTAGTACGTGGCGCAGACCTGCTCGATTCGACGCCGCGGCAGATATTCCTTCAGCGTCGGCTCGGACTGCCCACGCCGCGCTACCTGCACCTGCCGGCGGCGGTGAATGCTGCCGGGGAAAAACTCTCCAAGCAGACGCTCGCGCCCGCTGTGGACGGGCGCGACCCGGTTCCGGTGCTCACGCAAGTCATGGCGTTTTTGGGGCAGGCGCCACCCGCGCAGCTGCACCGGGAGCCGCTTGCCGCATTCTGGAACTGGGCGCTGGCGCAGTGGAATACAGAACTCATTCCCCGTCAGCGCAGCTTGCCGTCGCCTTGAATATGGCCGGGCAACGGCAGGAAGCACGCTCTCATCATCGTTTGAAACGGGCCCGGGGGCGAACGCGGTTTTCCCGGGAGGCAGTCTGGATGTCCGGGCATTGCCATCGCCTAATTCAAGTCGATACCAACGATGTCATCCGCTTCAAATTCGTCGGGGATGGTGCCATCGCCTATGCCGGTCACCATGGCTGCCATGCTTTCACTTTGTTTCACAAAATATTCCACGCTGATCGGGTCCCAGAAACGCTGGCCGAGAGCGACATCGCAAAACTTGATCCGACGACGGGGTAAGGAAGTAGCCATGCGAACTCACTGAGTAATATTGTTTAGAGTGAACCGAGGCGGATTTTACCTGCGAAGTGCCGCCCTGGTCTTGGCCGGACTTGGCGGATTCGGCCCGATCCGCCCGCGTCATTTCGAACGACGCCAACGCGGCTGCCAGCCCGCGAGCCCGGCGGCGAACAGCAGATGCAGCAACACTGAAAGCACAAGCGCGGCTGAATAGCCCCTGGGGTCCCAGCCCTGAGTCGGAGTGCGCGGCCACAAGTCGAGGATCCAGCCTATCACCGTTTGCAGCAGGAAGGCACCGCCCAGAGTCAGCGTATTGATCGCCGTGGATACGCGGCCGACCTGTTCCGCCGGAAACATCTGGCCGACTGCGACATAGCCCGAAGGACTGCCCGCGGCAAAAAAGGCGAACACCATCCACAGCGCCGTCACCGTTGCGGTGTCTTTTGGCTGCATGATCAGCCCGACCTCGGCGACCAGCAGGCCGGCGATGCAAAGCGCCGGCACCAGGATCGCCGGATAACCGCGCGCCTGAACGCGACTGCTCATCTGGCCGATCAGCAGGCTGCCTGCCATCATGCTGAGCGTATAGAGCAGCAGTGTGTGCGCCCGCGCCGGCCCGTCATATCCCGCGACGTCGCGCAACCAGGGCCCGGCCCACAGACCGAGATAGGTGAAGTTGAGCACGGCGAGCATGGCGATGGCGGGCGAATAGCGCCAGAACTGGCGCGAACTGAATATCGCCCCGATGACGCGTAGTTCAGCCCTGAGTCCGCGGCGGGCGGCGGACCCGGGCCGGTCCTTGACCGATACGAATATCCAGATCGCCACGGCGATCGATGCGCCGTTCAGGATCCAGAACACGCCGCGCCACCCGATTGCCGGCAGGGCCGCCTCGACAGGCGCCGTGGTGAGTACTGCACCCAGCGCGCCCACCACCATGGCAAGTCCGGTCATCCCCGCTACGCGGGCGGGCGCGAACCATCGGCTGTTGGCGGTGATGATCGCGGTCAACGCAGCCGATATGCCGACCCCCAGTATCATGCGGGCGACGGCAAAGCCTGCGAGGCCATCGGACAGCGCGAATATGGCGAAACCAACCGCCGCGACCAGGCATAAGCACGTCTGCATGCGGCGCGGTCCGAACAGGTCTAGCGCGATGCCGCCGGGCAGCTGCGAAGCCGCGTAGGTCGCGAACGTGCATGCGGAAAGCAGGCCGAGCTCGGTTGCCGAAAGGGAGTACTCGATCGCCAGGACCGGGCCGACGATCGCCATCACCGTCCGCGACGCCTGATTGATCAGATTCATCGCCGCCAGCGGCAATGTGACGATCAGGAAAATACCGTAGCCGGCGTTGGCAGGCGCCGAACCCGGCAGTCTTGTCATCGGCGCCGGGCCGGGAAGTTTTCGCCTGCGGTGCGGCCCGGATGCGCGCGTTTGACAGTCGGAATCTGTATGGTGACTATTTTATGCCCCTTCCCACGGGCTTGAGGCCGGCGCCGCTTGAGCGTGCCGGTTGAGGACCCGACAATCTAACTCGTGCACGCAAGCATGGCAACCGCTTCACGTTACCTGCAATCGGCGATGTCTGACGCAGACGTTCGGACGCGTCATGAGCCGTCTCAACGACGCCCATCCCGTTCGCCGTGGTTGAGGAGACACTCCGTCGAGTGTAATCTGAGCTTGCCGTTCTCCCTTTTCGGGGAAAGTGATTTCTCATTGTGAGGCATAGATGCGGACGCTACTGCTGAAGATACTGCATGCCTTCCTGTCCCTGATCGCAATCATTGGCGCTTTGATTCTGGCCTTCACGCTTGCCGAGGTTTATTTTCTCTTGAGCGGCCACGGCCGGCCAGGGGAGACCATAGACTATTTCGACAGGCCCGCCCGGCAGTACGGCGAACTTGGCATGGAAGCGTTCGTGAGCTTTGCCGTTATTTGTCTCGCTATTTTTGTGCAAGAGCGCCTGAAACGCTGGTCGGCGTCGGCACCTCACGACGCTTCATTGCAGCCGACCGCGGAGGAAAAGCCGAAGTCTCCCGAATCACCCGGTTCCGGCGGCGGCTAGACTCGGCATCGGGCGACCGTTGCGGGTGGGGCGTCCATTTGCAGCGATGCGTCCCACCAATCAAACACTGCCGTCGACACTAAGGGCATCTGCCCATTCCCGGCTTGTGTTCAAATAGCGCCAAATCCTGGAGCAACGCCATGGATGCGAAAACCAGACGGAATCGGGCGACGCTGGGGGCGGCACTGTCGGTCGTCCTGGTTTTGGTCGCAGGACTGCTGGTCCCACCGTTCACGCGGCTGTCTGACGAATCCACCAGCATGGTCGCCGTCCACCTGCTGATGGAACTTTTCGCCGTCGTCATAGCCATGTCGGTGGTCATCATTTCATGGCACACCTTTGATTCGAGAAAGTCGCCGTCAGCCAGAATATTACTCTGCGGCTTCCTGATCGTCGCCTGCTGCGATGCAATACACGCGTTGACTTATGCAGGCATGCCGGCCTTTCTCGCGCCCTCTGGCACGCCCAGGGGAATCTTCTTCTGGCTAATGGGTAGAAGTGTTGAAATCATTACCTTAGCGCTGGTCGCGATCGGCTGGAAGCCGCCTTTTCCGCGCGTGATTTGGTTCGCCGCCGGGGTTATCACTTCGACATTCATCATCTGGTTCGGGTCGTACCACTTGGACACATTTCCCGAAACATTTATCGCGGGCCGGGGTGTTACCGCGTTCAAGGCCGGCTATGAATATTTGCTGTGCGCATTGAACGTCGCGGTGGCGGTCCTCTTCTGGAGAAAAGCCCAAAGCACCTCGGAGTCGAGCGACTATCTGCTGGCCTTGTCGAGTTTCGTGATGAGCGCCGGAGGAGTCATGTTCACCGACTATGTGACCCCTTCCGATTTTCAGAACATCTTCGGTCATGTATTCAAGAT
>JAPLRD010000190.1:22700-33338 GCA_026399375.1 Pseudomonadota bacterium
ATTGCCGCCTACACGCTGCTGTACCGGGCCACATTCGTCACCAGCGTGCGCGAGCCGTATGTAGCCGCACGCGAGTCGGAAAGGCGCTTGCGCAAGAGCGAGGAGCGCTACCGCGCGCTCACCGAACTGTCCTCGGACTGGTACTGGGAGCAGGACGAGGATCTGCGCTTCACCAGCACGCCGCCGGGCGCCTTGCAGGCGGGGATCGAGAACAGCGCGCTCGTGGGACACACGCGTCGGGACACGCCCGGGGTCGTCTGGGACGAACCCGCATTGACGCAGCTCGACGCCATCACCGCGGCGCACAAATCGTTCCGGGATTTCGAGATCGGCCGCGTCTATCAAAGCGACCCCAAGCAGTACGTGCGCATCAGCGGCGAGCCGGTGTTCGATTCCTCCGGGGCGTTCAGGGGCTACCGTGGCGTCGGCACCAGCGTCACCGAGCACAAGCGTGCCGAACGCCTGCTGTCCCTGGAGCACACCGTGGCGCGCGCGCTCGCCACGGAAAACGAGGCATCCTCCGGCCTCAAGGCCGTGATGGGCGCGATTTGCGAGACGATGAACTGGTCGCGCAGCACCTATTGGCGCGTCGACAATGCCGCCGGCGTGATGCGCTTCGCGGACTTCCTCGACCCGCCCGGCTCGAACCTGGAGCGATATACCGAACATTCGCGCAACACGGTGTTTGTGAAGGGCCAAGGCCTCGTCGGGCGTGTATGGCAGTCGGGTGAGCCGATATGGAGCGCCGACTTTTCCAATGACCCGCGCGTGGTGAACCGGTCACTCGGTCAGGAAACCGGAATACGCGGCGTGTTCGTCTTTCCCATCGTATCGGACGGGCGGGTCATCGGTGCGCTGGCGTTCTTCAGCCGCGAGGTGCGCGACCCCGACCAGCGCATGCTCGCCCTTGCGCAGGTGATCGGCAGTGAACTCGGCCAATTCCTGCAGCGCAAGGAAGCCGAGGAGCAGGTGCGCACGCTCAACGCGGAGTTGGAGCACCGCGTGATCGAGCGCACGAAGGAATTGGAAGTTGCCAACAAGGAACTCGAGGCGTTTTCCTATTCAGTGTCCCACGACCTTCGCGCCCCGCTGCGCGCCATCCAGGGATTCAGCAGCCTCGTGCTGGAGCAGTATGCCGACCGGATCGACGACCAGGGGCGGGGCATGCTCAAGCGCGTGAGCGCGGCAGCCCTGAAGATGGGGCTGCTGATCGACGATCTGCTCAAGCTGTCGCGCATATCGCGCCAGGCGATGCAGATCGGCCCGGTCGATCTTTCGACGCTGGCATGGGAGGTGGTCGGAGAATTGCAGGTGGAAATGCCGGGACGCAAAGTAGATTGGGTCATCGCGCCGGCGTTATTGGCCCAGGGGGATGCGGGTCTGCTGCGCGTTGCGCTGCAGAACCTGATGGGCAATGCGTGGAAATACAGTTCCAAGCGCGCGGATGCTCGCATCGAGTTCGGGGTCTGCGAACGCCTTGGCACACCCACCTATTTTGTGCGCGACAACGGCGCGGGCTTTGACGCCGCCTACGCCGACAAGCTGTTCGGCGCATTTCAGCGCCTGCATTCGGCCGAGGAATTCGCCGGAACGGGAATCGGTTTGGCCACGGTCAAACGCATTGTCCATCGCCATGGCGGTGAAGTGGCGGCGGAGGGAAAGGTAGGCACGGGCGCAACATTCTATTTCGCGCTGCAAGCAGCATAGCAATCTGCGCTTCCCAAAGCAGTCGCAGCGCAGGATTCGCCTGGTTCGTCGCATCGCCCGCGAATTCCATTACAATCGCTCATCCACCCGGCACGAGCCGGCGACCCTGTTTTTGGAATGATCTGCGAATGAAATTCCACGAAGCCCTGCATGCGCATGTAAAGTGGACCCTGCAATTCAAGGACGCGATCGAGCGGGAGGAAGCGCTCGACATTGCGGCGATATCCGCCGCCGACCGCTGCGAACTCGGCATGTGGTTGCACGGCGAAGCCCGTGCGAAGTACGGCACCCTGGGCGCCTACGCCGACTGCATCGCCAAACACAACCACCTCCACCGGGTTGCCGGCGAACTGGCGGAGCGGATCAATGCGGGCGATTACGCCCAGGCCGCCACCATGCTGCACGACGGCTCGCCCTACACGGAGGCCTCGATCGAAATGGGTGTGGCGATATCGAAGTTGCGTGACGAGGCATCAAAGCCCTGATCCTGCCCCGCCATAGTTGAACGGACGAGATCGCAGCGCAAACCGTGTGCCTGCCGTTCGAGGAGGCATCGGTGCCGGCTTGCTGCTCGCGTGCGGGGCCGGCGACCACAAGCTGATGGCCTGGAACGCGACCAGGAACGGCAATTTGTATCCTGCGGTTTATTTTTCGACCGGCTCCCGGCGCCGGGAGAACACACCCCGTATCGAACCCGGCGGCAGCATCACCGTGCCCAGCGCGAGCAGCACCAATCCCAGTGCTGCGAAATCCTGCCAGTGCGGCAACTCTCCCAACACCAGCATGCCGCTGAATACGCCGACCACGGGCGTCATCAGCGAAGACAGCGAGGACACTGCCACCGGCACCGTCGTCACGATCTTGTACCAGGCCCAGTGGCAGAACACGAACGCGACCAGCACGTTGTATGCGAGCGCGACAGAGGGCCACAGCGTCATCGGGTGCACATCGTGCAGATCGAATGCCAGCGCGCCGGCAAAAATCGGCACGCCTCCGATCAGCAGTTGCCAGGCAGTGAGCGACGTGACGGGCAGGCTGATCGGAAAACGCTTCATCATCACCGTGCCTATGGCCCAGCTGAACGCTCCTGCCACCATGAGCAGCGTTCCCTTGGGCGCGGCCTGCACCGCCTGAAGCTCGACCGACAGCAGGAGCAGCATGCCGCCCATGCCCAGCCCGACGCCGGCGAGGCGGCGCGCAGTTACGCGCTCCTTCAGCAGCCAGGCCGACAGCGGCACGCTCCACAAGGGCATGGTGTACGCAAGGATGGCGGCGCGCCCGGACGACATGTAGCCGATGCCGTAGGCGATGCAGACGTTCCACACCGTGACGTTGAACAGCGCGACGAGCAGCAGCCGGCCCCACTCGCCGCGAGGCACGCGCAGCGGCAGCCGGGCAAAAACTGCGATGGCGAACAGCCCTGTCGCGCCACCGAACAGGCAGGCGCTGCGAAAACTGAATACCGGCATCTCCGTCAGCGCCAGCTTGATCATCGGCCAGTTGAAACCCCAGCCGAGCGTGAGCGCCACCAGTACCCACAGGATGGACTTGGGAAATCCCTGGCGCTCCTCGCGCCTCAATCTCGTTTCCCGGCGTTCAACGCAAGTTCCACCGCGCGCAGGTCGGCACTCGCGTAATCCAGCTCCCCGCGCTGCACCGCGGCGCACAGCTGCTCGAAATCCGCGGTGGCCAGGCTCTCGATGCGCCGCTTCACCCAGTCGGCGGCGCTCGCGGCGACCAGTCGCCGTATCCGGCCCAGATGCGACAGGCGCGAACTGGCGCAGGCTTTGGCGTGCCGCTCTATCATGTCGGCCAGTTCCTTTACGCCCTCGCCGCGTGTGGCTACGGTGCGCATGACCTGCGGCGTCCAGGTTTCGTAATGTCGCAGCGACAGCATCCCCAGCAGCTCGCGCTCGGCCCGGTCGGCGAGCGGCAGATCGGCCTTGTTCACCACGAGAATATCGGCGATCTCGAGGATGCCGGCCTTGATCGCCTGCACTTCGTCGCCGAGGCCGGGCGGGCAGACCACGATGCGCGTATCTGCGACTTCGGCCACTTCGACCTCGGATTGGCCGGCGCCCACGGTCTCGACGATGATGTGTTCGTAGCCGGCGGCGTCGAGAAGATCGATCACCCGCGCCGCGGTGCGCGACAGGCCGCCGCCGTGGCCGCGCGAGGCGAGCGAACGGATGAACACGCGTTCGTCCGCCTGGTGGTCGCCCATGCGGATGCGATCGCCGAGTATGGCGCCGCCCGAGAACGGGCTGGACGGATCGACCGCGACCACGCCGACCCTTCCGCCGCGCGCAAGCCACTCGCCGATCAGCGCATTCACCAGCGTCGACTTGCCCGCGCCCGGCGGGCCGGTGACGCCGAGCACGTGCGCGCGCCCGAGATGAGAGTGCAGTTGATGCAGCAGCGCCCTGCCCGCTTCGGTTTCGTTCTCCACCGCCGACATCGCGCGCGCCAGCGCGCGGCGTTCCCCGGCGAGGATCGCGGCGATCACCCCTGACGGCGTCTCGGCTGTCATGCAGTACCTGCGCCCGCCTGGTTCAAGTCCATACGCACCTGGTCACCACCGCCCCTCAGACCACGACTAGAGGCTGGCCGAAGCCGAGTTCGCGCCGCAGCGTCGCGCAGACGCGCGCGAAAATATTCTGTTTCGGGTCGTTGGCCGCGGCGGCCAAACCGTCCTGCGCCGCCCGCACCGCGATTTGCGAGCGCGCTTCCTTGTATGCCTTGAACGCCGCGATGTGCGTCTGCATTTTCGCGGGATCGGGCGTCGGCAGCGCCTGGCGGTCGCTGCGGCTTTCTTCCACCTGGTAGGCGTTGACCCCGACCACCGTCTGCTCGCCCGAGTCGATTCTCTCCTGAAAGGCGCGGGCGGACTCGCCTATCATTTTCTGCACCAGCCCCTGCTCCACCGCCCGGTACATGCCGCCTGCCGTATCGACCTGCGCCATGACGGCGAGTATCTTCTGCTCCATCTCGTCGGTGAGCGCTTCGATGTAGTAGCTGCCGCCCAAGGGGTCGATCACATCGGTGAGGTGCGCTTCCTCTCGCAGGATGTTCTGCGTATTGACCGCGATGCGCGCGCCGAACTCGGTCGGGCAGGAAAGGGCCTCGTCGTAGGCGTCGGTGTGCAGCGACTGCAAGCCGCCGAAAATGCCGGCCATCGCCTGTATGGTGACGCGCGCGATGTTGTTGAGCGGCTGCTGCCGCGTGAGGTCGACGCCCGAAGTCTGGCCGTGGAACTTGAAGCGCCAGGAACGCGGGTCGCGCGCGCCGAAGCGCTCGCGCGTGATGCGCGCCCAGATGCGCCGGCCGGCGCGGAACTTGGCGATTTCCTCGAACAGGCTGACCGAAATATCGAAAAAGAACGTGAACCGCGGCAGGAAGGCATCGGCTTGCATGCCGCGCGCGATGCAATCCTCTGCATACTGGACCGCGGAGCAGAGCGTGAATGCCATGGCTTCGGCCGGTGTGGCACCCGCCTGCTGCATGTGCTGCCCCACCACCGACATCGGATTCCAGTTGGGCACCTGCTGCTGGCAGAATTCGATGTGGTCGACGAGGATGCGCCGCGCCCCCGGCAGCGCGATGCGGAAGAACATGTGGTTGGCGACGAAATGGCTGAGGTAGTCGCTCTGGTTCGAAGTGCCGCTGATTTTCTTCCAGTCGACGCCGCGCTTTTTCGCCGTCGCCAGCATCAGGGCGAGCAGGGTGAAGGGCGAAGGGTCGTTCATGGCGCAGGAGGTGCGCGCAAGGTCGACGCCGGCGAGGCACTGGTCCATGTGCTCCACCGTGTTCGCCACCACGCCGCAGGTGCCGAGCAACTCCGCATGCACCTCATCCATGTCGTAGCCGCGGAATACCGAGTTGCAGGGAATCAGCGACACCGCCGTGGTCCCCTGGGCGATCATGTCGAGCAGCCGCGCGTTGTAGTCCGTCGGCGTGCCCAGACCTATCAACTGGCGCTGTGTCCAGGTGCGACCGCGATGCATGCTGGCGTAGATGCCTCGGGTGTAGGGCGCCTGCCCCGGATGACCCAGATCGGCGGCGTAGTCGCCCTGCCAGTCCTCTGGCGTGTACAGCGGCTTGACTTCAATGCCGGAGCGATTTTGCACGGGCTTGTCGCTGACGGCGGTCGCAGCGAATTCGCGCTGCCATTGCTTCGCCGCGGTTTCCGGCGCCGATAGCTTGCTTGCTTCCAGTGGCTTGTTCATTTGCATCTCCTCCGTTCAAACACTGAGCGCGCGCCGCGCGTCGGTAAGGCGGCGGATGTCGGCCGCAATTGCATCCAGCGCGCTCCCGGGGTGGAACACCCTCGCCACCCCGGCGTCGAGCAACATGGCTTCATCCGCGTCGGGCACGATGCCGCCGACGATGACGGCGACATCCTTCAGGCCGGCCTCGTTCAGCGCGCGCATCAGCTTGGGCACGATCAGGTGGTCGGTGGCGAGCGACGACACGCCGATCACATCCACGTCCTCCTCCATCGCCAGCTTGACCACCGCTGCGATGTCCTGCCAGGGCGGAGTGTAGACCACCTCCATGCCGGCATCGCGCAGGAAGGACGCTACCACGCGGCTGCCCCGGTCGTGGCCGTCGAAGCCGATCTTGGTGATGAGCACCTTGGGCGGATGGGTCGTCATGATGTCATGCCTCGAATAGTCCGTTCATTCCGGGAGCGTTCAAACTTTCTGCGCCTCGCGCAGCAGGCGCAGAAAGCTGCGGGCGATGCTGCGCGGGGAATTCCTGCCGCCGTCACGGAACCAGTGCTGCGACCAGTTGAGCGCGCCCAGCAGCAGCAGGCGGAAGCTCTGGCGATCCGTTTCCGGCGGCAGCGGCAGGGCCGCCACGAGTTGCGCGAACAGCCTGTCGTAGCCGTCGCGCAACTTCGTCAGTCGTGCCGCCGCCTTGGGCACGTCGTGCGGCAGCACGCGGATCACGACCAGGGCGTAATCGCCGGTCTTGAGCAAAGCCTCCAAATGCGCCACCGCGGCGGCCTCCAGCCTTTGCCACGGCTCCTCGTGCCGCGCGATGGCCGCGCGAACCTTCTCGGTAATCAGGCGCACGCCCTCTTCGTACACGGCAACCAGTAGGTCTTCCTTGGCGGCGAAATGGTAATAAAGCGATCCAGGCAGCATTTCCACCGCCGTTGCGATGTCGCGCATCGAGGTGGCGGCATAGCCTTTTTCGCGAAACAGCCGCGCCGCCTCGTCCAGGATCAGTGGCAGGCGGTTGTCGCTTCGAGGAATGCGTAGTGATTGTGCCATGGGCGATGCGCCGAATATTCGTGCGGCAAGCAAAACAAACGACTGTTTGCTTTATAAACCAGATCGCGGCTCCGGTCAAGCCCGGCCGCGGAACCCGCAGGCTGGTTCTCGGCTAGAATGGATGCACACGGAAATTCACTAACCGCAGCCGCGGGAGCAGCACTATCACCGGAGCATGAAATGAAATCGCTATCGAGTTTCGTCAACCTGGTGTTCATGGCCGCCTTGCTCGGCGCGCCCGCAGGCGGCGCGCTGGCGCAAGCGCAGGCGTTTCCGAACAAGCCCATACGCGTGATCGTGCCGTTCCCGCCAGGCGGCTCGACCGACTTTCTCGCCCGCATCGTCGGCCAGAAGCTCACTGCGGCCTGGGGCCAACAGGTCATCATCGACAACAAGCCCGGCGCAGGCGGCACGCTGGGCGCGACCGAAGCCGCTAGGGCGCCGGCCGACGGCTACACCCTGTTGATGGGCGCGGTTCACCACAACATCGCGACCAGCGCCTACGCCAAGCTGCCCTACGATTTTCAGAAGGACTTCGCGCCGATCACCGTGGTCGCGATCGTGCCCAACGTGCTGGTCGTGAACCCCGCCATACCGGTGAATTCTGTCAAGGAACTCATCGCCTATGCCAAGGCGAACCCGGGCAAACTCACCTACGGCTCGGCCGGCATGGGCACCGCCCACCACCTCATCGGCGAGCAGTTCAATATGCTTGCGGGAGTCGACATCCTGCACGTCCCGTACAAGGGCAGTTCGCCCGCCGTCGCCGACCTCGTCGCCGGACAGGTGTCCATGATGTATGACACCGTCGCCTCCTGCCTGCCGCACGTGAAGGCGGGAAAGCTGCGGCCGCTGGGCGTCGCCACCGCCAAGCGCTCGGCCTCGCTGCCAGACGTGCCAACGATCGCCGAAGCCGCCCTGCCCGGGTTCGAGGTGACGACCTGGTTCGGCTTCCTCGCGCCGGCCAAGACGCCGCCGGAGATCATCACCAAACTCAACGCCGAAATGGTGAAGATCCTGAACATGCCCGACGTGCGCGAGCGCCTGCTCGCGTCCGGCAGCGAGCCTGTGGGCAACACCCCCGAGCAGATGGCCGCGCAGATCGCGAAAGAAACGGCGCTGTTCGCGAAAATCGTCAAGCAGGCGAAGCTGGTCGTCGAGTAGCGGCAGCGACGCGCCCCGCGCCACCCAATACTGGAACGAGAGAGCGGCAACAGATGAAGATTACCAAGCTTGAGGTTTATATCCTGCGCGCCCCCGACACCGGCCGCCCGCACTGGGTGAGCCATTTCATCGTTCCCAAAGCGAACGAGATCCTGGTGCGACTGCAGACCGACGAGGGCATCGAGGGCATAGGCCTCGCCACCAGCTACACGCCGATCGAAGCGGCCATCCACGCCTTTCGCAGCGGCATCGGCGATCTGATCGTCGGCGCCGACCCGCTCGCGCCGGAACAGTTGTACCGGAAGCTGTTCGCCCTGACCTGGCAGCGGCTGGCCCACGAAAAAGGCTGGACGCGCGAAGCGCTGGTGCGCATCTCATCCGCCGTCGACATAGCCTGCTGGGACATCATGGGGAAAGCTGCCGGCCTGCCCTTGTACCGCCTGTTCGGCGGCTATCGCAGCGAAGTCCCGTGCTACGTGACCTGCGCCTACTACCGCGACGGCAAGGACCTGATCGAGTTGCGCGATGAAATGCAGATGCTGAAAGCGCAGGGCCACACCGGCTTCAAGGCGAAGGCCGGCGGCGTTCCGCTCGCCGAAGACATGGAGCGCCTGGCCGTGGTGCGCGAGGTCATCGGGGACGACAAGGACCTCATGATCGACGTCAACCGCGGCTGGGACCTAGCCACCGCCATCGAGGGCGCGCGCCTGCTCGAGCCTTTGAAACCCCGGTGGCTGGAGGAGCCCGTGCGCTGGGCCGACGACCGGCGCGAACTCAAGCTGCTGGCGCAGCGAACGAACATTCCCTTGTCCGCGGGCGAAAGCGAACTGACGAGTTACGGCTGCCGCGCGCTGCTCGAAGAAGGCGCGATCGAAATCCTGCAGTTCGACTGCACCATGATGGGCGGCTTTACCGAAGGCAGGAAGCTCTCGGCGCTGTGCGAATTCAACAACGTGCAGGTCGCGCCGCACCACGACTGCTTCATCCATGCGCATATCGTCGCCGCAAGCCCGGCAGGCTGCATCGTCGAGTCCTTCACCGATCCCGAACGCGATCCCTTGCAGGCGGAACTGTTCGAAGATCCGCCGCGGATCGCCAACGGCCGCCTGACGCTGAAGGAAGCCCCGGGTCTGGGATTGACGCTGTCCGAAGCGGCGGTGAGAAAATTCGGCGAGCGCATCCTCTAGCAGCGCGCACTTCATCGTGGCAACGCTGAAATCGTCATGCGGCGCGTCGCTCTGATTCCAATCCTGGCGTGGTCGCTTTTCGGCTGCGCCACTGCGACCGCGCCGCCAGGCGCCGGCCCCTATATCGAACGCATTTCTCCGGAAGAACTGGCGCGCATCATGCCTGCGCCTCAGCCGAAGCTGTCGCTCGCGGATATCGTGCGCATGTCGAAAGAGGGCGTGTCCGCCAGGGATATCGTCGCCAGAATCAGGGAGACAGGTTCGCGCTTCGAGCTCGGTCCATCGCAGGCGGTGGACCTGCATGCCCAAGGCGTGGGGAAGGAGGTGCTGGACGCCATCCAGTCGGCGCACGAACAGGCGGTGCGCGACCGCATCGCCGATGAAATCAATCAGCGCGAGTCGCGCCACGCCGAACAGATCAGGCGCGAACAGGAGTTGCGGCTCAACAGCTATTACTACTACGACCCGTGGCTGCGGGGATACCCGGGTTACGGCTGGGGCTACGGCTACCTCTTCCGCCCCTACGGCAGCTTCTACTGGCGCCGGTAGACCACCAGCGCGACGCCTATCGCCGCCAGCGCCATTCCGGCCATCGCCATGGTGCTGAGCGTTTCATTGAACATCAGGTAGGCCAAAACCGCCGTGCACGGCGGAACAAGGTAAAAAAAGCTCGCTACCGTGGTGGCGGCGCCCTTGCGGATAAGGACGTAGAGCAGGGATATCGCGCCGATCGACAGCACGAACACCAGCCACACCAGCGTCAGCACGAATTCGCCGGTCCAGCGCACCTGCAGGGTTTCGAACGCGAGCGCCAGTGGCAGCAGTACCAGCCCGGCAGCGGAAAACTGGATCACCGATCCGGCGCGCAGATCCACGGTACCGCAATAGCGCTTCTGATAAAGCGTTCCGGCCGTGACGGAAACGAGGGCGAGCACCGACAGCGCCAGCGTGGCCGGCGTGATGCCGGACAGCGCCGAACGGCCTAGCACGACGAGAATTACACCGCCGAAACCCATCACCAACCCCAGCCATTGTTGCGCGCGCAGCCGTTCACCGAACAGCGGCGCGCTGGCGAATGCGGTCAGAATGGGCTGGATACCGACGATCAGCGCGCTCACCCCCGCTGACATGCCCAGATTGATGGAGCAGAACACGCCACCGAGGTAACCCGCCTGCATCAATATCCCGGCGACGGCGACGTGAGCTAGTTGCTTCAGGGTGCGCGGCCAGGCGGCGCGCATCGCCAGCGAAAGCGCCAGCATCAGCGCCACGACCAGAACGAAGCGCAGGAGGAGGAAAGT
>JAPLRD010000190.1:33371-36584 GCA_026399375.1 Pseudomonadota bacterium
GGAGGAAAGTCAGGGGCTCCGCGTAGGGCAGGCCGTACTTGGCGCTGACGAAACCGGTGCTCCACAGGAGCACGAACAGGCCGGGCATGGCTTTCAGCCACAGCCGTTCGGCGCCGGACTCAGCGCCCTGCATGCTGAGGACTGCGTTGGGGTATGGGAAGAGGAAAAGTGGGCATGAACGCGGTCACAAAGCGGCGCAGTATATCAAGCTGGCGACCCTGGGCAGATTTGATGCTGGCGGCAGCGCAAATAAGTAAGCCCCCGCTAACATTTCGGATGCCGCGCCGAAAAAAGCCTATAACATTTTGTGTCATATACATATTTTCTGAAATAACTCGAGCGCGACGCGAACATCGAGCGCTCAAACTAATGATTTGTCATGATTTTGTGCAACACACCAAAGAAATATTGGCAATATCAAAAATATTCTTGACATGCAATCAGTTGGGTGTAGAATTCAAATTGTTGCAGTGCAATATTTCTCCACTACAGAGGATTTGCACCCAAGATTGCCTGAACCCTTTGATAACTTTTTTTGGAGATCGAAAATGTACGCCACCCCCGAGCAATTCGCCGCCGCCAATAAAGCCAGCGTGGACGCGCTGTTCACCGTCGCCACCGCCCAGTTCGCCGCGTTCGAGCGCCTGTCGGCCCTGAACTTCAACACCACCAAAGCGGCGTTCGAAGACAGCGTCAGCCAGGCCAAAGCCCTGCTGTCCGTCAAAGACGCGCAGGAGTTCGTGAACCTGACCGCCGCCGCCGCCCAGCCGAGCCTGGAAAAAGCCATCGCCTATTCGCGCAACGTGTACGAAGTGGCGACGCAGACCCAAGCCGAAGTCAACAAACTGGCCGAAAACCAGGCTGCCGAGATGAACAAGACCGTCGTTTCGCTGATGGACAAACTGACCAAGAACGCGCCCGCCGGTTCGGACGTCGCCGTTGCCGCAGTCAAGTCCGCGATGGCTGCCGCCAACTCCGCCTACGACAGCTTCACCAAAGTCGTGAAACAAGCGACCGACCTGGCCGAAGCCAATGTTACCGCCGCCACCGCAACCGTGGTGAAACAAGCCGGCAAAAAGAAAGCTGCGTAAGCTTTCTTAAAGAAAACGCTGATAGTTTCTCCTCCTCCTTTGCTGTCAGCGGCCCCGAGCGCAAGCCCGGGGCACCCTAAACCCCGGGCCAGCTCCCGGGGTTTTTTTTCGCCTAGCCTCCAGTCATACACCGCTTTCCCGGCCCGCCGCTTGTTTTGAAGCCAGGACGCCCGCATATAGACAAATCATGATAGTGAACGCCCCGGCCCCTGACGGCTCCGGCACAGCCGTGGACCCCGCACGCTTTTTTGATTTTAGTCACTACGGAGAACCTGGAACGCGCTAGGCTGGTTTTACAGATGCACGCACAGGCAAGAACGATCGGCGGGAAGCGATCGCTTTTGGCGCTTCCCGGTTTGTACGTCGCGGGCAGTACCCGCATTTTTCAACCAGGAAAGGAGCATCATCATGGTGAACCTCACGCGTTGGGATCCCTTCGGCGAAATGGCGCGTTTCGATCCGTTCCGGGATATGAATGACTATTTCAAGGGCTTCATGCTGCGGCCCGTGTTCCAGAACATGGAAGCGGAGCCCGAAATCAAGCTTGAGATTTCGGAAACCGACAAGGCCTACACGGTCAAAGCGGACGTCCCCGGCGTAAAGAAAGAGGACATCCAAGTGTCGATCGACGGCAACCAGGTTTCGATCAGCGCCGAAGTGAAGCAGGAAAAAGAAGAGAAACAGGGCAACAAGCTGGTACGCAGCGAGCGCTACTACGGCAGGCAGTTCCGCAGCTTCACGCTGGCGCACGACATCGACGAAGCGAAAGCGGACGCCGAATGCAATAACGGCGTGCTGAACCTGACACTGCCGAAAAAAACCGGCTCGGAAACGAAGAAGCTCGCAATCAAGTAGCCTTCGGCCGGTCCGCACCTGGAGGGGCGGAATGCTCCTCCCAGGTGCCGCCCGTTTCGATCACGCCGCGCTTCAAGTCCTCCATCGCCGCCGGCACTTCTCCGGGTGCGCCGCGCACGCCCAATTCGATGTGCCGGCGCTGACCGCCTTCGCCCACGCTGGGCAGGCTGAAGACCTTCAGCCCGCGATACCTGGCTTCGACCGCCAGCATCAGCGGCGTCAACGTACTCTCGGCCGACTCGTACACGACGATCGAGGCCTCGGCCTCGGGCTGCAGGTGGAACAGTTTCGCATAGCGCTCATCAAGCACCCACTCGACCATGGGCCAGGCCATGATCGGAAACCCCGGCACAAAGTGATGCTCGCCGAAGGAAAAGCCGCAGATGCGGTTGTAATTGTTGGGAATGATCCTGGAACCGCGCGGAAACTCGCCCATCTTGAGGCGGTTCGGCGTGGTGTCGGCGCCGAAGCGGCCGCGGATTTCGGCCGCCGCCTCCGGATGCAGCACCAGCGGCTGGCCGGACGCGGTCGCAGCGCAGGCGCGCGTATGGTCGTCCGGCGTCGCGCCAATCCCGCCGAAACTGAACACGATGTCCGGTCCGGCGAGCGTGCGTTTGAGTGTCGCCGTGATCAGTTCCGGGCTGTCGCCGAGATACTGGCACCAGGCGAGCGTAAGGCCGCGGCTGCGCAGGATGGCGATCAACTGCGCCATGTGCTTGTCCTGGCGCTTGCCGCGCATGATTTCGTCGCCGATGATGATGGCACCGATGGGCATCTCTAAGCTCCCGAAGTTTCTCTATTGAATTGCAACCGGTTCGTCGCGCAATTGCGCCAGCCGCGCCAGGCAATAGTGGATGAAAGCCAGGCCACCGTAAACCGGCGCGAAAAATCCCAGCACCGGAATCAGGCCGAACAGGGCCAGCACCACGCCGAGCAGCAGCATTTCCCCGCGGTGGCGCCGGAACAGGGTATCCATTTCCCAGCCTGCGGCGTGCTCGGCCAGCGCGTCATAGCGAAACACCCGCTGATTGAGATAACCGAACAAGAGGATGGGCAACACCGGCCACAGCGGCGGAACGAACCACAGCGGCAAGGACAGCAGAATCAGCAAGACCAGCCAGGCCAGTGCCAGGGCTCCGTCATTCATTGTTCCAAGCCCTTGATGTGACGTAGAGGAGAGACAGTACTGGCTTTTTCGTTTGGATGCTGCTATAAGGGCAGGCATGAACGAAGCCGTGCAGGAGCCGCAGGTTGAATTGTCGCGGGT
>JAPLRD010000258.1 GCA_026399375.1 Pseudomonadota bacterium
CACGCACACTTACACTCACACACCGCCCTCAACCGCGCCTGCGCATGCGCACACACGCTCTCGCACACACACACGCACACACGCTAGTGCCCACCGAACAGGCAGCCCCACCGGCTTAGTTGTAAAGAACGGCTCGAAAATTCGGGCCCGCGTAGCCTCGCTCATTCCTGGGCCGTTGTCTTGCACGATTAGGCGCGCATAGATACCGGGACGCAGAAAGACATGCGAGCCGCTTTGGCGGCGTTCGTGCTCAACATGAAGTGGCTCATCCACTCGATGAGTGGCTAACTGGATGCCTATTCTCCCTGGCGCGCCATGCATCGATTGCATGGCGTTCGTAGCAACGTTAATCAAAACCTGCTGGATCTGAGTGGTGTCGGCCAGCACAAGAGGTACATCGTTGTCACACTGCACTATCAGCTCAATGTTGCCCGGCATGGTAGCGCGCAGCATGCGCGCGGTCTCCTCGACTATGGCCGCGAGCGCAACCGGTTTGCGTTCGGTCGGGCGGCGCCTACTAAAGGATAGAATTTGTTGTACTAGATTGCGTGCTCGCGATCCCGCTTTGTGGATTTCCTCCAAACTCTCCATCGCAATTTCATTAGTGCTCACATCTTGGCGTGCCAACTCGACGTTGCCCAAAATGGTCGCAAGCGCGTTGTTGAAATCGTGCGCAATGCCGCCGGCGAGAGTGCCGATAGCCTCCATCTTCTGCGACTCGCGTAGCTGGGCTTCAAGCGCCTCGTGCGCAGCCTCGGCTTGTTCGCGCACATCAAGCATATGGTTAAATTGAACCGCTACCTTTGCGATTTCAGCTGGCCCGGATACATTGGCGCGGGCACTGCCCTCTCCTGCGGAAATGTTCGCGGCGGCCTGCGCTAGATCCCCGACCGGTCTGACGATCGTCATGCTGATACGGTAGGCAAGCGCCAGTACCAGCATCAAAATGGTGACACCTACAAGGACACTGATCAATATTCGAGTACGCGCCTCGGCAAACACTTCCTCTTCGGGTAACCCGGCAAATACACGCCAGCCAGTTCGAGGGATGGTGACAAATGCATACAAACGTTTAGCGCCGTCATCTGCGCCAATCCGCGTGAAATACCCTTCCTGCTGGCCGCGAACGCGAGCGGCATTGTCGGCAGGAAGCGGCCGACCAATCCACTTGTCAGGATCAATCGAACGCAGAAGAAACGAGTCATTGCGGTCGGTAACGGCAACCACCGCGCCCTTCGGGACGGAGCGGAATATCTTTTGATTCAGCTTCAGCAAATCAACGGAGAAGAAGACGACGCCAGTGTTGCCCATCGCCTTGTCGCGTACGGGAAAAGCCGATACTGTTACCCACCGCTTTGATCGTGCACTCAACAAAGCGTCGCCGACGGTAAATCCGTCGCTTCGTATGCTCTCCTGGAACCAGGACAGACGCCGCGTTTGGTCAGCGAAAGGCGGATTGGCTAACAGCGTGCAGACGATATTGGCGTTGGCATCTCGCAGTGCGAGCGTACTAAACTCAGGATGCAGGCTGACGTAGTCGGTAAGAATCGAATCGCATCTCTTCGGATCGAGCGCCTGAATTAGCGGGCGAGCTGCCAATCGGCTGAGTACCAGCTCGTTGTCTTCCAGGATCGCCTGAATATTGGCTGCTGTTTCATCCGCGAGTTGCTTTACACGGGCATAGGCGCCATGTCGCGCGTCCTGAATTTCCAGAACCACGTGCCAGGTGAATATAGCAACCATTGGCAGGAATACTGCGAATACGAGCAGGAACAAGTGCGCGCGTACGGACAGAGCACGACGCGGAATCATCAATGGGGGCACCTATAATGCAACCTGCGCTTTCCAGATGGAGACACGTTTTCAAAGAGTTGTTGGCAAAGGGAAGTGGCGAATTATAAGACATGAACTCTGCTATCGCTGCTCTATTGCGGCGACAGTTTAACGTCTTCCAAACACAATATCGTGAAGCGCAATTATGCGGGCAGGCAGCGTCAGCAATTCAAGCAAGCGGAAGCACACTCCCGACCCACAACGGCCGCATGATTTGACGCACAACCACGGTCCGGTTTCACCGTAATGCTGCCATCGGCCAAACTCAGACTGAGCAATCTGCCCTACTGAATTGAGACAGAAGTTCCGTGGTCTGAAACGCTACAAGATAGGTGTTGTTCACTGATCAGCGCAACCGACCTTGCGATCGGCCGCGCTGGTCCAGATTCACAGACTAGCCAGTTACGTGAACCTTATTTAGTAATGGCTTGGCCAACCAGCTGCTTGATCAACCTCCGGTAGGCGGGTCGAATGGCTCCAGGGGTTTGTGCCATGTACACCACTGCGAGCTGCTCCTTCGGCTCTATCCAAAAGAATGTGCCGCCCGCGCCGGCCCAGCTGTACTCCCCTTCAGAGCCAGGGATGCCAGCCAGGCCCGGACCTTGGCGAACCATGAAGCCAAGACCGAATGTATAACCTTCGGACCCCATGAGTAGAACGCCTGGCGTCAGACCCATACCATTTGGAAGCATGACACTAGGCCGTGAGCCAAGATGGTCCGATGCCATCAGTCGGACACTAGTCGGGCTTAGAATGCGCTTGCCACCCAACTCCCCGCCGTTGAGCATCATCTGGGAAAAACGCAGGTAGTCTGCAGCAGTAGATACGCCACCACCACCTCCAGAATCGTTGAGCGGCTGAATCTTCACGTCAAGCATGGCTTCATTGGGCCCGCCTGTGAGCGGATTCTTTGCCAAGGGCTCTGCAATTCGACCCTGTTTCGCCGCTGGCACGACGAAACCCGTATCAGCCATCTTGAGTGGACGCAGAAGGCGCTCTTCCATGAAAACCGACAGCCGCTGTCCCGATACAGCCTCAACAACTCGGCCTAGGACGTCGACGGCCATGCTGTACTCCCAAGTGGTGCCTGGCTGGTGCACAAGTGGAGCCTTGGCGATGCCGTTCGTAAACTGCTCGGGCGTAATCATGCGCGATTCGGCAACAGGGCCGTTCGGCTGGAATAGCCCCGCTTCCGCATAAGCCGCCTTGAGTTCTGGAACCGACGAGAATTCCCCGTAGGCTAGACCCGCCGTATGACGAAACAAATCGAGAATTGTTATTGGACGTTTCGCAGGTTCACGAGAGGCCTTTCCTTCTTTGTCCTTTACCAGAACTTCCATTTTGGCAAACGGAGGCAGGTACTTGGAGACGGGGTCGGCAAGCGCGATCCTGCCCTCTTCCACGAGTATCATCGCCGCCACGGAAGCAAGCGGCTTCGTCATTGAGTAGATGCGAAAGATCGCGTCTTTCTTCAGGGGAGTACCGCTGCCCTTGTCCTGATATCCAATCGCTTCGGAATAAACGAGCTTGCCCTTGCGCGCGATCATTACCACCGCCCCGGGCATTCTGTCGGCGTCAATTTCGCGTTGCAGCGCAGTCTTGATCCGGCCTAAACGCTCGCTCGACATGCCCACCGATTCTGGTTTGGCGGTTGGCAACCCCTGCGCAAGAACAATGCCGCTGAGCAACATTGCCGCGCTAAACAAAACCCCACTAAGAACCTTCCTACGTATTGACATCTTCATATCCTCCTTTTTTGAGAACATCGACATTGAACTGCCTACAACGGGCAAGCTACTCCGCAACCACCCTCGAGTCAACGCCGGGTAGACGGCTCCTTCGAAAAGTGGGCCCCCCTCTAGTACTTTCGCCCCGGGGGTTTTATCTTTCGAGGATCTTTTGGTAGAGGTGAAGCGCGGATACGCCAACGGCGGGTTACTGGCTCGAACTGGCCATTCAAAGGACGGATTGGCTCCTTGTTTGGACGTCTGCACATGGCCGGGAGTACGTACTGGGCCAAGCGCTCTAAACCAGCCGCTGAATAGACCCGGTGCAATCGCGAGCGGCAGCTAATTGATTCGATAGTGAATTCACACTATCGGCCA
>JAPLRD010000090.1 GCA_026399375.1 Pseudomonadota bacterium
ATGGTCATCGCCGCCGAGAGAAACAGCGCTGCAGCGACCAGTGCGAGGGCGGTGTTGGCAAAACCGCCCAGGGCCATGCCCAGCGCCGCGCTTGTGCCCAGCACCGCTTCGGGCTTCGCCGGATTGGGCGCCATGCCGAGCAGGAAGGCCATCAATGCGACGATCAGCACCGCGCTGACAGCGTAGTCCACCGCCTCGGTCATCCATAGAATCACCGAGAACAGCAACATGCCGAGCATGATCTGCCCGGCCACGGGCAGCCCCTGGGGCGTGGGAAGCATGCAGACGATGAGCAAGGCTGCAAATGCGGCGAGCAGTCCCCAGTACTTCACTTCCGCCGCAGATGCGGCGGGCTTGTTGACGACCGTTCCCATGGTGATGGTAGACATGTTTCTTCCTCTCGATGAACGCGACAATTCCGCTTGCTTCGACAATGCGCCGGCATCGGCATGCCCGGCATGACTTTCATCAAACAAGGTGCCGCGAGAGGCATGACATTTTCTGATCGACGCGAGAAGCGCCGCTGATCACACGAAATGAACCGGCCCGCGAACGCGGTCCCGGTGGTCGTCCGTCCTAGGATGCCGCGCCGGGTCAGCTCGTCGGTGTCGCCGGCGCGATAGCGGCGCAACAGTTCGATCTGCAGGTGGTTGAGCGGGTCGAGATAGGGAATGCGGCTGCGGATGCTTTGCGCGAGCTCGGGGTTGCTCTCGAGCAAGGTCTCCTGGCCGCTGATCTGCAGCAGGTAGGCGATCGATTTCTGCAATTCTTCGCCGATGCGCGCGAGCACCGACTCGCGCAGCGCCGCATCTTCCAGCAATTCGGCATAGCGCGCGGCGATCGACAGGTCGGTCTTGGCCAGCACCATGTCCATGTTGGAGATCACGCTGCGGAAGAACGGCCAGCGCTGGTACATTTCGCGCAGGGTTTCCATGCCCTGCGGATGTCCGGTGAGCCAGACCTCCACCGCGCTGGCGAAACCGTACCAGCCGGGCAGCAGCACGCGGCACTGCGCCCAGCTGAACACCCAGGGAATCGCGCGCAGGTCCTCGATGCCCCAGGACGCCTTGCGCGACGCCGGGCGGCTGCCGATGTTGAGTTCAGCGATTTCCGCGATCGGCGTGGTCATGCGAAAGTAGTCGACGAAGCCGGGCGTTTCGTAGACCAGGGCCCGGTAGGCGCTGCAGGCATGCGTGCTGAGCGTATCCATCACCGCGGCATAGCGTCGCACCGCCGCGTCCGGGGCAGGCACCTGCAGCAGGCTCGCCTCCAGCGTGGCCGCGACCAGGGTCTCCAGATTTTCGCGCCCGAGCAGGGCATCGGAATATTTGCTGGCGATGATCTCGCCCTGCTCGGTCAGGCGCAGCATGCCGTCCACGCTGCCCGGCGGCTGCGCCAGTATGGCCTCGTAGGACGGCCCGCCGCCGCGGCCCACCGTGCCGCCGCGGCCGTGGAACAGGCGCAGGCGGATGCCGGCCGAGCGGAACGCATTGACCAGGCTCTCCTCCGCCCGGTACAGCGCCCAGTTGGCGGTGAGATAACCTCCGTCCTTGTTGCTGTCGGAATAGCCTAGCATCACCTCCTGCACGCGGCCGCGCGCATCCAGCCAGCGGCGATAGGTTTCCAGCGCAAACGCGGCACCCATGATGCTGCCGGCGCGGTCCAGGTCCGCAATGGTCTCGAACAGCGGGACGATATTGAGCGCCAGATGCGGCGAGCGTCCCGGCACCAACAGGCCGACTTCCTTCAGCAGCACGCCCACTTCGAGCAGGTCGCTTACCGACTCGCAATGCGAAATGATGTAATTCTGGATCGCGATGGCGCCGAAGCGCCGGTGGATATCGGCCGCCGCCTGCAGGATATCGAGCTCGCCCACGGTGGTCGCGCTGTAGCTGAGGTGGCGCGAATACAGCAGCCTCGGGCCGGCCAGCTCGCGCTCCAGCAGCCGGACGCGCTCGGATTCGGCCAGCTTCGAATAGGCGTCGTGCACACCTGCCAGGCGCAGCAATTCGGCGACGACTTCCTCGTGCACACCCGAATTCTGCCGCAGGTCGAGCGACGCGAGATGGAAACCGAATACTTCGATCGCGCGCATGAGCGGGCGCAGCCGCCGCTCGGCCAGTGCCGCCGACCCGTGGGTGACGAGCGAGCGGTCGACGACTGCAAGGTCGGCCAGCAGGTCGGCGCTGGATGCGTAGGGTTCGCCGACTGCGTGCGGCTCGCGCGGCGGCGCATAGCCGCAAAGCGCGCCTGCGGTCGCGGCCAGCCGCGCATAGATGCCCACCAGTGCGCGCCGGTAGGGTTCGTCCTGGCGAAACGGCGACTCGTCACGGGCGCGCTCGGCGAGCGCGTCCAGTTCGGGCGCGACGCTCACCAGGCGCGCCGCAAGCGAGAGTTCGCCTCCCAGCAGATGCACCTGCACGAGGTAGTGCGCAAACGCCTGCCGCGCCTGCCGGTCGAGGGCGGCGCGCAACACTTCGGCGGTGACGAAAGGATTGCCGTCGCGGTCCCCGCCTATCCACGAACCCATGCGCAGCACCGCCGGCAGGTGCGCCGGCTTGCCGCCATGCCGCTCCAGGGTCTGTTCCATTTCAGCGTACAGACGCGGGATCTGCTCGAGGAAGGTGTCGCGGTAGTAGGCGAGCGCGTTGTCGATCTCGTCCACCACGCGCAGCTTGGTCAGGCGCAGCATCGCCGTCTGCCACAGCGTCAGGATCCAGGTGTAGAGCTCGTGCTCGAACTCCGCCTCCTCGCCCGGCAGCAGCAGTTCGCGATCGCGCCGATCGAGCAGCCGCGCGATCTCGCGCTCGCAATCGAGCGTGCTCTTGCGCTTCACTTCGGTCGGATGCGCCGTCAGCACCGGACTGACGAGCGCGCCTTCGAACCAGGCATCGACCTTGTCCCTGGACACGCCCGCAGCATTCAGTTCCTGCAGGGCCCGCGCCAGGCTACCCTCGCGCGGCGGCGAGCCATCGCGCAGCCAGGTACGGCGCTTTCTTATCTGCTGCCTGTCCTCGGCGATGTTGAGCAAATGCGAAAAATAGCTGAAGGCGCGCACCACATCCAGGCTCTGGCGGTGCGTCAGCCCGTCGAGGATGCCGGCCAGTTCAGCCCGGACCGCGGCGCCTTCATCCGGTTCCGCGCGGCGAAAGCGCACCGACGTCTGGCGCACGCACTCGATGAGTGCATAGCCGGCCTCCCCTGTGCGCTCCTGCAACACCCGCCCCAGCAGCCGCCCCAGCAGGCGTATGTCTTCGCGCAGTTCAGTGTCGAGGTCGATTTTGTCGTTCATGTTTAAGCCTCCGTAACCATCGGGAAGCACGTTTCGCGCCAGGAAACTGCATCCGCCCGGCCAAGCTTATTCCAGCCTGACTTTGAATCAAACAGGAATTTTTCGCGATGCTCTGGCACAGGTTTGACTTCGGTCAAACACCCCTCCCGCCCGACCGGCACAATGTGCTGGCAGCAGGCGGACAATTTCCATCGATCTCCCTTCGGAACGCGCCATACCGCAATGCAGACCCACCGCTTCAGCGGGGCCCAGCGCCGGACAGACAGACTCCCCGACCAGGCTGCGGCGGCCGGATTCGCCTTCATGCGGCCGCAAACATGAAAGGCCGGCACTCCATCCCCGGCGGCGCGGTGTTTCGCCCAATGTTGGGGAAGCCCGCCCGGGCGTTCCTCAAGCTTACCGTTGCCCTGATATTGGCGGGTTCTGCGGCCTTTCTGATCACGCTCCTCGCCCTTGTGCCGGAGCAAACCGGGCGCGCGCTCGGACCCGTCGGCACGGCACTGGTGGGGCTGACCGCTTGGTACATGCTGTGGCGCAACAGGGTGGGGCACGCAGTGAATGTGCTGGCGGTCGGATTCTGGGGAGTCGCAACACTCATCGCCGTGTTCAACGGCGGCATGAGCAACATGGCAATCCTGTATTACCCCCTGGTTATCCTGATGCTCGGCTGGATGGCGGGAATGCGCGCCGCGATCATCATGGCGGCGCTGTCGACGGTGGCGAACCTGTGCTTCGCGCTGGCGGAGTCGTTCGGGATTCAGCCCGTCGCGCCGCCCACCCCGCCGGCGATGCGCCTGATCGTTCAAGGCATGGTGTACGTCTTTTCGGCAGTGATGGTCATCTATTTTGTCCGCTCTTATCAGATGCATATTGACAAAGCGGATGAACTCGCACGCGATCTCAACCGCGCCCAGGCCGTCGCCCATGTGGGCAGCTGGGTGTACGACCTGGCACGCGACAGCATGCGCCTGTCGGCCGAAACCTGCCGCATCTTCGGCCTGCCGGAAGGAACGATCGGCAGCCACGACACCTACCTCGCGCGGGTCCATCCCGACGACCGAGCGCGCGTCGATCGCGCCTGGCAGTCCGCCCTCGATGGGGGCCCGCCCTTTGACAACCAGCACCGCATCCTCGTCGGCGACAGCGTCCGCTGGGTGCGTCAGGTCGCCGAACTGGAGAAAGATGCGAACGGCAGGCCCCTGCGCAGCGTGGGCACGACGCAGGATGTCACACAACGCAAACAGGTGGAAGACGCACTGCGGGAAAGCGAAGAGAGGTTCCGTGATCTGCTGCAGAACATTCCCAACGTGGCGGTTCAGGGCTACGCCATGGACGGCACGACCCGCTACTGGAACCGTGCGTCCGAGCACCTGTACGGCTACAGCGCGCAGGAGGCGGTCGGACGCAACCTGCTCGACCTGATCATCCCCGCGGAAATGCGCGACGGCGTAAGAGGCGCCATCGCGCAGATGGCCGCGACCGGAGAGCCGATTCCGGCGTCGGAACTGTCGCTGCTGCGCAAGGACGGCTCGCGGGTCGCGGTCTATTCGAGCCACGCAATGGTGCAGGCGCCGGGACACGAACCCGAATTGTTCTGCGTCGATATCGACCTCACCGAGCGCAATCAGGCGGCGGCCGCACTGCGCGAGAGCGAGGAACGGTTCCGCGTGCTGTTCGAGGGCGCGCCCGACGCCATCGTTCTGGCCAATCCGCAGAGCAGGACGATTCTGGACGCCAATCAGGCCGCCTGCCGCCGTCTCGGCAGGGCGCGCCAGGAGATCATCGGAATGCAGCAGGAACAACTGCACCCGCCTCAGCCCGCCGAGTACTCGAAGGAAACGTTCGACCGCCACGTGCGCGAATCGCAGGACCTCGGGTTCACCCACCCGATCGAAAACGCCGTGCTGCGCGCCG
>JAPLRD010000172.1:0-24346 GCA_026399375.1 Pseudomonadota bacterium
CCGCCTGAGCCGTCCGCCAGGTGCGCCGTTGAGGGCGGCAATCGGCTACGGGCTACGCCCTTCGCCGCTTCCCGCCCTCAACAGAAAAAGCGGACAATTCATGTGCTACAGAACCGGACAGGTCTAAAAACCCGCGAGAGTTGACCGAGTTGCGTCGGTGATGCGGAGCGGCATTCTGGCCAGAAGCCGTTGGATCGCCTGCCGCGCGCGCGTTTTTCCGGCATATTCCGTGACCGTTCTCCGATCAAGCTGAAGCAGGGCGTCCGCCTGCATGGGTTCAGATGAATCCGAAATTGACAATTGTCAAACTCCCATCCGTGTCGTTCTGAAATAGTCCAGACTGAAGGTGTGTGTCGGTGCGCCTGGCTTTCAGGGTACGCACATTCCAAAAAAAGGAGTCGGCGCGCAGACCGCGTCCAGCCCCATGAACCGGACCAGCCAAGTTCTCATTGCCGTGTGGGTGGTGATCATCGCCTTCATCGCCTTCCTGGTGACGGACCTCGCAAATTCGCGCCGGCTGGTGGAGGCGCGCGTGCGCGACCAGGCGGTATCCTACGTGCGGCTGATCGAGCAGCATGCATCGGCGGCCTTCGACCGAAGTGATATCGCACTTGTCGGTTTCCTCGATCACATGCGCCCCGGCGATATGCCTCTTCGCGGTCACCTGCCCGAGAAACGGCGCAAGGAACTCGACGCCTTGTTGCTGAGCCACCAGCAGCGCACCACCGGCGTGCTGGCGATGTATATCGCCGACACCGAAGGAACGCTGATCGCCCATTCCTCCGGATCGGCTGCCGCGGCGAATGTGGGTGACCGCAAGCATTTTCAGACGCTGAAAAGCCAGCCCCGGACCATGGTCGCCGTGTCCGAAGCGATGCAGGGCCGGGTAACGAGCCGCTGGGGCGTGACCGTAGGCCGCAGGGTCGATTCAGCGGACGGCAGGTTCGCCGGCATGCTCGGGGCCTATCTGGGCCTGAGCGAAAATTTCACCGATTTCTATTCCAGCCTGCCACTGGGCAAGGACAGCGCCGTCACCCTGCGCGATCCGGAAAATCGCCTGCTGGTCCGTCATCCGGCCGTGGACGCCAAACTCGGCCAGCCGGTCGCAACCAGCGGCTGGATATGGGAGAGGCTGCGCGCGGGGGATGCCGAGGGGGTGATAACGATCGCGTCCAACATAGACGGCATCGAGCGCATCTTTGCGTTTCACCGCCTCTCGAATTACCCGATATACGCGACCATAGGGCTGTCGCTGAGTGAAGCCCTGGTCGAGTGGAGGTCGGAGCGAAACGCGCTTGCGGCGGGCGGGCTGCTGCTCCTGGCGGCCGGCGGGTTCGTCACCGCGGTGCTGCGTCGCAGTCGCAAAGCGGAACTGGAGCTTGCGCAGTCGGAAGCGCGCTTTCGCGGGCTGGCGGATCAGTCCCTGGTCGGCATCGTGCTCTATGACGAAGATGGCATGCAGTACGCCAACCCGGGGTGCGCCAGGATCTTCGGCTACACGCAGGATGAGATTCTTCGCCTGAAGATGCCGAACTTGTTCGCCGAGAAGGACAGGGCGCAGGCGGCGGGCACGATGCGCGACCGGCTCTCCGGCGTGGTGCCGCACGCGCATTACGCGATCCAGGGTTTGCGCAAGGACGGCTCCACGGTCGAGCTCGAAATTTACGGCAGCCGCATGCAGGTCGCGGGCAAGCCGGTTGCCGCCGCCGTCATGGTCGACATCACCGAGCGCAGGCGCGCGGAGGAGGCGCTCGCGCGCGAGAGCTTGCGCAGCCGCATGCTGCTGCGCAACGCGAGCGACGGCATATGCATTCTGGACAAATCAGGCAATGCGCTCGATGTCAGCGACGCGTTTTGCAGCATGCTGGGATATTCGCGCGAGGCGCTGCTGGAAATGAACGTTTCCCAGTGGGATGAGCGCTGGGCGGGCGCCGAGGGCGGGAAGGAGTTCAGGCGCCTGCAGGAATCCGTCGGCCACACGACGATGTTCGAATCCACGCACAGGCGCAAGAACGGCAGCGTCATCGACGTGGAAATCCACAGCATCGGTTTCGAACTCGAAGCGAAACCCATGCTGTTCCTGTCTTCGCGCGACATCACCGAACGCAAGCGGGAGCAGGAGAAGATGCGCATGCAGGCGCATTACGACGCGCTCACAGGCGTTCCGAATCGCAGCCTGTTCTACGACCGGCTGACGCAGGCGATCGTGCTGGCAAGGCGGGAGCGATTCGAATTGGCGTTGTTGTTTCTCGACCTGGACCGGTTCAAGGCCGTCAACGATTCCCACGGACGCGAGGCTGGCGACGAGGTGCTGAAAATGGCCGCCGGCAGAATCCGGCTGCTGCTGCGGGAGTCGGACACCTTCGCGCGCATCGGCGGCGACGAATTCACCGTGGTCCTGCAGCGGATCGCCGGCCGCGAAGATGCGGCCGAAGTCGCGGCCAGGATCGTCGCGGCACTGGCCGCGCCGTTCGAGCTGTCCGGTGACGAAGCAGGCACGCGCGAGGTCAGCATCGGCTGCAGCGTGGGCATCGCGATATTTCCGGGCGACGCCCAGAGCACCGACCGGCTGGTCGTGGCCGCCGATGCCGCCATGTACGATGCCAAGCGCGAAGGCGACGGTTATCGCTTTCGCAGCGCCGGCGCGCCGCGCCAGACCGATTCCTCGGACGGCTGACGCTGCGTTGCACCGCCTGGCGCGGCGCCTAGACCAGCCCGTCGAACAACTGCACCTGCACTGTCTCTCCCGGCTTGACCGAACCGCGCTCGTGCTCGATGACGATGAGGCAGTTCGCTTCCGACATCGAGCGCAGCACGCCCGAGCCCTGTGAGCCGGTCGGACACACGCTCCACTGTCCCCGGCCGTCGCGCGTGAGCAGGCCGCGCTGATACTCGGTGCGCCCGGGGGCCTTCTTGATCGCGGCAGTGCAGGGCACCTGCAGCAGGGGCAGCGCAAAATCGTCGGTGCGGCCGGACAAAGCCAGCAGCGCGTCGCGCACGAACTGGTAGAAGGTGACCATCACCGCCACCGGATTGCCGGGCAGGCCGAAGAAGTAGGCGTCTTTCCCCTCGTGCGCAATCCTGCCGAACGCCATGGGACGGCCGGGTTTCATGGCGATTTTCCAGAACACCACTTCGCCGAGGCGGCCCAGCAATTCGCGGATGAAATCGGCTTCGCCCACCGACACGCCGCCCGACGTGATGATGGCGTCTGCGTCCTTCGTCGCGGTCAGGAGCGCATGTTCCAGGCTGGTAGGATCGTCCCGGACCACGCCCATGTCGATGATGTCGCAGCCCAGGCGCGACAGCATGCCGTAGAGCGTGTAGCGGTTGCTGTCGTAGACCTCGCCCGGCTTGAGCGCGGACCCGACCGAAGCCAGTTCGTCGCCGGTGGAGAAGAACGCCACGCGCAGCCGCCGCCGCACGCTGATCTCGGCCAGCCCGAGCGAAGCGATCAGCCCCAGTTCCGCCGGCCCGACGGGCTGCCCGGCTTTGAGCACGGGCCGGCCCGCGGCCAGGTCCTCGCCCGCGAGGCGGCGATTCTGTCCCTGCTTCTGGCCGGACGGGATGGTCACCTTGTCGCCTTCGACCCGGACGACTTCCTGTATCACCACGGTGTCCGCGCCGGGCGGCATCACCGCTCCGGTCATGATGCGCACGCATTCGCCCTTGCCCGGCTTGCCGTTGAACTGCTTGCCCGCAAGAGCGGTGCCGATCACGCGCAGCTCGGTCTCGCCGGCCGCCTTGAGGTCGGTGTGGCGCAGGGCGTAGCCGTCCATGGCTGAATTGTCGTGCGCGGGTACGTCGAGGGTGGAAATGACGTCCTCGCCCAGGACACGCCCCAGCGCCGCGCGCACCGCGACACGCTCCACCGCGCCGACCGGCTTGAGGAAGGAGTGGATGACGTCGCGCGCGCTCGTCACCCTGAGGGAATTCGGGTCGTAATCGTCGATGCAGCTGACGACGTGGGCAAGCGCTTCGCGCGCCGGCGTTGCGGCGGTCACGGCCGCTGGCGTCGTCAGGGCTGCAGTCTGCGCCGCTGCGGCCGCCACCGGTCCCTCCAGGCTCGCCAGCTCCTCGCGCGTATTGATATTGCTGAACGCTTCCACCTGGTCGTCGAAAGCCACTTCGACCGTGTTCAGACCGGTGAACCAGGTGTCGATCTTGCGCCCCCCGCGCTTGAGATAATCGGTGAGGTGCTCGATCACGCCGCGGCGCATGAGGCAAAACGCCGGCTGCCGCCACTCTCCAGTCCGGACCACCGCCAACTCGGCGCCAGACTCCTCCAGCCGCGCCATCAGGCGCCCGACCAGGTCCTCGGGCAGGAACGGTGTATCGCACGGCACTGATGCGAGGTAGGGTCGGCGTGATACCGACAGCACGGCGTGCATTCCGGCCAGTGGCCCGGCAAAATTGCCGAAGGCGTCGCTCACCACGCGCACGCCGAAGCTTTTGTAGGCGTCGTGATTCTGGTTGGCGCTGATGATAATGCCGCCGATCTGCGGCGCGAGGCGCTCGTAGACGTGGTCGATCAGGCGCTTGCCGCGGAAAATCTGCAGTCCCTTGTCGACTCCGCCCATGCGCTGGCCCTGGCCCCCGGCAAGTATGACCCCGGTGACGTTGCCGTATGTGCGTTCGGCGCTCATGCGAGCACCGTCGGGCTGACGGATTTCTGAAAGCGCTGCTTGCCGGTGAACAGCAGGTAATGCCTGCCGGTGGCGCGGCCGAGCATGGTGATGCCGGTCTTCTGCGCGATCGCGTGGCCCATCTGCGTCAGGCCGGAGCGCGACACGAGAAAGGGGATGGACATCTGCGCCGCCTTGATCACCATTTCCGAGGTCAGGCGCCCGGTGGTGTAGAAGATCTTGTCCGAACCGTCGATGTCCTCCAGCCACATCTGCCCGGCAATGGCGTCCACGGCGTTGTGCCGGCCCACGTCTTCGACGAAACTCAGGATCCTGCTCGTGCCGTCTTCGTTGCTTGCGAGCGCGCAGCCGTGCACCGCGCCCGCGGACTTGTAGATGGTTTCCCGGTGGCGCACCTGCTCCATCAGCGCGTACAGCGTGTCCTCGGACAGGCGGACATCGTCGCGCAGCTTCACCCTGTCGATCTCATCCATCAGGTCGCCGAACATCGTGCCCTGGCCGCAGCCGGTGGTGACGGTGCGCTTTTCATTTTTTCCTTCATCTCTTCGCCTTGCGCGTCGTCACCACGACCGAATCGGTTTCCCAGTCCACCTGCACCGCGGCGATCTCTTCGACCGATCGCAGCAGGCGCTGGTTGCGCAGGTAGCCGACGGCGAGCGCTTCGGGCGCCTGGCCCAGCGTCATCAGGGTGACGATCTCGCGCTTGTCGACGTAGAGCGTCAGCGGGTTCTCGCCCGCGATGGCGGTGGGCACCATCTCGCCGCGTTCGTTGATCGCCTCGACGTCGAAGGTGAGGGGGCGCGATGAGCGGGTCACGCCGGGTCGCAGGGGTTTTTTCACCGCGATCATCCGCCGATATAGGACATCTCGATCTTGCGCTCGCGTGCGGTCGCGGCGGTGCGGATCTCGGAGTAGCGGTCGTCGCGCGCGCTCCATACCGCGCCTATCGCCGCGCGGATCTGCTCGTCCGATTTTCCTTCGCGCAGCAGCGCGCGAAAATCGTAGCCCGAGGTGGCGAACAGGCAGGTGTAGAGCATGCCCTCGGTGGAGATGCGGGCGCGGGTGCAGCTGCGGCAGAAGGCCTGCGTCACCGAGGAGATGACGCCGATCTCGCCCGAACCGTCGCGGTAGCGCCAGCGCTCGGCGACTTCGCCGATGTAATTCGGGTCGACCGGATCCAGCGGCATTTCGGCGCCTATCATGCGCACGATCTCGCCTGATGGAATCACGTCGTCCATGCACCAGCCGTTGGTCGCGCCCACGTCCATGAACTCGATGAAGCGCAGCACCTGGCCGCCGCGCCTGAAATGGCGGGCCATGGGCAGGATCGAATGCTCGTTGACGCCGCGCTTCACCACCATGTTGACCTTCACCGGCGCGAGGCCGGCCGCCGCCGCGGCGTCTATGCCTTCGAGCACCTTGGCCACGGGGAAGTCGGCGTCGTTCATGGCCATGAACGTGGCGTCGTCCAGCGCGTCCAGACTGACCGTCACGCGGGCGAGGCCGGCGTCTCTCAACGCGCGCGCCTTTCTCGCGAGCAGCGAACCGTTGGTGGTGAGCGTGAGCTCGATCGGCCGGCCGTCGGGCAGGGTGATGGCGGCCAGCATCTCGATCAGGCGCTCGATGTTCCGGCGCAGCAGCGGCTCGCCGCCGGTGAGGCGGATCTTCTCTATGCCCTGCGCGGCGAAGATCTTCGCCAGGCGCGCGATTTCCTCGAACGACAGCAGCTGGTCGTGCGCGAGAAAATCGTAATCCTTGCCGAACACCTCCCGTGGCATGCAATAGGTGCAGCGGAAGTTGCAGCGATCTGTGACCGATATGCGCAGGTCGCGCAGCGGACGGCCGAGCGTATCCCGCGCCGCGCCTGCGGCGGGTGCAAGGGCCGCTGGGATAGGCTTGCGCCGCCCCGCGTCGACCAGTGCGATAACCCTTTCCGTCATGTGGTGTATTGAGGGTGAATCAGGGCAAACATGATAGCAGAGCGGGTGCTTCGCTAGTATTGCGGGATCGTGGCCGTAAATGGCGTGGTCCGGTGGTTCGGTGGTCCGGCATGTTTTGTCTGGTGTTGGATATATAGGCAATGTAAGACCTATTGCGTTCTTTCCGCTTCTTGATACCCTGCCTCACCTTTGCGTAGCCAGATTCTCATGGACGATCGGCACGGGGTTCCGTGATTCGCCCGAGGCCTGGCGGCGCGCTGACTGAAACCAATTGCCGATCTTCCGAACCGAGCAGGAGAAAATGCATGGACCGTATCGACCCCAAGTTGCTTGAAACCGCGCAGGCTGCCTATACCGATGTTCATCTCTTCATCGACGGCGCCTGGTGCGCCGGCAGCAAGGGACGCACCATTCCCGTGCTCAATCCGGCGACGGGCGCCCCGATCGCGACGGTTGCGCGCGCCGAAATTGCGGATCTCGACCGCGCGCTCGCCGCTGCCGACCGGGGTTTCAAGCAATGGCGCAAGGTCGCCGCGTTCGACCGCTACAAGATCATGCGCAAGGCGGGCGAACTCCTGCGTGCGCGGGCGGAAGGAATTGCCCTGCTCATGTCCATGGAAAACGGCAAGCCTCTCATAGACGCCAAGATGGAAACGCTCGCGGCGGCGGACCTGATCGACTGGTTTGCTGAGGAAGGCCGCCGCGCCTACGGCCGCATCGTGCCCGCGCGGGCGGACGGCATTCACCAACTGGTGTTCAAGGAGCCGGTGGGACCGGTGGCTGCGTTCACCCCCTGGAATTTCCCGATCAACCAGGTGGTGCGCAAACTCTCGGGCGCCCTCGCAGCCGGCTGTTCCATCATCATCAAGGCTCCGGAAGAAACCCCTGCCTCACCTGCACAATTGGTGCAGGCGTTCGTCGATGCGGGCGTGCCGGCGGGCGTGGTGAATCTGGTATACGGGGTGCCGTCCGAGATTTCGGAATACCTGATTCCGCATCCGGTGATCCGCAAGATCACCTTCACCGGCTCGACGCCGGTGGGCAAACAGCTCGCCGCCTTGGCCGGTCTGCACATGAAGCGCATCACCATGGAACTGGGCGGCCACGCTCCGGCCATCGTGTTCGAGGATGCCAATGTCGAACGCGCAGCCAAGCTTCTCGCCGGCGCCAAGTTTCGCAATGCGGGTCAGGTCTGCGTCTCGCCCACCCGCCTCCTTGTTCAAGAAAAGGTCTACGAGCAATTTGTAACGACTTTCGTCGCTGCTGCGAAGAAGTTCAAAGTCGGGAGCGGCATCGAAGCGGGTGTGCAAATGGGCCCGCTCGCAAATGAGCGTCGCGTGATCTCCATGGAAGCTCTGGTCGCCGACGCGCTCAAGCATGGCGCAAAGATCGCGACCGGCGGCAAACGCATGAGCGGGCCGGGGTTCGACGGCGGCTTCTTCTTTGAACCGACGGTCCTCACCGACGTGCCGCTGTCGGCGCGCATCATGAACGAGGAACCTTTCGGTCCGGTCGTGCCGATCAGCACGTTCAAGGATTTCGACGACGTCGTGGCCGAAGCCAACCGCCTGCCCTGGGGGCTGGCGGCCTATGCCTACACCTCATCGCTCAAGACCGCCGGCGCGATCGGCGCCGCGTTCGAAAGCGGCATGGTTTCGATCAACCATCACGGCCTTGCACTGCCGGAGATTCCGTTCGGCGGCATCAAGGATTCGGGTTTCGGTTCGGAAGGCGGTTCGGAGGCGATCGAGGCCTATCTCAATACCAAGATGATCACGCAGATGGGGCTATAAGTAGGCAACGCGGTAGTGTCCGCGCGTTGGGTCTCACGACATGTCCGGGTCCAGGTATTTCCGCACGGCCAACAGCATATTGTTGATTCATTATAGCGGCGGGTCGAACTTCGTGGCGGAGCGATTGCATCGCTAGTATAGTTGCCACGCATGAGCCATCCGGTTTTGTCGATCGCAGTCATCATGGAATGGCGCGCGCTCGCCAATCGCTGGCAGTCGCACAGTTGGGAAGCCATCGGCGTCGTTCCCGATCCGGGCAATGGCACGCCGCCGCGCCTGCTGCTGCAGGACGACGCGCGCGCGCAATGGCTGCACGGCGGGTTCGAGCTGAAGTTGTATCGCGACGAGGCCGAAAATTATTACCTTACCCTGTCCGCATCCGAGCCCTGCGTGTTCATCGTCTGGCGCGCGGAGGAGGAGATGGCCGTGCCCAAATTCGTCACCGTCAGTTACGGCGAGGCGGCGCGCTTCATGGATGCGAACGAGCAGGTGGATACCGTCCCCATGCCGCGCGACATGCGCGACTGGCTGGGCGAATTCGTGAATACGCACTACAAGCCGGAGCCGAAAAAGCGCAGCCGCCCGCCTTCGTTCAAGGGCGCGAAGAGGGGCTAGGGCGATGAACGAGAAAGAGCCATTTCTTTCGCGCTGGTCGCGGCGCAAGCTGGCGACGAAGGAAGCGCCGCCTGCCGGCGCCGAAAATATGGCTGAGCCGCACCCCGCCGCCGCACCGCCTGCGCCTGCGGGGGAGCTTGTGGCGGCAGAGGCGCAAGCGCCCGCCACCCCCGAGTACCGCGAATATTTCGACCCGAAGGTGGACGAGGGCGTGCGGCGCACGGCCCTGAAAAAGCTGTTCAGCGAACCGCAGTTCAACGTCATGGACGGTCTGGATACCTATATCGACGATTACTCGAAGCCGGACCCGATACCGGAGGCGATGCTGCGGCAGATGAATCAGGCGAAGGACCTGCTGCTGTTCGATGACGAGAAGGAAGCCGGCGAAGGGGCGCCCGGCGCGACGCCGGTCGCACCCGTGGACGGCACATCCGCGGAAGGCGCACCCGCGGCCGCGGCCGATGCGAGTGCACTGCCGGAGCCGCCAGCATCGGACGCGAGCGACGAAGCTGCGGGCGCCGCAACGAATGCGGCTGCTGCACCGGCGCGTGAGTCCGTCAAGAATCGATAGCCGGGTGGATTTGTTTGCCTGTACCATTGGCTTGCGCCGGAGGAGCCCGCGTTCGCGCGTTTTCGTACGACGGCCAGCGCCGATAGACAATAATCAGAAGCACGAGGATGGCAGCGGACAAAACGATCAAGCTGTGTGATTGCAATGGCACCATTGCCATCGACGCGAAGGCCCTGGCCGGCGCATTGAAGCTGGGCGCAGTCCCGGCCATACACACCGAACTCTGCCGGCGCGAAGTCGGCGCATTCCAGGAAGCACTGCAAAGCGGCGACTGCCTGGTGGCCTGCACACAGGAAGCGCCACTGTTCGCCGAACTCGCCGGGCAGGGCGGCGCGACGCACGCGCTCGAGTTCGTCAACATCCGCGAACTCGCCGGCTGGTCGAAAGAATCCAGGCAGGCCACGCCCAAGATCGCCGCCCTGATCGCACTGGCTCAACTGCCCGAGCCCGAACCGCTGGCGAGCGTCGGTTACGACTCCGGCGGGCAATTGCTCATCGTCGGTCCGGCCGAAGTCGCGGTGCAGTGGGCGGAACGCCTGAAAGACAGCCTGGAAGTGAACGTGCTCGTGACCGGCGGCGCCGGCGGCGAGCTTGCCTCGGTGCGCAGCTATCCGGTGTGGTCGGGGAAATTGCTATCGGTCGAAGGTTATCTGGGCGCGTTCGAGGTTGCCTGGGAGCAGGTGAACGCGATCGACCTGGAGGTCTGCACGCGCTGCAACGCCTGCATTCGCGCCTGCCCGGAGCAGGCCATCGATTTCGGCTACCAGATCGATGCGGCGAAATGCAAGTCGCACCGCGCCTGCGTCAAAGCCTGCGGCGCCATAGGTGCCATCGATTTCGACCGCGTCGAACGCGCGCGCCGCGAACGCTTCGACCTGGTGCTGGATCTTTCGGCCGAGCCCGCGATCAAACTGAAGCAGCCGCCGCAGGGTTATCTCGCGCCGGGGCGCGATCCGCTGGCGCAGGCCCTCGCCGCAGGGCGGCTGGCGCAGCTGGTGGGCGAATTCGAGAAGCCGAAGTTCTTCGTCTATGACGCGAAGATCTGCGCCCACAGCCGCTCGGCGAAGAGGGGCTGCAACAATTGCATCGATACCTGTTCCACCGGGGCGATTGCCTCGGACGGCGATCACATCAAGGTCGAGCCGCACCTGTGCATGGGCTGCGGCGGATGCGCCACCGTATGCCCTTCCGGCGCGATGAGCCACGCCTATCCGCGGGTGCCCGATCTGGGATTGCGGCTGAAGACCATGCTGCGAACCTATCGCGCAGCCGGCGGCAAAGACGCCTGTGTCCTGTTTCACAACGGCGGCGCGAGCCGTGATCTCATCGCAAGGCTCGGCCGCCGCGCCGTGCCGGGAAAGAGCGGCGGACTGCCGGCGCGGGTGATCCCGCTCGAGGTCCACAGCGTGCCTTCGCTCGGCCTGGACACGCTGCTCGGAGCGCTGGCCTACGGCGCGAGCCAGGTGGTGCTGCTGGCAAGTGCGCAGGAGGCCGATGAATACGGCCCGGCGATGCAACGGCAGTTGCGCTACGGGCAGGCGATCGTCAGCGCGCTGGGCTATGCCGGCAGGCACCTCGAATGGCTCGCTACGGAAGACGCGGCAGAGCTGGAACGCGAGGTCTGGGCCTTGCAGCCTTCGCGGACGGTTGCCGAACCCGCGGGGTTCAATCTGGGCGCGGAGAAGCGCGGCACGCTCGAATTCGCGATCGAACATCTGGCGCGACTGGCGCCGGCGCCGCAGGAAGTCGTCCCTCTCGAGCAAGGCGCGCCCTGGGGGCGGGTCATGGTCAACCGCGAAACCTGCACCCTGTGCCTGGCCTGCGTCGGCGCCTGTCCAGCGTCGGCGCTGGTCGATGGTCGCGACCAGCCCCTGCTGAAATTCATCGAGCGCAATTGCATTCAGTGCGGGCTCTGCGTCAGCACCTGTCCGGAGAAGGCGGTCACGCTCGAGGCGCGGCTGCTGCTCGGCACGGAAGCCCGGGTGGAAAGGCTCTTGCACGAAGCTGTTCCTTTCGATTGCGTGCGCTGCGGCAAGCCGTTCGGCAACAAGCAGATGATAGACAGCATGCTGGGCAAGCTCGGCACGCACTCCATGTTCGCCGGCGGCGGCCTGGCGCGGCTGCAAATGTGCGCCGACTGCCGCGTGATCGACATGATGGAAAGCAAGAACGAGCAGACCATATTCGGCATCAAGCCATGACGCATCGGACCGACGTGGCGTCATCGGAACACGAGGTATCCCCGGAAGATCACGTTCGCGCCGATTTCTACGCGCTGATTTCGCGCCTGTTGTTTGCCGGACCGGACGCCGATCTGCTTGCGGCGATGCAGGAGTACGACCAGGTGTTCGTCGGCACCGGCAAGGCTGAAATCACCCCGTACGCCTCGCACTATCTGGCTGAATCGATGCAGGAACGGGTACTGGTGCGGCTGCGCGAGGCACTGGCTGAACTGGGGCTGGCGCGCAGCGAGGGCGCACCCGAGTACGAGGACCATTTTTCGGGTCTGTGCGAGGTGATGCGCCATTTGATTATGTTTGGGTCAGACAATGGTGCAGTGCAAGAACAAAAGAAGTTCTTTTTGGCGTACCTTGCTCCCTGGTATGCGGGTTTTTGCGCAGCCGTGATGGCATCGGCTGATACTGATTTTTACAAGCATGTGGCCCGTTTCACCAAGGCGTTTCTGGATGTGGAGAGCAGTTCTTTCGAAATGATCTAACCGGAACATAACCGGTCGTTTGCCAGGAGGCGAAGATGAGTGAAGCCAAAACCAGGCTTAGCCGCAGGAATTTTCTATTGGCGGCAGGTGCGAGCGGCGCCGCAGGCGCAGCCGCGATCGTAGCGACGGCGGTTCCGCCGGCGCCCCCCGCGTCGAGCGCAAACGACAAGCGAAAGACGAAGGGCTATCACGCCTCCGAGCACATCCGCAGCTACTACAACACAACCAAAATCTGAGGAGGCGCCATGGTACTCACTCGCAAGTCTGCAGTGGCGCCCTCGGCGCAGAGCCGCCTGGCCAAAGGTCTTGCCGGCGTGTTGGCAAAGACGATCGATCGCCGCGCCTTCCTCAAGCGCTCCGGGCTGGTGGCTGGTGCGGGTACGTTCGCCAGCCAACTGCCGTTCAACCTGATCGGCAAGGCCGGTGCCGCAAGCGACCCGAAGGAAGGCAGCAAGGTCGAGATAAAGCGCACCGTGTGCACGCACTGTTCCGTCGGTTGCGCGGTCGACGCCGTGGTGCAGAACGGCGTGTGGGTGAGGCAGGAACCGGTGTTCGACTCGCCGCTCAACCTGGGCGCGCATTGCGCCAAGGGCGCGGCGGTGCGCGAGCATGGCATTACGGAGCATTCGCACCGCCTGAAATACCCGATGAAGCTCGAGAGCGGCAAGTACAAGCGCATTTCCTGGGACCAGGCGCTCTCCGAGATCAGCGGCAAGATGCTGGAATTGCGCAAGGAGTCCGGCCCGGACGCGCTGTATTTTATCGGCTCTTCCAAGCACAACAACGAGCAGGCCTACCTGATGCGCAAGTGGGTGTCGCTGTGGGGCACCAACAACTGCGACCATCAGGCGCGCATCTGCCACTCGACCACGGTCGCCGGCGTCGCCAACACCTGGGGTTACGGCGCCATGACCAACTCCTACAACGACATGCAGAACACCAAGGCGGTGATGTTCATCGGCTCGAATGCGGGCGAGGCGCATCCGGTGTCGATGCTGCATACGCTGCACGCGAAAGAGGGCGGCGCCAGGATGATCGTGGTCGATCCGCGCTTCACCCGTACCGCGGCCAAGGCAGACCAGTATGTGCGCATCCGCTCCGGCACCGACATACCGTTCCTGTTCGGCGTGCTGTATCACATCTTCAAGAACGGCTGGGAAGACAAGCAGTACATCAAGGACCGCGTCTACGGCATGGAGAAGGTGCGCGAGGACGTGATGGCGAAGTGGACGCCGGACAAGGTCGAGGAGGCCTGCGGCGTGCCCGAGGCGGAAGTGTTCAAGGTGGCCGAGACGCTGGCCAAGAACCGCCCCAGCACGGTGGTGTGGTGCATGGGCCAGACCCAGCACACCATAGGCAACGCCATGGTGCGCGCGACCTGCATCCTGCAGCTCGCGCTGGGCAACGTGGGCACGTCCGGCGGCGGCACCAACATATACCGCGGCCACGACAACGTGCAGGGCGCGACCGACGTCGGCCCGAACCCGGATTCGCTGCCCGGCTACTACGGCATCGTGCCCGGCGCGTGGGCGCACTGGGCCAAGGTGTGGAACGTAGATCTCGCCTGGCTGAAGAAGCAGTTCGCCTCCGACGCGATGATGACCAAGCCCGGCATGACCGTGTCGCGCTGGATCGACGGCGTGATGGAAAAGAACGAACTCATCGACCAGGAGTCGAACCTGCGCGGCGTGTTCTACTGGGGCCACGCGCCCAACAGCCAGACCCGCGGTCTGGATATGGTCAAGGCGATGCAGATGCTCGACCTGCTGGTGGTGGTCGATCCCTATCCGTCGGCCACGGCGGCCATGGCCAACATGAAAGTCGAGGGTACGGCGACCAACCCGAAGCGGGCGGTGTACCTGCTGCCGGCGGCGACGCAGTTCGAGACTTCGGGCAGCGCCACGGCGTCGAACCGCTCGCTGCAGTGGCGGGAGAAGGTGATCGAGCCGCTGTTCGAATCCCGGCCCGATCACACCATCATGTACCAGCTGGCGAAGAAGCTCGGCTTTGCCGACCAGCTGGTGGGCAAGAAGGACGACAAGCAGAACATTGCGGTTGCGAAGGATGAACCCCTGGTAGAGGACATCCTGCGTGAAATCAACCGCGGCACCTGGACCATAGGCTATACCGGCCAGAGTCCGGAGCGGCTGAAGCTGCACATGAAACACATGCACACCTTCGACGTGAAAACGCTGCGCGCCAAGGGCGGTCCGTGCGACGGCGATTATTTCGGCCTGCCCTGGCCCTGCTACGGCACGCCGGAAATGAAGCATCCGGGTTCGCCCAATCTGTACGACACCTCCAAGCACGTGATGGAAGGCGGCGGCAATTTCCGCGCCAACTTCGGCGTGGAAAAGGACGGCGTCAATCTGCTCGCCGAGGACGGTTCGCATTCCAAGGGCGCCGACCTCACGACCGGCTATCCCGAGTTCGACCACGTGCTGCTGAAAAAGCTCGGCTGGTGGGACGACCTGACGGACGCGGAGAAGGCGGCGGCAGAGGGCAAGAACTGGAAGACCGATCTTTCGGGCGGCATCCAGCGCGTGGTGATGAAAGTCCACGGTTGCCATCCCTTTGGGAACGCCAAGGCGCGCGCCGTCGTGTGGAACTTCCCCGACGGCATACCGCAGCACCGCGAGCCGCTGTACAGTCCGCGCCCGGACATGATCGACAAGTATCCGACGCACGACGACAAGAAGGCCTTCTGGCGCCTGCCGACGCTCTACAAGTCGGTGCAGCAGAAGAACAAGGAGATCTCCAAGCAGTTCCCCATCATCCTCACCAGCGGCCGCCTGGTCGAGTTCGAGGGCGGAGGCGAGGAGACGCGCTCCAATCCCTGGCTCGCAGAACTGCAGCAGGAGAACTTCGTCGAGATCAACCCGAAGGCGGCCAACGACCGCGGCATACGCAACAACGAACTGGTCTGGGTGAAGACGCCGACCGGGGCCAGGATCAAGGTCAAGGCCATGGTGACCGAGCGCGTCGGCGCGGATACGGCGTTCATCCCGTTCCACTTCTCCGGCTGGTGGCAGGGGAAGGACATGCTCGACCAGTATCCGGAAGGCGCGGTGCCCATCGTGCGCGGCGAGGCGGTGAACACCGCCACCACCTACGGCTACGACTCCGTGACCATGATGCAGGAAACAAAAACCACTCTGTGCCAGATAGAAAAATTTCAGGGATAAGGGGAAAACATCATGGCCAGAATGAAATTCCTGTGTGACGCCGAACGCTGCATCGAGTGCAACGGCTGTGTGACTGCCTGCAAGCAGGAGAACGAGGTGCCCTGGGGCGTGAACCGGCGCCGCGTGGTCACCCTCAACGACGGCGTGCCCGGGGAGAAATCGATCTCGGTCGCCTGCATGCACTGCTCGGACGCGCCCTGCATGGCGGTGTGCCCGGTGGACTGCTTCTACAAGACCGAAGAAGGCGTGGTGCTGCACGACAAGGACATGTGCATAGGTTGCGGCTACTGCTTCTATGCCTGCCCCTTCGGCGCGCCGCAGTTCCCGCAGGCCGGCGCCTTCGGCGTGCGCGGCAAGATGGACAAGTGCACCTTCTGCGCCGGCGGCCCGGAGAAAGACAATTCGAAGGAGGAGTTCGCCAAGTACGGCTCCAACCGCCTCGCCGAAGGCAAGCTTCCGGCCTGCGCCGAGATGTGCTCGACCAAGGCGCTGCTGGGCGGGGACGGCGACGTCGTCGCCGAGATTTTCCGCACGCGCGCGATGAAGCGCGGCAAGGGCGCGGAGGTCTGGGGCTGGGGCACGGCTTACGGCAAACCCGACAATCCGCAGCAGCAGGCGCCGAAAGGAGAGAAATCATGAGCAGCGTACGCAGACTCCTCGTAGCCCTTGCGGCAATCGCCGCACTGGGCGGGCTCGCCGGCTGCGGCGAAAAAGACCAGATCGTTCTCTACCAGCAGGGCAAGTACCAGGGCAAGCCCGATACCAAGCCGGCGGACAACGATCCCGGCGGCAGCCTGTACACCACATCCAAGTGGACCAAGGGTGACAAGGCGAGCTGGGAGGCCGCAATCAAGTCGCGCAATCAGAATCAGAACGAATACACGCGCGCCAATTAGGGAGGGGTCATGCGAATCACTCTTGCAGGATTGCGGCATTTCCTCCTCGGGCTGATGCTGTTTCTGCCCGTCATCACCGGAGCGGCGTACGCCCAGACGAAGGGCGCGCCGGCATCTCAGGCACAGTCTCCGGAAAGCCGTGCGGCGGAAAGCCGCGCAGCGGAAAGTCAGGCGCAGCGCCAACAGGTGCAGCCGGGCAACAACGCACCGACCTGGCGCGAAGCGCGCTCGGGCAAGGAGGAGTACACCTCGGTGAAAGGGCGCGAGACCGGCGTCCTGATCCAGAACGACGGCCAGACTTGGCGCAAGCTGCGCAACGGTCCGATCATGTTTTACGGCGGCTGGGCCGTGGTGCTGATGTTGATCGTGCTCGGTGTGTTCTACAAGGTGAACGGCCCGATCGGCTTGCACAGTGCTCCCGCGGGCAAAATGATCGAACGTTTCTCCGCCTTCGAACGCATCGCGCACTGGGCCATGGCGATCAGTTTTTGCATACTCGGTGTAAGCGGTTTGGTCATGCTGTTCGGCAAATTCCTGCTCCTGCCCCTGATCGGCCACACGCTGTTTGGCTGGCTCGCGACGCTGGGGAAAAACCTGCACAATTTCGTCGGGCCGATTTTCATGTTCAGCGTCCTGGTGTTCATCGTGACCTTCATCCGCGACAATCTGCCGCGCCTCTACGACTTCATCTGGCTGGTCAAGGGCGGCGGCGTGCTCACCCATGAAGTCGTGCCGTGCGGCCGCTTCAACGCGGGGGAGAAGATCTGGTTCTGGGGCGGCGTGATCGGCCTGGGCATGATTTCGAGCGCGAGCGGCCTGGTGCTCGACTTTCCCAATTTCGACCAGCCGCGCTGGGTGATGATGATCGCCAACGTCGTGCACACCGTCGCCGCGCTCTGGTACATCGTCTGGGCGCTGACGCACATGTATCTGGGCACCGCGGGCACGACCGGCGCCTACGACGGGATGCGCAACGGCTATGTGGACGAGACATGGGCGAAGGAGCACGCGCAATACTGGTACGAGGATGTCAAGGCGGGGCGGCGGGAGTTGCCTTCGGGCAAGCAGGACGCGGCGCCCGCAACCACTGCACCGCAGACACAATCCTGAGGAGCCTGAAATGAAATTCGGAACATTGTTTGCCGCTGCATTGGTCATCGCGCTTGGCGCCGGCATGGCGAACGCCAAGATTCCAGCGCCGGTGATGGATGACGCCGCCAAGGTCAAGGCCGAGGAAGCCAAGGCCAAAGCCGCCGATGCGGCCAAGAAGGACGCGGAACTGCTGGCGAAATCCCAGGACCGGGTGGCGGAGCGCTACAAGAAGGGGCAGGGTAAGAGTGCAAAGGCTGCGCCCTTGGCCAAAGCCGAAAAGTCGGCGAAGAAGTAATCCGAAATGACGCGCAACAAAATGAGCAATTCGCTGCTGGGTATCCTGGTCGCCGGGCTGCTGGCGGGCTGCGCCAGCATGGATAGCGCCGGTCCGGGAGCGACGGCGCAACTTCAGCCGACACGCGGCAACAGCGTAACCGGCAACGTCAGCTTCACCCAACGAGGCGACAAGGTCGTGGTCATCGCCAGTGTGTCAGGATTGAAGCCGAATCAGGAGCACGGCTTTCACGTGCATGAAAAAGGCGACTGCAGCTCGGGTGACGGCATGAGCGCCGCCGGTCACTTCAATCCGAAGGGCAACCCGCACGGGCACCATTCGACGCCTGTGCGCCACGCGGGCGACATGCCCAACCTCAAAGCCGACGCAAAGGGGAACGCCGCCATCACCGCGGAACTCGATGTCATCACCGTCAGCGAGGGGCCGACCAGCGTGATCGGCCGCGGCCTGATCGTGCATGCGAACCCGGACGACTACAAGAGCCAGCCGGTCGGCAACGCCGGTGCGCGCCTGGCCTGTGCGGTGATACAGAAGAGCTGAGCCAGGCAGTCGCTGGAGTGCGCCGGGTTGTTGCAGAAGGCGGATGAGGCGGTGCAACGCGCTTAAGCGGCAGGGCGGAACAGAGGCTAGGCGTCGAGCTCGACGCGGTTGCGACCACCCTGCTTGGCGCGGTAGAGCGCAGCGTCGGCGCGCGCAATCAGCGCATCGCCGCTGTCACCAGCTCCTCGATATGCAGCCATGCCCACACTGAGCGTCACCGCTATCGACGGCATTCCGGGCCGCGGGCAAACCGCTTCCGCGGCGACCCTGGCCCTGATTTTTTCGCCCACTATCGCAAGCGCGTCGGCCCCGGTCCGCGGTAGTATCAGCATGAATTCCTCCCCGCCGTAGCGCACGGCGACATCGGACTTGCGCACGCAGGCGGCGATGCGGCGGCTCACCTCGCGCAGCACCGCGTCGCCGACGGGATGGCCGTAGGTGTCGTTGACGTGCTTGAAGTGGTCGATGTCGCACATCAGCAGGCCGAGCGGCGCGTCATGCCTTTGCGCGAAAGATTCAGCCTCTTCCAGCCGTGCCAGGCCGTAGCGTTTGTTCTTCAGCCCCGTGAGTGCGTCGGTGATGGCGCCGGTGTAATTGCGCGAGTTGGCCGCCGCAAGCATCAGGTGCGCACCGAGGTTTTCGAGTTGCGTCTCGTCCAGGCTGGTGCCGGCAGGCATGCCGACACAGACCAGCAGCCCGAGCAGGCGTGTTTCGGAGACGACCGGTAGTGCCATGCTCAGCCCGTTCGCGCCATGCGCCAGCCGCGGTCGCCTGGTGGCCAGCGCTTCGGCGAGCAGTGCGTGCGGCGCGTTCTCCAGCTTGGTCTTGATTGCTCCGGTGTTCGCGGCCAGCGCCGCGTCCAGCGCACCGGTGCCTTGTTCCGTGCTCGGGGGGATCTCCCTACCGCCGCTCGCGCAAGTCCATCCGCTTTCCGCGTTCTCCAGAAAGAACGCCACCCTTGCTGGTGCGAGCTTTTCCAGAATCACCCTCACCACAGCGGCGGCGACCTCGATCGTTTCCAGGCTTTTCGAAGCCTCGAGCACCAATCGGTAGAGCAACTCCGATTCGGTGTGCGCGACAGCGATGCTCGCCACCTGGTCTTCGATGCGCTTGGCCATACGGTTGAAATGCCGGCCTAGCCTCGCCAGCTCGTCCCTGCCCTCCGCCGGCGTGCGCGCGGCCAAGTCGCCCGCTGCGATACGAGTCATCGAATTGCCTAGGGCATCGATGGGGCGCATCACCAGGCGGCGAAACAGCAGCGTCACTAGCACGATCAGCACCGCGGAGGACACGATGCCGATGAGGAGAATGCTGCGCTGGCGCTCGCTGCGCGCGCGCTCCAGCGGCGAGAGATCGAAATCGGCTGCAACGAAGCTCTGTATGTCTTCGTCCTTCTGGTGGCAAAGCCGGCAGGTTTCACCCACGCGGATTTGACTCACGACGCGCAGCACGCGCGTGTCTCCGGTTGATACGACTGCGGTCGCCGGAAAATCTTCCGCACGGGTGCTGTCGCAGCCCGGGCAGGCCGGATTGCCCTTCACTTGCAACTTGGTGCCGATCGCATTGCGATCCGAGGCCGACTTGATGGTTCCGTCGGCGCGGAAGACGATGATGCGCTCGGCGAGGTTCCTGCGCGTGAGTTCGATCGTGTCGGCGGTAAGCACGCCCCAGACGGCCTTTCCGCCGCCGCCCAGCATGCGCTCGGTAAAGTCCTTCGCCACGACTTCGAGCTGGATCGAGGCTTCGCGCGTGCGCTGCTCGAAAAACAGGAGTTCCTGCTGGCGGGCGACGATGCTCCACACCGACACGCCGGCGACCACCGTCAGCAGCATGATTCCGGAGATGAGCTTGACCGGAATGCTGTGCCAGGGCGGCACGCGCTGCGTCGCCGCAGCGGCGACTTCAGCGGGCTCCTGCTTGGGGCCGGTCATGTTTCAGTCTCTCCGGATCCTGTCAGCCGGGCGTTGCGCCGGGCAAGGGCGGCTACACGCCTTGCACCACCAGCGCCTTGAAATTCGCAGCCCCGGCGCGGGCCTTGATCGCGACCGCATATTCAGGCGAGTTGTAGAAGGCTTTTGCCTTTTCCACCGAATCGAATTCGACGATGGTCAGGCGCTCCGGTTTCCAGTTTCCTTCTACCGCCTCGTATGCGCCGCCGCGGATGACGTAGCGTCCGCCGTACTTGGCGATCGCGGCTGGGGCGAGCTTCTTGTATTCCTCGAACTGCGCCGGATTGGTAATTTGAATGTCGACCACAAGGTAAGCAGCCATCGAGAGTTCCCTTTCGTTCAATCAGGTTGATAAGGTGTACGCCAGTCCCGCCGCTCCGCAAGCCAGGATCACCGGAATTATGCCGACTTTATAGCGGAACAGTGCGGCAAACGCGGCGAGGCCGACCAGGGCGGAAAACCATTCGAAGCTGCCGCCGAAACCTGCCGGCCACAGCACGTGCCAGGCGAAGAACACGGCGAGGTTCAGGATTACGCCGACCACCGCCGCGGTGATGCCTGTCAGCGGTGCGGTGTACTTGAGGTCGCCGTGCGTGGCCTCGACCAGCGGTCCGCCGATGAGGATGAAAAGGTAGGACGGCAGGAAGGTGAAGAAGGTCGCGACGGCGCCGCCTGCGATGCCCGCCCAAACGAGAGAGGCCGCATCTGCGCCGAACAACTGCTTGGTCCAGCCGCCGACGAAGCCGACGTAGGTCACGATCATGATCAGGGGCCCCGGCGTGGTCTCGCCCAATGCGAGGCCGTCTATCATCTGCGCCGCCGAGAGCCAGCCGTAGGTCTCCACGCCGCCCTGGTACACATAGGGCAGAACGGCGTAGGCGCCGCCGAACGTCAGCAGCGCCGCCTTGGTGAAAAACCATCCGATCTGGGTCAGCGTACCTTCCCAGCCAACGCTCGCATACAGCGCGGCAATCGTTCCGGCCCAGATCGCGAGACCGGCCGCAGTAAAACCGGCAAAGCGCGACCAGGAGAAACGCGCGTGCGCGGGCGTCGGCGTGTCGTCGTCGATGATCGCGGCGCCGTAGCGCTTGCCCGCCGCGCCATGCCCGCCGCCGGTGGCAAATCTGGCAGGGGCAATCCGCCCGCCGACGGCGCCGATGAGAGCGGCAGCGAGGACGATGTACGGAAAGGGCACTTTGAAAGCGAAAATGGCGACGAAAGCCGCCGCGCTGACCGCCCACAACACGCCGTTCTTGAGCGCGCGCGAACCGATGCGATAGGCGGCGAAGACGACGATCGCGGTGACGGCCGGCTTGATGCCGAAGAGTATGCCCGCAACTAGCGGAACATTGCCGAAAGCAAGGTAGATCCAGGTGAGCGCCATCAGGATGAACATGGAGGGCAGCACGAACAGCACGCCGGCGACGAGCCCGCCGCGCGTGCGGTGCATCATCCAGCCGATGTAGGTGGCGAGCTGCGTGGCCTCGGGACCGGGGAGCAGCATGCAGTAGTTGAGCGCGTGCAGGAAACGCTTTTCCGAGATCCAGCGGCGCTTCTCCACCAGATCGTGATGCATCATCGCGATCTGCCCGGTAGGCCCGCCGAAGCTGACGAAGCCGAGCTTGAGCCAGTAGCGAAAGGCTTCGGCCAGGCTTACAGGTTCGGGGGGCTGCCGCGTTTCGGGGGGCGGGCAGGCGTCGCGTTCAGGCGGCAACGGGCGCTGCACGTGAGATAAATCAGTCAGCGCTATGAGGCAAGAAGCCGGTCAGTCGATCGCGACCATCACGCTGCTGGCCTTGATGACGGCATAGGCTTTCTTGCCTTTTTTCAGTTTCAGCGCTTTGGCAGAGTTCGTGCTGATTGAGGCGACAATTTCTATTCCCGGGGCGACGGCGAGTACCACTTCGGCGCTGACGGGACCTTGAATGACGTTCTTGATCTTGCCTTTGATGGTGTTTCTTGCGCTGATTTTCATCTCATTTCCTCAAGTTGACGGCACTTCGGCCGCTGCGGTGCGCCGCGATGGCAGCGCTTCGCCTACATCGTAAAACTTCCCGGTGATGGCCGTGCCGTAGCCCGGCATGGCAGACAGTATCTTGCGCAGTTCCCGGCCGCGCAGCAGTTCGATAAACCGTGCCAGCATGGGGTCGTTCATGGCATCGGTGCGGCATGCCAAGTAATAGCGCTCGGTCAGCAGCGGGATGAAATCAAGGCCGTAGTGCGCCGCCGCCGCGCGTATGCCGTATCCGGCGTCCGCCATGCCGCCCGCGACCGTGGCGGCGACGGCGAGATGGGTGAATTCCTCGGCGTGATAGCCGTCGATGCCGGCCGGGTCGATGCCGGCACCCGAGAGCAGTTGATCGAATTCGACGCGACTGCCCGACTCGCGCTGACGGTTGATGAGGCGCACTTCGTTTCTTGTCAGATCGGTGAGGTCGTGGATGTCCTTGGGATTGCCCTTCGCCACCATCAGACCCTGGGTGCGGGTGGCGAGGCCGATCAACTGGTGCTGGCGCGGTTTGAGGTAGCGGCGGAACATCGCGGTCGCGGCGGGTTCCATGCCTTCCGCGATGTGAAAGCCGGCGATGCTGCACTGGCCTTTCGCCAAGGCGGCCAGACTGCCGAGGCTGCCGAGAAAGCGCAGATCCAGTTTCAAGCCTTCGTCGCGCGCCAGTTGGTCGCGCAACTGCGCCAGGGCGAGGTCATGGCTGGCGCAGATCGCGAGCCGGGTTGCGCTCGTCTCCATGACGCGCGACAGCACGCGTTCGATCTCATGACCTACGCTCTCCAGTTCGGGCGCCAGCGGCGCCTGCACCAGTTGTTCGGCCCACAGCAGTTTCTGTCCGAATTCGGTCAGTTCTGCGCCGCGGCCGCGGCTCATCTTGACCAGAGGTTTGCCGAACATGCGCTCCCACTTGCCCATGAGGCCCCAGACATGCCGGTAGGACAGGCTCACGTTTCTCGCCGCGCCTGCGATCGAGCCGCTGGAATGGATGGCGTACAGCACACGAAACAGGATCGGCTCGACGCTGTGCCCGCCGCTGGGCTGTAGCCGCCACTCATATTGGAGTTTTACCCGAATCATTATGTAGTCCAGTTCATATTTGGATCTAACCTGCAATCGAATATTATCTTCGTAACTTATCAGAAAATCAGGGAAATTTCGATAATGCGTCGAATTTTGGTGCTTTTGCTCCTTGCATGCGCAATGGCCGCTGCGACGGTGGCTGCGCAGACGGCGCAGCCGAGCCTTTATGCCGCCGGCAGCCTGAGGCTTGCGTTCGACGAAATCGTCGCCCTGCACGCGTCGCGCACCGGCAAGCGCTTCATGCCGACCTACGGCCCTTCGGGCAAGCTGCGCGAGGAAATAGAGAAAGGCAGCACCCCGGGCTTATTCGCTTCGGCCGCGCCGCAGCATACCGAGAAACTGGTGCAGGCGGGCAAACTGCGCGGCAGCACCGTATTCACCCGCAACTCGCTCTGCCTGATGGTTGCGCCTGGCACTGCGCTGCGTCACGACGCGTTGATCAAGATGTTGCTCGATCCGGGATTGCGCCTGGGGACTTCCATGCCCGGTGCCGACCCGGCCGGAGATTACACCTGGGAGCTGTTTCGTAATATCGACAAGGCCCGACCGGGCAGTTACGCGCTACTGGACGCCAAGGCGCTCAAATTGACGGGCAGGGAGGTGGCGCGCGACGACAAGGACCTGCCCTATGCCCGGGTGTTCCTGGAAAAACGCGCCGATTTGTTCATCAGCTATTGCACCAACGCGGTGGCGACTGCGAAGGCGGTGCCTGGTCTGGCGTGGGTCCGCTTCGCGACCGACATCAACGTTGCCGGAGCCTACACCATAGGCGCGACCGAGGCTGGCGGCAAAGCTGCGGAAGAGTTCGTTTCGCTGGTGATGAGCCCGGAGGGGCAGGCGATTCTGGAGCGCCACGGATTCAAATGAGTTGCCGGCTTGGGCGGAGAGCCGCGAAACCTGTAATCAAAACCTGTCAATTCGATTCAAGGAGATTCCCCGTGAGAAGACCATTTGCCCTGCTGTGCGCCTTTGCCGCATTCACCCTGGTAGCGATCGGCCCGGCGACAGCCCGCGACA
>JAPLRD010000172.1:24420-43845 GCA_026399375.1 Pseudomonadota bacterium
GACTGCTGAAAGTGTTGTTGCCAAAGTACGAAGCGAAGTGCGCCTGCAAGGTGCAGGTTATTTCGGTGGGCTCCGGCAAGGCCATGGAACTGGGCAAGAACGGCGACGTAGACGTGCTTTTGGTGCACGCGCGCGAGTCGGAAGACAAGTTCGTCGCCGAAGGCCACGGCGTGAACCGCAAGGACGTGATGTACAACGATTTCATCCTGGTCGGGCCGCAAGCCGATCCTGCCGGCATGAAGAAACAGAAAAGCATCGTCGACGCGTTCAAACAACTGGGGGAGGGCAGGAGCCGCTTCATCTCGCGCGGCGACAATTCGGGCACCGACCAGATGGAAAAAAGCTACTGGAAGCAGGCCGGCGTCATCCCCAAGGGCGCCTGGTTCGTCTCCGCCGGCCTCGGCATGGGCGAGGTGCTGACCATGGCAGGTGAAATGCAGGGATACACGCTATCGGATCGGGCCACTTACGGCGCGTACCGGGCGAAGACGGGGCTGGACATCGTGCTCGCCGGCGACCCGAAGATGTTCAATCCCTATGGCATCATCGCCGTCAATCCGAAGAAATATCCGGCACTCAACTACGACGGCGCCATGGACTTCGCCAACTGGATTACTTCGCCGGAAGGCCAGAAAACGATCGCCGATTTCAAGGTCAGCGGCGAGCAGTTGTTTTTTCCGTCAGCCGCCAAGTGACGACAGGCTACGCGGTGAGCAAGAGCTTGAATGCGGCGAGCGTCATGACCACGGCGAGGGTCAGAAGCAGATGTCGCTGACGCAGGCGCTGCAGCCCGAGCCAGGTCCCCACGACTCCGCCTGCGAGCGCGCTCACCGCGAAGATCGGCAGTTCGGCCGGCAATACCTGCACGGTGAACGATCCGGCGGCGAGTGCGACTATGGAGTTCACCAGGATGAACGGCGCGGAAATGCCGGCCGTGCTTTTCGGCCCGGCCCAGCCGAGGAACAGGATGGTCGGACTGAGGAAGATGCCGCCGCCGGTCCCGGTCAACCCGGCGAGCAGGCCGATGGCCGCGCCGATGAACACCGCCGGAAGTTTGCGCACGTTGACAGTTTCTTCGTTGGCGAGTGCGAGGGTGTTGAGCGCGCGCCACGTAAGGTACAGCGCCGAGAGCAGGAGCACGACACCGACGGCGGCGTAATAGCCGCCATGGGAAAGTTTTTGCGCACCGCCGAGTGCGGCGAAAGGCACCGAGCCGGCGAGGAAAGGCCACAGGCCGCTCCAGGAAAAGAAACTGGCCTGGCGGAAGCGATAGGCGGTGTAGGCCGCGATCAGCACGTTGAGCGCGAGTGCCGTCGGCCGCATCACCTCGGGCGCCACCCCGACGAGGGCCATGGCCGCGATGTAGCCGGACGCGCCGGCATGGCCGACTGTGGTATAGGGTATGGCCACGCAAAAGAACAGCGCGGCAAGGATGATGATTTCGTTGGTGGACATGGCAAGACGATGATACAGCAGGCATTGTGGGAATTCCCGATCCCGTCATTCCGAGCGAAGCGGGGAATCTGCTTTTCGATAGAGTGTAAGAAGCAGATTCCTCGGCCAAGGGCCTCGGAATGACAATGTTTTTGGAATTTCCGTGAGTTTGCTCGACGCGACCACCGATGCGTTCCGGCTGCTGTTCGGCGGCAACGCCGAACTCTGGGGCATCGTATTCATCTCGCTCAAGGTGGCGCTGGTGGGGCTCGTGCTCGCCGTGCCGCCCGGGGTCGTGTCGGGCTACCTGCTGGCGATGCATCGATTCCCCGGCCGCCGCGCACTGGTGGTGCTGACGCAGAGCCTGCTCGCGTTTCCGACGGTGGTGGTGGGCTTGGTGCTGTACATGCTGTTGTCGCGCCAGGGGCCGTTCGGCTCGCTTGCCCTGCTCTTTACCCAGGACGCCATGATCCTGGGACAGGCGATTCTCGCTTTCCCCATCGTCGTTGCCTATACCCTGTCGGCGGTGCAGGGTGCGGATCCGCGCGCGCACGAAACCGCGGTGAGCCTGGGTGCGGGGCCGCTGCGTGCGGCGCTCACGACGCTCAACGAAACCCGGTTCGCGGTCCTGGCCGGTGTGATCAACGGATTCGGCCGCGCGATTTCGGAGGTCGGCTGCGCGCTGATGATAGGCGGCAACATCGCCGGCGTCACGCGCAACATCACCACCGCCATCGCACTGGAAACGAGCAAAGGAGAATTCGCGCAGGGAATCGCGCTGGGCATGGTGCTGGTCGTGCTTGCCCTCGGAGTCAATCTGATCATGGCGCTTCTGCAAGGCGAGGGGGGCATGAAATGACCGCCTTGCTCAAGCTTGACTACCTGCGCAAATCGTACGGTGAGCGCAGGTTGCTGGACCTGGGCGGGCTCGCGATCGAGGCCGGACAAGCCTACGTCGTGACCGGCGGCAACGGCGCCGGCAAGAGCACGCTGCTGCGCATCCTGGCCGGGTTGGAGCACGCCGATATCGCAGGCATGCAGTTTCAGGGCGGGTCGCCGGCAGGCGCGACGGCGCGCCAGCGCATCGTCTACGTGCACCAGCATCCCTACCTGTTTCACACGTCGGTGGCCGACAACATTGCCTACGGCCTGAAGGCGCGCGGCATCGGCGGTGCGCAGCGGCAGCGCCTGGTGGAAGAGGCCATCGCCTGGGCCGGCGTGGGTTCTCTGCGACTGGTGCCGCCAGGCAAATTGTCCGGCGGCGAGAAGCAGCGGGTCGCGCTGGCGCGGGCGAAAGTGCTGGCACCGCTGTTGTATCTCCTGGACGAGCCGACCGCCAATCTCGACGGCGAAGGGCGGCGCCAGACCATAGAACTGGTGCAGAAACTGGCGCACGACGGGGCGGGCGTGGTGATTGCCTGCCACGACCGGGAGATCATCGAATTGCCGGGAATGCGGCACTTTCATCTCGATGGCGGCAGGCTGATTCAGGTCTGACCGCTGCGACGGCGGGCGTTCCGCTCCGGAGCAGGCGGAAGAAACTGGTAAAATATCCAGTTCAATCAATAGCGCCGACCGCCACAACCGGACGGCTTGAGCGTATTGCCTGCGATGAAAATATTCGGCTTTGCCGGCTGGTCCGGTAGCGGCAAAACCACCCTGATAGAGCAGGTGATTCCGCGGTTCGTCCACGCAGGATTGAAGGTGTCGCTGATCAAGCACGCGCACCATCGTTTCGACGTGGACCACCCGGGCAAGGATTCCTACCGCGTGCGCGAGGTCGGCTGCAGCGAAGTGCTGGTCACCTCGGGGCAGCGCTGGGCCTTGATGCACGAGATGCGCGGCGAGCCCGAGGGAACGCTGGAAGACCAGATCGCGCGCATGTCACCCTGCGATCTGCTCCTGATCGAGGGCTACAAATATTATCCGCTGCCCAAGCTGGAGATTTACCGCGCGGTCAACGGCAAACCGCTGCTGTATCCGGGGGACGAGCATATAGTGGCCCTGGCCACGGACGTGCCCGTTCAATGCAGCTTGCCGCAGTTTGGCCTGGAGGACTACGATGCGATTGCCGCTTTTGTGCTCGACACTGTGGAGCTGAAGACATGAAGCCAGGCTTGTTGTCCGTGGACGAGGCGCTCGCCTTTCTGCTCGAAGGCGCGCGACCCGTGGCGGAAACCGAAACGCTGGCGACGCTCGCGGCGACGGGCCGCGTGCTGGCCGAGGCGCAGTTTTCCACGCTCACCGTGCCCGCGGTGGACAATACGTCCATGGACGGTTACGCCGTTTATGCCGCAGATTGCGCATCCGGCGAAGCGCGCCTGCCGGTGTCGCAGCGCATACCGGCTGGAAGCGTGCCGCAGCCGCTTGCGCGCGGCACCGCGGCGCGCATTTTCACCGGCGCACCGATTCCGCCCGGCGCGGACGCGGTGGTGATGCAGGAGCAGTGTGCCCAGGACGGCGACGCGGTCGTGGTGCAGCACCGGCCCCAGCCCGGCGAATGGGTGCGCCGCACCGGCGAGGACATCCGCGCCGGCAGCGAAATCCTGGCGAAGGGCATGAAGCTGCGGCCGCAGGACACAGGCCTTGCCGCTTCGGTCGGGATTGCCGCGCTGCCCGTGCATCGCCGGCTGAAAGTGGCGGTGTTCTTCACCGGCGACGAACTGGTGATGCCGGGCGAGCCGCTGCCGGCGGGAAGCATCTACAACTCGAATCGCTTCACGCTGAACGGTCTCCTGCAGCTGCTGGGCTGCGAAGTCACCGACTACGGCATCGTGCCCGACCGGCTGGATGCGACGCGCACGGTGCTGCGCGAGGCCGCCGTGGGACACGACCTTATCGTCACCTCCGGCGGCGTGTCGGTCGGCGAAGAAGACCACATCAAACCCGCGGTGGAAGCCGAGGGCAGGCTGAGCATGTGGAAAATCGCAGTCAAGCCGGGCAAGCCCCTGGCGTTCGGTGAAGTCAATGCGGGCGCCGCGCACCTTGGACGCATGGCGCATTTCATCGGGCTGCCCGGGAACCCGGTGTCGAGCTTCGTGACCTTTCTCGTTTTCGTGCGGCCCTTCATCCTGCGCTGCCAGGGCGTGGCGCGCACAACGCCGCTCTGCTATCCGCTGCGCGCGGATTTCGACGGGCCGAAGCCCGATAGCCGGAGGGAATTCCTGCGCGCGAAGCTGAACGCCGCCGGCGGGCTCGATCTGTTCACCAACCAGAGCTCCGCCGTGCTGAGTTCGGCGGTGTGGGGCGACGGCTTCATCGACAATCCGGCCAGGCAGCCGATACGGCGCGGCGACATGGTCAAATTTCTTCCCTTCTCGGAGCTATACCAGTGAGCATCAGGATTCTTTATTTTGCGAGGCTGCGCGAAGAAATGGGCATCGCCCAGGAGATGCTCGAATTGCCGCCGGAGGTCAGCGACGTCAAGAGCCTGCGCGCGCACCTGGCGGCGCGAGGCGGCTCGTCGGCGAAGGCGTTCGCCGCGGCCAAGGCGGTGCGCGTTTCGGTCAACCAGGACCTCGGGCGCAACGATACGCCGGTGAAAGCGGGCGACGAGGTCGCATTTTTCCCGCCGGTGACCGGGGGCTGAGATGGCCGTGCGTGTGCAGGAAGCGGATTTCGACATCGGGGCGGAAATCGCCGCGCTTCGCCGCGGCAACCCGGCGATCGGCGCCATCGCGAGTTTCATCGGCCTGGTGCGCGACAGCAACGACGGCGATGCGGTTTCCGGAATGACGCTGGAACACTATCCGGGCATGACCGAAAAGGCGCTGACGGGCATCGTCGCCGAGGCGAAGAAGCGCTGGGACATCATCGATGCGCTGGTGATCCACCGCGTGGGCGAGCTGAAACCGCTGGATCAGATCGTGCTGGTGGTGGTGACGGGCGCGCACCGCGGCGCGGCATTCGACGCCTGCGAGTTCATCATGGACTACCTCAAGACCCAGGCGCCGTTCTGGAAAAAAGAGCAGACTGCGCAGGGCGCGCGCTGGGTCGAGGCGCGCGCGAGCGACGATCAGGCGGTGGAGCGCTGGAGCGGGCCGCAGGCGAAGTAGTCAGCAAGCATTACTGGGAGGATACGCGTGTCTTTAACCGGATTCATCGCCGTCGGCGGCGGAGCGGCAGCGGGCGCGTGGCTGCGCTGGCTGCTGGGGATGATGCTCAATTCGGTCTTCCCGACGCTGCCGCTGGGTACCCTGGCGGCCAATCTGATCGGCGGCTACCTGATGGGCCTGGCCATGGGTTTCATGTCGCATTACGAGACCATGTCGCCCGAGATGCGGCTGCTGCTGACTACCGGGTTCCTCGGCGGATTGACGACGTTTTCGAGTTTCTCCGCCGAGACCGTCACGCTGCTCGCGCGCAACGAATACGGCTGGACCGCGCTGCTGGTGGTCCTGCACGTCGCCGGGTCGGTGCTGCTGACGCTGGCTGGAATCGAGACCGTGCGGCTGCTGGTCAGGGCATGACCCGGATCAGAGCGCATTTCAATACGAGGGGACAAATCCCCTCGTGCTCCCCTAAGTCAGGGGCCATTTCGGTAATTCTGAAATGGCCTCTTAGTATTTGCCGTATTTCTTCACCGCCTTCGACATCGCCCACACGTTCTCGGTTTTGCAGTAGTCGGTGACGCTGTTGGCGCTGCTGATGATGTAGCCGCCGCCCTTGCCCGCGACCGCAATGCGCTCTTTCACTTCCTTGTCCACCTCCTCCGGGGTGCCCAGGGTGAGCGTGTAGTCCAGGTCGATGTTGCCGATCAGGCACACCTTCGAGCCGTACTCCGCCTTCATCCTGCCGATGTCCATGGCGGCCGGCTGCAGCGGATGAACGGCGTTCATGCCGAGCTTCAGCAGCCCCGGAAGTATCGGAAAGAGGTTGCCGTCGCTGTGGAACGCCCATGGTTTCTTGATCTCATCCGCGACCATTTTCTGGTACGGGTAGAGGAATTCCTCGTACATTTCCATGTTGACCCAGGGCATTTTGGTGTCGGCGTGATCGTCGTTGGCCCAGTAGAAATCGAAATCGAGCTTGTTCAGGTGCTCGAGCACGCGCACCGACCATTCGGAGTAGCGCCGGTGGATCTCCTTCACCAGGTCCGGATCGTCGTACATCATGAGCGAGAACACGTCCAGACCCATGCTCTCGATGGTGCTCGCCGTTCCCAGGCGGATGCGCGCGAACACGGCGTAGTCCTCGCGATATTGATCCAGCCACTTCGCTATCTGTTCGTATCGCGCCGGATGATCCGGATCGGGAAGGAACTCGTCGAACAGCTTGAGCGAGGCGCGGTCGGTGAGCAGCCCCCGCTTGATGAACGGACGGCCGCTCGGCTCCACGTTCATCTCGGCGATCCAGGGCGGGCCGAAGTCGAAGGTGATTTTTTTCGGAAAATAGAAGTCCTGCTTCGCCGACTCCGCCGTCTGCGCGGCCTTGCCGATCGAGCCGGCCCTGCCGGTCGGAAAGTCGCAGCCGAATCCGTCCATGCCCAGGGCGCGGCACAGTTCGCCCGGGCTGTAGTCGGTGCGTCCGTCCATGATCCGGATCTGCAGCAGTTCGTCGATCCAGTTCTCGACCCAGGGCACCTGGTCGGGCTGGCCGCGGTGCAGGGCCGTCATCACGCGTTCTTTGGGTGTCATTCCTCTGTCTCCTGAAAAGATGGTCTGGCTGCTTTCAACTGTCCGGTAGATGCCGATGATGTCTGCTGAGCGGTTCAGGTCTCGCATGAACCGGCCAGAAATTCGCCGACCGTGCGATTGATCCACGCTGCATCCTCAGGGTTCGCGGCGGACGCGGATTGATGGCCCCAGACCGATGGTATCTCGAGCATGCGCGCTGCGGCGATGTGCCCGGCGGCCCAGCGAGCGGCCTCGGCCGGGTTGTACAGGTCGAGCGGCGGTGCCAGCACCAGCGTTCGCGCCTGGATCGCAGACAGGGCCCGGGCGGTGTCGCCGTCGAATCCAGGCGAAGTGCCGACGTCGTGCGCGTCGTAGGCTTGAGACTGATAGATCCAGTCGACCGGCGCGAAACCCTGTGCGGCCCACCACCGGGTGCGCTCCGCGATCCAGTTCTGGACCGAGGCGGCAGAGTCGAATTCGCGCGCGAGTTGCGCCGGCGTGCGCCCGGACAGCAACTGCATCAGCGGCACCCATGCATCCCAGCCGCGCGCACCGCCGCTTTGCCATGCCGGGTCGGCCATTACTGCACGGCGCGAGGTCTCGTTGATCGCAGCCGCCCAGGGTGCTGTCTTTGCCATCGGCGTCATGGCGACGATGCGCCGCATGCGCAGCGGGTGGCTGACACCCCACTGCAGCGCCTGCATGCCGCCCATGGAGGCGCCGATCACCGCCTGCAGCTGTGTGACGCCCAGATGATCGAGCAGCAGCTTCTGGCTTTGCACCATGTCGCGAATGGAGAAACGGGGAAACGCCGTGCCCGGCTGCGCGGCCGAATTCGAGGGCGAAGTGGAAAGTCCGTTGCCGATGGCATCCACGGCGATGACCGCATATCGCGCGGGATCGAGTGCGCGTCCCTCGCCGATCAGAAAATCCAGCCGGTGATGCGTGCTTGCGATCGCGCACAGCGCGAGCACGACGTTCGACGCCTTGGCGTCGATGTTCCCGTGGACGACGTAGAAGAGTTCGAAGTCGCGAATCGACTCGCCGCTCTCGAGGCGGAAATCCCCCGGCGAAAACTTGAGGTGCGGCCGGTCGATCCAACCCGGCTGCAGCGGCGGGTGGGGCGGCATCAGTCCGGAAATTCAATGACGGCGCGCACGATTTCGCCGCGGCGCATGGCGTCGAAGCCCTCGTTGATCCGCTCCAGCGGCAGGCGCAGCGAAATCAATTCATCGAGCTTCAGCCTGCCATCCAGATAGGCCTGCGCCAGCCACGGAAAGTCGCGCCGCGGCCGCGCCCCGCCGTAGCTCGAGCGTATCATGCGCTTTTCACCCATCAGCGAGCCGAAGCGCAGGTTCACCTTCTGGTTCACATTGGTCTTTCCGAGAATGACGATCTGGCCGCCCGGCCTCAGGCTCTCGAAGCCAAGCTGCAGCGACGGTTCGCTGCCCGCGCATTCGAACACATAGTCGGCGCCCCGCCCCGCAGTCAGGCCCCTCACTTTCGCCATCGCGTCGGCGTCGCCCGCGGCGACGAAATGGGTGGCGCCGAAAGTGCGTGCCAGCGCTTCCCTGCCGGCGTCGCGATCGATCGCGACGATCACCGCCGCCTGCTCCAGCGCCGCGCCCTGCAAGGCGTTGAGGCCGACCGCGCCGCAGCCGATCACCGCGACCGACGCGCCGGCTTCCACCCGGGCGAGGCGCGATACCGCCCCCACGGCGGTCATCACGCCGCAGCCGATCAGGCAGGCGCGGTCGAAGGGAATCGCTTCGGGCACGCATATCGCGCCCGACTCCGGCACCACGCAATACTCGGCGTGCGAAGAGACCACGGAGAAATGGTGCAGCGGCGCGCCGCCGAGGAAGTAGCGCGACTCGCCGTCGAGCATGTGTCCGGCCGGCTGGTGCCGGGTGAAGGGCTCGCACAGGATGGGCAGGTCGCGCTCGCAATAAAAGCAGTGGCCGCAGTGCGGGTTCCACGAGCACACGACATGGTCGCCGGGCCGGACCTGCGTGACCGCGTCGCCGACGCGTTCCACCACGCCCGCCCCTTCGTGGCCGAGGACGATGGGCAGCGGGTAGGCGAGGCTGCCCTGCATCACTTCCAGGTCGGTATGGCACAGGCCGCTGGCGCGAACGCGCACCAGCACGTCGGACGGTTTGAGCGCGCCCAGTTCGGCCGTCTCGATCGAGAGCGGCTGTCCGACCTGGCGCAACACGGCAGCACGGAACTTCATCGCATTCTCCCTGAACTCAGCCGACCGCCTTGCCGTACATCAGGTCCGGCAGCCACAGCGTGAGTTGCGGAAACAGGGTCAGCAGGAGCAGCACGACCAGCATGGCGCCGAGGAAGGGCAACACTTCCACCGTGTAGTCTTCCATCGGCACGCGCATCACCTGCGAGCTGATGAACATCATCTGGCCCACCGGAGGGGTCACGCCGGCGATGGTCAGGTTGGTCACGAGCACGATGCCGAAGTGCACCGGATCGACGTTGAGCTTGACCAGGATGGGGACGAAAATCGGCGTCAGGATGATCAGCGCCGACGTGCCCTCGACCGCGGTGCCAAGGACGATCAAGAGCGCGTTGATCAGCAGCAGCAGGGTCACCGGGTCCTTTGTCAGCGATACAAGCCAGGCCGCCATCTGCGGCGGAATGCGCTCCCACGCAAGATAGAAGCCGAAAGCCGAGGCGGCGCAGATCATCAGCATCACCGAACTGGTGTCGAGCGCGGTTTCCTTCATCACCTTTGGCAGGTCCGCGAGCCGCAGGCTCTTGTAGGCGAACATGCCCACCAGAACGGTGTAGAGAACGGTGATGGCGCCGGCTTCGGTCGGGGTGAAGATGCCGTAGCGGATGCCGATGATGATGAACACCGGGATCGACAGCGCCCACAGCGCGTCGCGGAACGTGCTCCCGAGCACCGCCATGCCGGCGAATTCCTTGCGCACCGGCAGATAGCCGCGCTTCTTCGCGATGATCCAGGTGACGATCATCAGCGAGGCCGCGAGCATCAGGCCGGGAACGATGCCGCCTATGAACAGGCGTCCCACGGAGACGTCGGCGATGTAGCCGTAGATGATCAGCCCGATCGAAGGCGGGATCAGCGCGGTGATGATCGCCGCGCAGGAGGTGATGACTGCAGCAAAGGCGGGGCTGTAGTTCGCCTTGACCATTTCCGGTCCGAGAATCTTCGACAGCATCGCGGCGTCGGCCGACGACGAGGCCGTCAGGCCGCCGAGCAGGGTGGCGAGCACGGTGCACATCTGGGCCAGCGCGCCGGTCATGTGGCCGACCATGGCGTCGGCCAGCGCCAGCAGGCGCCCCGTGATCCCGGCCTTGTTCATGATGGCGCCCGCTAGCACGAAAAACGGGATCGCCAGCAACGGATAGGAATCGGTGGCGCTGACCATCTTCTGCACGAAGATATTCAGCGGCATCTGGCCGTCGATCAGGAAAAACGACAGCGCGCTGATCGCGATGGCGAACGCGATCGGCGTCTCCAGCGCAAACAGCACCATCATCAGGATGCCGGGAACCCAGTCAGCCCACATAGGTTTCCCTGTCCGCTTCGATCAGCCAGGCGCCGCGAGTCAGCACCTGTATGTAGCGCACCGCCATCAATCCGAAGCAAAAGGCCACCGGCCCGTAGAGCCAGGTGAGCGGCAGCCGCAGCACCGGGCTGGGATTGGACCAGGCGTCTATGGCGAAGCGCGTGCCGAACCAGGCCATGAAAACGCAGAACCCGAGCACCAGCGCATGGTTGAGCCAGCGCACGCACCACTGCAGCGGCAGGGGCAGGCGCACCACCAGCATGTCGATCGAGGGATGCAGCTTGTATTTGACGCAGGCGGTGGCGCCGAAGAACACCACCCAGGCGAAGGACAGGGTCGCGACCTCGCTCGCCCAGGTCGCGGGCTGCTCCGTGATGTAGCGCGTGATCACACCCCAGCTGACTGAAAGGATGACGCTGGCGAGGGCGACGCAGGCGACGATTTCCTCGAACTGGTCAAGCACCCACTTCCAAAGCGGCAGGCGCTTGTGCGGGACTGCATGGATAGTCATGAAACTCCAGACGATCCGCGGTCGCCGCGCGCACGGGCGCGGGCCGGCGACGCACGGGGGTCGCTTATTTATTCAAGACGGCGATGACGGTGTCGTGCAGGCCGGGCGTCCATTTGGGGAACGTCTTGTAGACGCTGGCGGTGGATTTCTGGAAAGCGCCGATGTCGACATCGGCAACGAAGGTCACGCCCGCCGCCTTGAACTTGTTGACGTAGTCGTTCTGCAACTCGAGCGTGAGCCGCGTCATTTCGTCGCCGGCCTTCTTGCCTTCCTCGAGCAGCACCTTCTGCACGTCCGCGGGCAGTTTGTTGAAATAATTCGCGTTGATCGGCCACATCACGAACGCGGTGAAGTGCCCGGTCATGGAAATCACCTTGCGCGTCTCATGCAGCTTTGATCCCCAGAGCGAGCCCAGCGGCGCTTCGGCGGCCGCCACGACGTTCTGCTGCAGGGCGTTGTAGACCTCCGACCACTGCACCGTGGTCGGCCGCGCGCCCATGGCCTTGAACGTTTCGATCCACATGCTGTTGGGCGGCACGCGCACGGTCATGCCGGCCATGTCGGCGGGCTTGCGCACCGGCTTGTCCGCGATCAGGTGGCGCTGCCCGAAATAGCCGTTGGCCATCACCAGCTTGAAGCCCGCGGCCTCCAGTTTCTTTTCCACACCCTTGTACCAGTCCGAGGCCAGCAGCTTGGTGTAATCCTTGGGTTCCTTGATCAGATAAGGGCCGTTGAGAACGCCTATGTCCGGCACGAAGTCGGAGAGGTAGCCGGGGTCGGTGATGTTCATCACGTTCGCGCCCTGGCGGATCATCTCGTTGACTTCCTTGCCCGACCCCAGTTGCTCGCTCGGAAACACCTGGATCTGCACCTTGTTGTTCGTGCGCTGTGCGACGTTCTTGGCGAAGTATTCCGCCGCCACGTGCGCCGGTTCGCTCGTCGAGAGCGAGTGGGCGAGCCGGATCCGGATCGGGTCCTGGGCGGTGGCAGGCTCGGCCTGAAGGGCCGCGGCGATTGCCAGCAGAAGCAGGGGCAGTCTCATGTGATGTTCCTCCTTTGGTGGATCGGATTGGTCTTTTTGGCAGGTATGATCATTTCGCGGCAGGGATGGTCGCGCCGAGTTTTCCCGGTTTGGCCGAGCCCGCATACAGCACTTTCAACTGACGGTCGATGATTTCGGCGTGACGCGCCACAGCGTCCGGATGCATGTCGGCTTCGGGCGACAACTCGTGCTCGAAGTGATTGAGCGCGTCGGTGCCGCGCACCAGGGTCGCGCTTTCGCGCACGCCCGCCGTCTGATATACGTCTGCGGGGATATAGCGGATCGCAAGGCCGACGCGGCGGTGGTTCGCGCGGTTCGGTTCGGAGCCGTGCCAGAGGAGCACGTGATGCAGCGACATTTCGCCCGGTGCGAGGACGACGTCGACTGCTTCGTCCTCGTTCACCTTGACCTCTAGCTCCTGACCACGTGAAAGCAGATTGGATTCGGCGAAGGTGTCCTTGTGCACGACCTGCCGGTGCTGCGTTCCGGGAATCACGCGCATGCAGCCGCTTTGCACCGTGGACGGCGAAAAAGCGAGCCAGGCCGTAACGACGTCGGGTGAAGACAGGCCCCAGTAGGTGCCGTCCTGGTGCCAGGACACGAATCCTGGGTCGCCGCCATTCTTGGCGAAGAACTGCGCGCTCCAGCAAAGCAGGTTCGGGCCGAGCAAGTCCTCGACTGCGTCGAGAATCCGCGGATGACGGATCACCTCGTTCAGCCAGGGAAACAGCAGGTGGGGCTTCTGATTGATGCGCGCGGGCAGGCGGCCGCCGTTCGCGGCCTCGATCGCCTCCAGCCGCCCGAACAGGCGGCCGGCTTCCTCCGGATCGAACACGCGCACCGGGAAGTGAATGCCGTCGCGATGATAGGCGGTCACGGCTGCGGGATCGAGGAGCTTTGTCGCCAACCGAAGATTCACTTCTTGAGGGTGAATGTGGGCACCGATTGTAAGCGCATCGCCGAGCAACTGTCAAGCATCGGGTGCGCCTCTAGAGCGTGCAGGTCGCGCTGGAGGATGGCGGCACGGTTTTCCTGTTCGCCCGCGGCGAGGAGAAGCTGCCTGCGTCTGCGGAAATTCATCCGGGTCTCCCGCCATCTGTCAAGGCGGTGACGTTGTAGGCCTGCACCGGCCGGTGCAGGCCCTTCAGCGTCAGTTCTCCCATCTTCTCGGCCACGACGCGTCCTTCCACTCGCGCCTGGATCCGCTGCGAGACCAGCACCTGGCCCGTCGCGGCCTCGTTGCACAGGCGCGAGGCCAGGTTGCACACCGTGCCGATCGCGCCGTATTCGCGCCTGCCTTCGAAGCCGATCGCGCCGATGGTTGCGTAGCCGCTGGCGATGCCGACGCCGAAGCCGAGTTCATGGCCGTGCTTGCGCCATTCCGCGGCGAGGCGCGCAATGGCATCGCGCATGTCCAGTGCCATGCGGATTGCGGCGATCTCATGCTCGACGACGGCGACCGGATCGTTGAACAGGATCATCACGCCGTCACCGGCGAAGTGCTCGATCGTGCCTTCGTGCTCGACGATGATTTCGCCGAGCGCCGCGTGATATGCGCGCAGCGCCGCCATGACTTCCTCGGGTTCCGCAGTCTCGGTGAAGGCCGTGAATCCGCGCAGGTCCGCGAACGCAACCGTGATCTCGCGGCGGTGCGTCTGCATGGGGTCGTCGATTTTTCCGGACAGCACCAGCTCGCCCACGCGCGGCGAGACGAATCGCTTCAGCCGCGCCAGGCGCTCGAGTTCCGCCACCTGCTCGGCCACACGCAGCTCCAGGCCGGCATTGAGTTCGGCCAGCTGGTCGTAGAGCGTCTTCACGCGCAGCAGGGAGCGCACCCGCGCCATCAGTTCGACCTGGTTCACCGGCTTGGTCAGAAAATCGTCCGCGCCGGCTTCCAGCCCTTTGACGCGCTCTTCGCCCGCGTCCAGTGCCGTTACCATCACCACCGGCAGGATGGCCGTGGCCGGATTTGCGCGGATGGCGCGGCAGACTTCGTAGCCGTTCAGGTCGGGCATCATCACGTCTAGCAGCACGAGGTCGGGCCTTTCCGATTCGACCTTGACCAGCCCTTCCTTGCCGCCTGCCGCCGTGATCACCTGATAACCCTTGAACGTGAGGATGTCAGCGAGCATTTTCACGTTCATCGCGACATCGTCCACCACGAGAATCCTGGCGCTCACTTGGCCGCCTTTGCCGAAAACACCTCCGCCACCGCCTGCATGAATTCCTTCACATTGATCGGCTTGGTCTGAAAGCCGTCGAAGCCGGCATCCTTCATTTTCTTCGCTTCCTCCGGCATGGCCGACGCGGTGACCGCCATGATGGGAATATGCGCGGTTGCGGCATTGCCGCGGATTCGCCGGAACGCCTCGATCCCGTCGATGCCGGGCAGGTGGTAATCCATCAGGATCAGGTCGGGCTTTTGTTCCAGTGCCAGCGTCACTCCGACCTCGCCGGTTTCCGCCTCGATGGTGCGATAGCCCTTGAATTGCAGCACGTCGCGCGCGAGCTTGCGGTTCTTCTCGTTGTCTTCGATTATCAGGATGAGTTCGTTCGCCATGTTGTGCGCCCTCGGCTGCATTGAGGCTTAAGTGGAAATCGCAGCGCCTGGCGCTGCAATGCTCAATGGAATCGTGAAAAAGAACGTCGCGCCTTTGCCCAGTTCGCTTTCGACGCGTATCGTGCCGCCGTGCAGTTGCACGAACTTGCGCGTCAGCGCCAGGCCGAGGCCTGTTCCTTCGGCCTTGCGCGTGTAGTCGGTGCCGACCTGCTTGAATTCCTCGAACACCGCTGCATGGTCTTCAGGCGCGATGCCGATGCCGGTGTCGCTCACCGCGATCTCGACCATGTTCTTGGCGGAGCGCGCGCCGACCTTGATCTTGCCGCCCTCGGGCGTGAATTTCACCGCATTCGATAGCAGATTGAGCAGGATCTGCTTCAGCTTCCTCTCGTCTGCGCTCACCTCGCCCAGTTGCGGATCGATCTCTGCGGACAGCGAAATGCCGTGGCGCAGCGCGCGCTCGCGGATCAGGGTGAGCGCGTTGTCGATGGCGGTGGGCAGATAGAAGCGATCCACGTTTAACTCCATGCGTCCCGCCTCGACCTTGGCGAGGTCGAGGATATCGTTGATCAGCGCGAGCAGGTGCTTGCCCGAGGAGTGGATATCCTTCAGGTAGTCCTCCTGCTTTGCATTCATTTCCCCGAACATCTTCTCCAGCAGCACTTCGGAGAAGCCGATGACCGCATTCAACGGCGTTCTCAGTTCGTGCGACATGTTGGCGAGGAACTCCGATTTGTGGCGGTTGGCGAGCTCCAGTTGCAGGCTTTTTTCCTGGATCTCGTGGAACAGGCGCACGTTCTGGATCGCTATCACCGCCTGGCTGGCGAAGGTCTTGAGCAGATCGACCTGCTTGTCGGAGAAATATCCGACTTCAGGGCGAAGGACTGTGATCGCGCCGATAATCTGGCCTTCGTGCAACATGGGCACGCCCAGGCAGGCGCGAAAGCGTGCCACCCTGGCCGCGTCCTTTATTGCGTAGTCCGGATCGGCAAGCACGTCGGAAACGTGGATCACCTCTCGCGTGCTTATCGTCCGGCTGGTAATGGAGTGATTCCCAGGGGGCATCGGAAACTGTGCGCGAATGGCTTCGATGCCCTGCGGATCCAGGCCGAAAGTGCTGCTTATGTGGATCAGACCACCGTCCAAGGTGAAGACGAAGCCGAAATTGGCATCGCACAGCCGCGCGGCCCGCTCGGCGATGGTGTCGAGCACCGGCTGCACGTCGGTGGGCGAACCGCTGATCACGCGCAGAATCTCGGCGGTTGCGGTCTGAAAGTCCAGCGTCTCCCGCAGTTCCGCCTTGCGCTCCTCCACTTTGCGCTCCAACCCAGCGTAGGACTCGCGCAACTCGGCGGCCATTTTGTTGAACTGCTCGCCCAGTTGCTCCAGTTCGTCCCCGGTGCGCACTTCGATGCGCTGATCGAGGTGTCCGGCGCCGATGGCCGCCGCCCCTTCGCGCAGCGCGCCGATCGGCCGCACCATGCGCCGGGCCAGCACCACGCTTGCCAGCAGTGACAGCAGCAGCGCCACGAACAGCACGACGACGGTGCGCACGACGGAGGCATAGAGCGGCGCGAACGCCTCCTGCTGCGGCTGTTCGACGAAGATCGTCCAGCCGAGCGGCGCGATGTGCGCGTGCGAAGTCAGCACCGCCCTGCCGGAACGGTCGCGCGCCTCGCCGGACATGCCACCGCCGAGGGCGCCGCCTTGGGCAAGCGCAGCCTTGACCTGCGGCAACCCCGACATGTCGGTTTGCTGCAGCACCAGGCTGATGTCCGGATGCGCGATCAGCGCCCCGCTGGGCCCGACCACATAGGCGAGGCCGTTCTGGCCGATGCGGATCTGCGTGATCACATCCCAGATGAACTTCAGATTCACTTCGGCCGCGGTGACGCCGCCGCGCCCGGAGGGGATCGCGATCGACATATAGGGCTCTGTTTCCTTGCGGAAATACACCGGCCCGAAGTAGGTGTCGCCGCCGCGCGCGCCGAGGAAGCGCGGATCGGCCGAGCGGTCCTGCCTTGAGCCGAGCACATCCATGTCCAGACGCGACAGGCGCAACTGCTCGCGCCCGCTGGCGTCGATTTCAGCCACCTCGGTGATCGCCGGTACCTGGCGCTGCAACTTCACGAAGTCCAGGCGCTTCAATTCCGCAACATTGCCGGAGGCGATCTGCGGCAGCTTGGTCCAGCCGATCTGATGTTCGATTTCCTTGACGAACTGGCCGATGCGCGCCGAGGCCGACTGCGCCTTCTCCTGCTCCAGCGCCAGCAGCCCGTTGCGTATCTCCTGATAGGAAAAGTACACGCTGATGCCGCTGCTGACCGCGAGCACGCCGCCGACCAGGGACAGCATCAGCGCAGCGTATTTGCGGAAAAGTTTGCCCCGCTGAATCATTCGATTATCCGGTCAGCACGCAGCAGCACGGATTGGGGAACGGAGATACCCAGCGCTTTTGCGGTTTTCAGATTGACGATCGTTTCCACGGTGCTCGGCATTTCGACCGGTAGCTGTGCGGGTTTGGCACCCTTGAGGATGCGATCGACGAAATAGGCCGTGCGAGCCCATGCGGCACGCAGGCTGGTGCCGTAGATCAGCAGAAACCCGGCCTCGGCATAGGCGTCCCAGCCCGATACGGTCGGCAGGCCGTGTTTGAGTGCAAATGCGGCGATGCGCTCGCGTTGCCCGAAACTGATCGCGTCCGGGAAGAACACCAGGGCCTGGGTGCCTGAAGCGCGCGCTGCCTCCAGCGCGGAGTCCAGTTCCGCCGGCTTCGTAACCGGATAGTGCTTCATGCGGATGCCGAGCCGGTCAGCCGCCGCCTGTGACGCGTCGCGCTCGCGCTCCTCTCCGGGATGCGCGATATCGGATATCACCGCCACGCGCGCGAGCCGCGGCACGATTTCCTTCAGCAATTCGATGCGCTTTCCCACCAGTTCGAGGGACATGAATTGCATGCCGGTGACGTTGCCGCCGGGACGCGCGAGGCTCTCCACCAGTCCGGCAGAAATGATATCGCCGCTGAAACCCGCGACCAAGGGGATAGTCTTCGTCAGGCGGGGCATAGTGCGACTGGCACCGCCCTGCAGTACCACGACCGCAGGTCGCTTGGCGATGATCTGGCCGGCGAGCACCTCTGCGCGTTCCACAGAATACGCCGATGTTAAGACCTCGATGTTGACGTCGCGCCCCTCGACATAACCGCGTTCGCGCATGCCCCGTCGAAACGCGTCCGCGAAACTCGCCAGCGACTTCTCGTCGGTTTGACCGAAAAAGACGACCAAGGGAATCTGGGGCTGGGCCGCTGCAGGCCAAACAGCCGCAGCCGCAGAAGCGCCCAGGTAACGCAATATTGATCTTCGATTCACGATTTCTCTCCTTCGGGCGATAGCGTGTTCGAGTTGGCATGACCGACTCTGTCTGCGCGGAGGTGCGGCGATTGCGGCATTCCGGTTTCGCAAAGGCAATCCCGCAGCGATCGGGAACTGCTCACGACGGATTTGGCTCGTGCCACCTCCCTGGCTAGCGCGCCTAGTCTACTCCTCGGACCGCTTTCGGGAAGGGGCTGCCGGGGCGCCGGCGCGGTGCCCGCGACCGCCCCGCCTGGTTTGCAGCGGTGTCGTTCCCGCCGGCTTGAAAGTCCGCAATTTGGCCCCATTTGCGTAGCAACGACATTTGGGAGACACCCATGCGCCTAGACAAACTCACCACAAAGTTCCAGCAGGCCCTTGCCGACGCGCAAAGCCTGGCCGTGGGCAACGACAATTCCTACATCGAGCCGGTGCACCTCTTGAGCGCCCTGATCGCGCAGGAGGACGGCGGCACGGCTTCGCTCTTCGCCCGCGCCGGGGTGAACGTGGGGCAGTTGCGCGATTCGCTCAAAACCGCGATCGCCCGCCTGCCCAAAGTGGAAGGCACGGGCGGCGAAGTGCAGATATCGCGCGAACTGACAAACCTGCTCAATCTGACCGACAAGGAAGCGCAAAAGCGCGGCGACCAGTTCATCGCTTCGGAGATGTTCGTGCTTGCGCTGACCGAGGACAAGGGCGAGACCGGCCGCCTGCTGAAGAATGCGGGCGGGAACAAGAAAGCGCTGGAGCAGGCGGTCACCGCCTTGCGCGGCACAGAGAACGTATCCAATCCGGAGGCCGAAGGCAGCCGCGAGTCGCTGAAGAAATTCACCCTGGACCTGACCGAGCGCGCCCGTGCGGGCAAGCTCGACCCGGTGATCGGGCGCGACGACGAGATCCGCCGCGTGATCCAGATCCTGCAGCGGCGCACCAAGAACAACCCGGTGCTGATCGGCGAGCCCGGCGTGGGCAAGACCGCCATCGTCGAAGGCCTGGCGCAGCGCATCGTCAACGGCGAAGTACCGGAAACGCTGAAGGGGAAGCGCGTGCTGTCGCTCGACATGGCCGCGCTCCTGGCCGGCACCAAGTACCGCGGCGAGTTCGAGGAGCGCCTGAAAGCGGTGCTGAAGGAACTGGCGCAGGACCAGGGCCAGACCATTGTTTTCATCGACGAACTGCACACCATGGTCGGCGCAGGCAAGACCGAAGGGTCCATGGACGCGGGCAATATGCTCAAGCCGGCTCTGGCGCGCGGCGAGTTGCACTGCGTAGGCGCCACTACGCTGGACGAATACCGCAAATATGTGGAGAAGGACGCCGCGCTGGAGCGCCGCTTTCAGAAAGTGCAGGTGGGCGAAC
>JAPLRD010000161.1 GCA_026399375.1 Pseudomonadota bacterium
CGCTTTTGCGCACCGCCAAGGGCGGTTATCACATGGAATACGGCTTTTCCTGCATGGGCTATGAAATTGCAGGGGCGATGGGCGTGAAACTCGCTCGTCCCGAGGCGGATGTGATCTGCATGGTGGGCGACGGCGGCTTCATGATGACCGGCAACGAGATGATCGCGGCGGTCGAACGCAAACTTCCCATCCTCTTCATCCTCGCCAACAACGCCAGCTACGCCTCGATCCGCATCCAGCAGGAAATGCACTACCCGAAGCGGGTGCTCGGCACAAACCTGTTCAACCCGGATTTCGAGGCTGTCGCGCGCGCATTCGGCATGCAGGCGCAACTGGTGACGCGTGCGGAAGATATCGCCGGCGCGGTCAGGCGCGGCCTGGCCGGGGACGGACCGCACTTCGTCGAGGTCAGGTCGAGTCTATCGGTGACCTTGCCGCCGCGGCGCACTGACTAATAGCGCAGCGCAACAAGGAGAGAGCGCCGTTAAGGACTTCCCCCCGTGTTGCCCAGTTCCTAAAAGCGGAGAATCCCACGCAGCGCTTTGAGGCCTTCCTGCGCCGCATCGGAGGGCGCGGAACCTCTGGGCGGATCATCCTGGATGGGAGGCGGGATTTCCGGGCGCGATTGAGGTTGCGCGGACTGTTCCGGCGGACGTTCCCGTTCCCGTTCGCGCGACGAACTCCTGGGTCGCCGCCCGCCGCCCTCCCGCTCCGAAAGCATGGTCATCGCGGTCGACTTGAGCCGCAGTTTCACCGCCCATTCCTGCTCCCACGGCAGCTTGATATCCAGCGGACGCGGTGGATGCACCAGGTTGAGCTCATTGCCGTAGGCGATGAAATTCAGCATCGACGCCTCGCCCTTGAAAATGCCGGCGGGGACGGTGCAATCGGTGGTCTGCGGCGGTATCACCACTTTTTCGCGGATCAGGCGCTCGACCTCGGCTGGTGGAATATAGTCCATCAGCGCCTGGCCCATTTCCTGCACTTCGCTCGAAGACCAGGTGACCATGTCGTTTTGACCGTCGCCCTGGCCCATCGCAGTGGCGAAGTAGCCCGTCGCCGTGGGGATGCTTCTCCACTTCACCGCGTAGGCGCCGCCCGGCGTCTTGCGCACCGTGTCGAAGGCCACGGCCTGCATGAAGTCGTATTGCTCGCCCACCGCGAAGCGGATCTCCGGCGAATAGTTGCCGTTGATTCTGTGATCGCCCAGAAGCGAGCCGTTCGCGGGGACCGGGCGCGAGTCCTCCTCGTTGTGCCAGGTGCCGTAGGTGCGGCTGCGGCCCGGGGCCGGCCCGCGCGGGCGCGAGATGCCGCGGCTGCGGAACGCCCGCGCCGCGTCCTGCGGATTCATGTTGGCGAAGTCTACGACCACCGGCTGGCCGGTGCGCGCGGTTTCGCCGCAACCCCAACCACTCGAATTCGCGCTCCTCGTCGACCTCGCGCGTCGGCGCCCGTTCGATCTTCGGCGTGACCAGCGGCAGGCTGGGGCCCATGGCAAGCGCGGGAGGGATCACGTGCATGGCGCGCGGTTCGCCGCGGGGCGCTTGTGACGAACCCAGGTCCAGTTTCATGCGCTTGCCGCCCTTAATTCCCGGCGGCATCATGCCTGCCATGCCGGGTGGGATGTCCATGCCCATTCCACCCGACGTCTCTACACTCAGCCAGTAATGCGCAATGGGTGGCCGGATCTGTTGTGTTTGCCCGAGCAGTGGCAGTGGCAGGGCCGCAAGCAGCGCGGCGGCGAAGACGCGTGATTTCATCGGGAACCCTTTCGATCTATCGATTTGCGAATTATGCACCTTCATCCGAATTCGGAGTTGCGGGGCCGAAGCTCGCCGATTATCGCATCGCTTGACAGTTGTACTTCAGAATCGGAATTCTGACGAAAATCCGAACCGACTTTGACTTTTGTCAAACGCTCATTTCAGGGTAGAGGTTACATTGGTTCACCCTTTTGCTGATTTCCTCCCATCCTTCTGGGCAAAAGGGATTTTTCGGACACTCGACCTCCTAATTTCGAGTGTCCGTTTTCTTTTTGTGACAGCCGTTCCCGCAGCGCCGGAGCTTCGAGCGGCGGATTGACTTTCATCAACATTCGCATGGCCGCTACGCGCTATCGTTGGTTCATGGTGCGGCGATTGCGGATACTTGCGCACGCACCAGGATCGCGCTGACACCTGGCCGGTTTTCACTGCAGGACAGGATGCAGCGGGCTGATGGGAACTGGCGGGACTGGGTTTGCGCCCGCGGTGAAAATGAAAGGGATGCAAATGAGCTTCAAGACTATCCTCGTCCACATCGACACCGGCAAGCGCTGCTCGGCGCGCGTCGATCTCGCATTACGCCTGGCCCTTCAGCATGATGCGCACCTTATCGGGCTGCAGGTATTGACACCGTTCGAGCCGCCGGGCTATGTCATGGCGGAAATGGGGCCGGCAATCATCGAAGCACAGCGGCAGGTCGCCGTGAACGAGATTGCCCGTGCGGAAACAGAATTCACAAAACAGGCGTCGGCTGCGGGCTTGAGGAACGCGGAATGGCGAACCGCCATCGATGATCCGGTCGATGCGATGACTTTGCATGCCCGCTATGCCGATTTGCTCGTTATCGGCCAGGCGGATAAGGCCGATGTCGCACACACGCCGGTCGATTTTCCTGAGAGGCTCGTGCTTGCCGCCGGCCGTCCGGTGCTGATCCTTCCCTCCATAGGCAGTTTCCCTGGCATGGGAAAACGCATACTCGTGGCCTGGAATCCGAGCCGCGAGGCCACGCGTGCCGTGACCGATGCGATCCCGTTTCTGCGGATGGCTGATAACGTGCACGTCATGGCAGTCAACCCCAAGGCAGGGGAGCACGGCGCGGTGGCCGGCGCCGATATGGGGCTGTACCTTGCGCGCCACGGGGTCCATGTCGAAGTGAAAACCGATCAAGGAGCAGAAATCGATGTCGGCAACGAACTTCTGTCGCGTGCGGCGGATCTGGACGTTGACCTCATCGTGATGGGCGGCTACGGCCATTCAAGATTGAAAGAGTGGGTGTTGGGCGGTGCGACGCGCACGATACTGGAATCGATGACCGTGCCGGTGTTCATGTCGCACTGAGCGGGAGCGTGTTGCGAACTGCTCGCAATACTTGTTTTGCGATCGACGCTCGAGGGGGGGGACCCCCCCTTTTTTTGCGCGTGCAGCAGCCTAATTTGCACCTATTTCATGGATAATTCAGAAAGGGCTAAACTTTTTCTTCAGGGGCGTCGCGATGAACACCAAAAAGTACATTTACACATTCGAAGAAGGTGACGGCAAGAACAAGATCCTTCTCGGCGGAAAGGGGGCCGGTCTGTGCGAAATGACCCAGATCGGCCTGAACGTGCCGCCTGGCTTCACCGTGACCACCGACGCCTGCCTGGCCTACTTGGAGGCAAACCGGCTGCCCGATGGGCTGATGGACGACATCAAGGAACATATGGCGGCGCTGGAGAAGAAGACCGGCAAGGGCTTCGGCGGCGCCAAGAATCCCTTGCTGATCTCGGTGCGGTCCGGCTCCGCCATGTCCATGCCCGGGATGATGGACACCATCCTCAATCTCGGCCTCAACGACGTTTCCCTGCCGGGCATGATCAAGCAGACTTCCAATCCGCGTTTCGGCTATGACGCCTATCGCCGCTTCATCCAGCTTTTCGGCAAAATCGCCCTGGGCATCGACGACGAGCATTTCGACGAGAAGATGGCCGCGCTGAAGCGCAAGTACGACGCACGCCTCGACCTGGACCTGAATGCCGAGCAATTGAAGGAACTCGCGGGCGAATACCTGGAAATCGTCAAGCGCCACACCGGCAAACCGTTCCCGCAAGACAGGACCCCTACGAGCAGCTCGAGATCTCGGTCGGGGCGGTGTTCCGTTCCTGGATGGGCAAACGTGCGGTGGACTACCGCAAGCAGTTCAAGATCACCAAGGATCAGGCCAACGGCACCGCGGTCAACATTTGCACCATGGTATTCGGCAACATGGGGACCGATTCGGGCACGGGTGTCGGATTCACCCGCAATCCGGGCACCGGTGAGAACGTGATCTACGGGGAATACCTGACCAACGCACAGGGCGAGGACGTAGTCGCGGGCATACGCACGCCCAAACCGATCGCGGAAATGGAACAGGAGATGCCGGAGATCTACC
>JAPLRD010000155.1:0-19617 GCA_026399375.1 Pseudomonadota bacterium
CCGTTGCTGGCGAGAGCCTCGGCCGGGGAAGCCCAGAAATCCTCCACTCCCCAGTGCGCCATGTCGGTCAAGAACGGAAGGCGGTTGAAAAAAAGGTTGACCGAAGCGAGCAGTTCAAGTTCTCCCTTCGATGTCTGCCGCCCTTCGGCCGGAACTGCGCGCACGAAATCCTGCCAGCCGCCGATGCGCGTATTGCTGCCCGCGCCGAACTTCGCCGTGTACAGCGCCACCAATCCTTTGGTGATGCTGCGGGAGTAGCCCAGTTCCGCCGCGGCCGCCAGCGCCGCAGCCGTACTGAGCACGAATGCGGCGAGGTAGGTGCTCCAGTGCCGCGCTTTGACCCAGGCCCGCGCTTTGATCCAAGCCCGCGCTTTGATCCAAACCCGCGCGTTGATCCAAACCTGTACTCAAACCCGCGCTTTGATCCAAACCTGTACTGGCCCCGGCTTGCGTTTGGCGCGGGTCTGCGGGGCGGGATGTTCGCACATGGGTGATTGTAACCAATCGACGCTAGCGCAATCACTGTCGTTCTGCATCGCCTCAGGCAGGGAGGGTACAATTGCGGCTGAATCATTATTTCGAGCCGAGGATCAACCATGAAAATGAATATTCCGCAGGAAAAGGCGCTGCGCTGGGCGGCGCAGGGGCTGACGATCGTGGCGGTGGCGGCAGCAGCGATTGCGGCAGTGCTCTACTCCAAGGTCGATGAGTTGGAAGCATCGGCGTCGCAGACCCGGGTTCAATCCGAAAATGCGGCTCAGCTGTCGGCAGCGGCGCGCAAGAAGCTGCAGGACGAACTGAAAGCGGCCGGCGACAAGGCGGCAGTGCAGGAACAGCAACTCAATGAGATGGAAAAGTTCAAGATCTTGCTCGCGAAGGTGGAGCCGCAGATCGCCGCGGTGCTGGAAGGCGTCGCCGGCGCCAAGGCGAGCAAGCCCGATGCGCGCGCTGGGGCGCTCACGGGCCTGGGGCTGATCGGCCAGATCGTGCACGGCGGCAAGCATGAAGCCGCGCTCGCCAATCTGGACCGCGCGCTTCTGGTCGACAAGACTGCTTGCGTCGCAAGCCTGGCTGTCAATTTGGGCGGGGCGAAGCAGATCGAAGTCGCGCCCGACTGTCAGGCCTTGTTGCCCGCTGCGCCTGTTGCGGCCGAAAGCAAGCCCGCCGAGACGGCGGCGGCCGGCGAGGCCGGCAAATCGGCCCCGGCTGCGGTAAAGAACTGAACACCCACTCATCGGAACCCATACCATGCCGAAGCTGAACACCGGGACGCTTGCGATCGACTATGAATTGCGCGGCGAAGGCCCGCCGCTGCTCATGATCAATGGCTTTCGGCGCAGCCGCGTCGTCTGGCTCGAAGGTGTGCTGCAGCCTTTGGCAGAGCGTTTCCAGCTGATCCTGATGGACAATCGCGGCACGGGAAATTCCGACAAGCCGCAGGACGGCTACAGCATCGAGGCCTTCGCCGACGACTGCGCCGGCGTGATCGCGGGCCTGGGCCTGCCCGCGGCGCATGTCTTCGGCGTATCCATGGGCGGGATGATCGCGCAGCGTCTCGCGACGCGGCACCCGCAAAAAGTGCGCGGTCTGGCGCTGGGCTGCACCAATTGCGGACGCGGCGGTTCGATCGCACCGGAAAAGCGCATCGGTGAACTGTTGCGCTTGATGCCGAACGACACCATGGACGCGCGCGAGGTCGCCAGGCGGCAGGAAGAGGTGTACTACATGCCGGGTTTCCGCCAAAGCCAGCGTGACTTGATCGAGGGCATGTTCGACCTGGTCAACCAGAATCCCACGCCTCTGCATGCGGTGAAGGGGCACCTCAAGGCCGTAGACGCATTCGAAGCTTGCGCCGATCTGCCGCAGATCAAGGCGCCGACGCTGGTGATCACGGGCGACGGCGATCCGTTGATCCCGCCCGAAAATTCGCGCCTGATCGCCGGCCGCATTCCCGGCGCGCAGCTCGTCGTGCTGCCCGATGCCTCGCATTTTTTCCCTTGATCGATCGGCGCGAATTCCTCGGGTTCGTCGTTTTTCTCGGGCTTTGCCTGGCCGCTTCGGCGGTTGGCGGCGTGGCCACGGCGAGCAGCGTAGCCACCTGGTACCAGGCGCTGGCAAAGCCTTCGTTCAATCCGCCGAACTGGATTTTCGCACCGGTCTGGACCACGCTCTTCTTCATGATGGCGATCGCCGGCTGGAGGGTGTGGCGGCGCGACGGCCTGCGAGGGGCGCGCTCGGCGCTGATGCTGTTTGCGCTGCAACTGGTGCTGAACGTGAGCTGGTCTATCGTGTTTTTCGGCCTGCGGTCGATCGGCGCGGCATTGGTCGAAATCCTCGTTCTGCTGCTCGCGATTCTGGCGACGACCGTGCTGTTCTGGCAGCGCGACCGCGCAGCCGGCATGCTATTCATCCCTTATGCATGCTGGGTTGCCTTCGCGACTGTGCTCAACGCGGCTTTGTGGCGGCTGAACTAGGCGATGCCTTAGCGGCGCCGACCGGCTGGAGCGGTAGTGAAGTGCAGCCGATTGCCGCGATACGCTTGCGCTGATTCAAATTGTCTACCGATGCGGCGGTTTTTGGTTACCATCACGTTGCGCGGTCTAGAGCTGCGTCCCTAAATCACCTTGCAGGCGCTGTAACCGAAACGCCGAAGCCAAACGAACCCATGATCAGCAATCCGTTCTCACGCACACCCTTGCATCAACATGCCGAACCCGCGCAGCGCATTCTCGGCGTTGCGGCGCTGCCGCCCGACTCCGCGGAGCTGGCGCAACTGCTCGCGGCCGATCCGGCATCGGAGGTGCGCATCGCAGCCGCGCTTCAGGCAACACTGGCGGCTGCGGGCTGTACCGATGCAATCCGGCACGAGGTGGTGCGCCACGCGCATGATGCCGCGCGGCGGCGCGCGGCGATCGCCGCCATCGCCGACGAAGCCGTGCTGGTCGAACTTGCACTGCACGCCGAGCACGCCGAGACGCGCCTGGTCGCCGCGGAACGCGTGCAAACGCCCGAGGGCCTGCGCAAGCTCGCCGAAGCGGCGAAGCACAAGGACCATGGCGTGGCCAAGCTCGCCCGGCAGCGCATGGACGCAATCAAGCACCGCCAGGAGCAGCAAACCGAAGCCGACGCCATCATCGGCGCGCTGGAAGCGCTGGCGGCCGAGCCCGGCCCCATACTCACCGCGGTGATTGAACTCAACCGCCGCTGGCAGGCGCTGGATGCCGCAGGCCAGGCCGAAGGACTGGTGCGCTGCGAAGCTGCGCGCCAGTTGATCCAGGCGCGCTTCGAGCGCGAACAGAGCGAACAACGCGGGAAAGTGCAGTTCGAGCGCAGGCTGAAGGAATGGATCGCCGCGCTCGAATCCGCGCATCCTGTCGAGCCGGATGCGTTTGCGGCGTTGCGCGCCGGGCTTGCAGGCTTGCGCGAAGAAGCGCAGGGGCGCGGCGATGGTGCGGCGCTGGCGATGCTGGATCAGGCGGAGCAGCGCATCGTGCTGCGCGAAGAGGAGGGCAAGGCCCACGCGGACGCGCTGGCCCTGGTGATCGAAGCCGAGCGCCTCGCCGCCGGCACCTCCATCGATCACGCGGAATTGCCGGCGAGATGGCAGGCCCTCAGCCGGACGATCCGCACTGCGGACCTGACGCGGCGCTTCGAGGCTGCATTGACGACGGTGGAACACCGCCGGCTGGCGCAGATTCAGGCGACGCAGCAGGAAGCGAACGCGGCGCGTGCGCAGCTGCACGCCCTGCTGCACACCGCGGAACAGGCGCTTGCCGCAGGACAGATCGCGGCTGCGCGCGCGGCAGCCGATCAGACCAAGGCGATCAAAGCCGCGGCCGGCATGCTGCCGAAGCCGACGACGCAGCGGTTGGGCCGCCTGGTGCAGCAGTTGGTGGATCTGGAACGCTGGGAATCGTTCGGCCAGCAGAATGCCCGCAGCCAGTTGTGCGAGCGCGCCGAGGCGGCGGCAACGCAGGCACTGGACGCGCCGCAGCTGGCGCTCGAAGTGCAGAAACTGCGCAACGAATGGAAAGCCCTCGATGCACAGTACGCGGGCGTGCCCAAGGCGCTGTGGGAGCGGTTCAACGGCGCGTGTGAAAGGGCCTATGCACCCGCCGCCAGGTATTTTTCGGAACAGGCGGCGAAACGAAAGGAAGCGCGCAAGCGGCGGGAGGATTTCATCGCGGCCGCGGCGGCGCACGCGGGCACCCTGCCGGGCGACCCGGCCGACTGGCGCGCGGTCGAGCACTGGCTGCGCGACACCGATCGCGCCTGGCGCGAGGGCGATCTCGGCAGCGTCGACCCAAGCGGCTGGAAGAAAATCGATCTGCGTTTCAAGGCGGCGCTGGCGCCGTTGCGCGATGCGCTGTCCGCATCGCGCGATGGTGCCAAGACCGGGCGCCAGGTGCTGATCGACGAAGTCGCGGCGCTCGCGGCCAACGCGATGGAGCGCGATATTCCCTCCAAGGTCAAGGCGATCCAGGCGAGATGGCAGGCGCAGGCCAAGTCCCTGTCTCTGGCGCAACGCGACGAGCGCGCACTGTGGAAACAGTTCCGCGCCGCCTGCGACGCGGTGTTCGACGCGCGCCAGAACAAGCGCAAGGAGGAAGACGGGCGCAAGTCCGAACATCGCCATGCATTGCAGGAACTGTGCGCGCAGGCGGAGCAGATCGCACAGGCCTCCGACAAGGACGACCAGGAGATTCGCAAGGCGCTGCGTGAACTGCAGGAGCAGTGGAAGCAGAAGAGCGGCGGATCCGATCCGGGTCTGCGCGATCTTGAGGCGCGTTTCGGCAAGGCCAGGACGGCGGTAGAGTCGATGCTCTCGGCGCGCACGCGCTCGCGTGAGGCGGCGGTGTGGCAGACGCTGGCGGGGAAGGAACGCTTGTGCGAGGAACTGGATGCGCTCGTGCGGCAGGGGCCGGACAATCCTGATGCCGCGGCGCAATCGGCGGCCGTGCAGGAACGTTGGGCGGCCCTGCCGGCTATGTCGGCGGCGTGGGAGAAGAAAATGCTGGTGCGACGCGATGCGGCGCTGCTTGCATTGTCCGACGCGTCTGCCGCGGGAAAATACCTCGCGGGTATGGAGCGGGGTGCTGCGGCGCGCCGCGAAAGCCTGCTTGAACTCGAACTGCTTCTGGGCATGGACAGCCCCGCCGAGGTGCAGCAGCAACGGCTGGCCCTGCAGGTAAAGAAACTGAAAGAGCGCTTCAGCAGCGCGGCGAGTTCCGGTGCCCTCACCGCGGCCGAGCGGCTGGTCTTGTGGTGCGCCCAGCCCGGCGTGGCCGATGCGCTCGACCGGCAGCGCAGCGAACGCATTCTCTCCAGGGTCGAGACCGCGCGCTGAGGCAGCCAGCGCTTTGTGCGGATGAACGCCGCCCTGTCGATGCTTCGCGCAGCCCTACTTGGAGCTTTTTTGAAAACGAGGGGATACCTCCCCTCGTGCTCCCCTGATTCGGAGGCCATGTCGGTAATTCTGAAATGGCCTCTTATACTCTCGCTTGCGCTCGCCGCCTGCGCGCCGGCGCCGCAGCGCGCGGATATCCCGACGACGTGGCAGGGTTCACCCAGTTTCAACGAGCGCAAGCCGAATTTCGTCGTCATACATCACACCAGCGACGACACCGTCGAACAGGCGCGGCGCACGCTTGCCGATCCCCTGCGCTCGGTCAGCGCGCACTATCTCGTCGGGCGCGACGGCGTGATTTTTCAAATGGTGGACGAGCGCGCTCGCGCCTGGCACGCCGGCGAATCGAAATGGGGCGCCGATACCGACCTCAACTCCGCATCCCTGGGGATCGAACTCGACAACAACGGACGCGAACCCTTTCCCGATATTCAGATCACGGCCTTGATCGATCTTCTCGCCGACATCAAGCGGCGCTATCACATTCCGAGCGCGAATTTCCTGGGGCACGCCGATGTCGCTCCGCGCAGAAAAACCGATCCCAGCCGCTATTTTCCCTGGAAGACGCTGGCCGGGCGCGGCTTCGGCCTGTGGTGCGATCCGCCGTTTCCCGAGCCGCGGGTCGAGTTCGACGCCGCGCTGGCCTTGCGCGCACTGGGTTATGACACAGGCAATCTCGATGCGGCAATACGGGCGTTCAAACTGCATTTCCTGCCGGACGAAGTGCCATCCGAACTGAGCGGACCCAATCGCGGCCTGCTAAACTGCCTGGTCGAGAAGGCGGTACGTCGGGAAACGCAAGGCTAGTCGGCGTTCGCCGCAAAACATTTGGCTGGAGGAAGGATGCACGAGTTTCGATTTGAGCCGGTTCAATTGCCGGCGCCGGCGCAGGCGCTGCGCGGCGAAGTGCGCGAATTTATCGCGGAGGAGGTCGCCAAGGGCGCATTCACGCCCTGCAGCAATTCATGGTCTTCCTTCGATCCGGACTTCAGCCGCAAGTGCGGCGAACGCGGCTACATAGGTATGCGCTGGCCCAAACAGTACGGCGGGCATGAGCGTTCGGCGCTGGAGCGCTATGTCGTAAACGAGGAAATGCTCGCGGGCGGCGCGCCGGTGGGCGCGCACTGGATCGCCGATCGCCAGAGCGGTCATCAGATCCTGCGCTACGGCAGCGAACGGGCGAAGTCGACCATTCTGCCGAAGATCGCCGCCGGTACCGGGTTTTTCGCCATCGGCATGAGCGAGCCCGACTCGGGTTCCGATCTGGCGGCGGTCCGTACCCGTGCAACGCAGGTCGAGGGCGGCTGGAACATCAGCGGCACCAAGGTCTGGACCAGCAATGCACACCAGACCAACTACCTGATCGCGCTGGCGCGCACCTCGGCGAAAGAGGAAGACCGCCATGCCGGCATGACGCAATTCGTCGTCGATCTTTCCCGGCCTGGCGTGAGCGTGCGTCCGATCTACAATCTCTACGGCGGACACGACTTCAACGAAGTGGTGTTGGACGGGTATTTCGCGGCCGATGACATGGTCCTGGGCGGCGTCGGCATGGGGTGGAAAATGGTGACGGGCGAACTGGCGTTCGAGCGTTCGGGGCCGGACCGGTTCCTCAGCACCTTCCAGCTCCTGCTTGAATCGATACGCGTGATTGGGGTGCAGCCCGACGCGCGCTCGGCGAACGAGATCGGCCGGTTCGTCGCGCATATTGCGACCTTGAGGCGAATGTCGACTTCGGTCGCGGGCATGCTGGAGCGAGGCGCCTGGTGAAGGACGTGGGCACGGCGTTCGAGCGCGAGATTCCCGAGACGTTTCGTCAGTTGATCCGGACCGAACCCACGCTGGGAGAAGGCACCAGCTATTCCGAGTTGCTCGGGATGGCGATACTGCGCTCGCCCGGGTTTACCATTCGCGGCGGTACGCGCGAAATTTTGCGCGGCATGATTGCGCGGGGGCTGGGACTGCGATGAGCGAGATGCGAAACGATCTGCTGAAGACCGTCGACCGGATATTCGACGAGCATTGCCCGAAACAGGTGCGGGAATCCGCCGAAGCGGGCGAGTGGCCCGGCGCACTGTGGCAGGCGCTGGAGGAGGTCGGTCTGACGCGCGCCGCACTGCCGGAAGACGCGGGCGGTTCCGGCATCGATTTCGACGACGCGATGTTCGCGCTCAAGCGCAGCGCCTATCACGCTGCGCCAGTGCCGCTGGCGGAAACGATGCTGGCCGGGCGCCTTCTTGCCGCGGCCGGAATCGAAGTGCCGGACGGCGCCCTCACGGTGGCGCCGGTGCAGGGAAACGATCGGCTCGAGTTCGCGAAGAACGCGTCGGGCGCGACGGTGTCGGGAACTGCGCATCGCGTGCCCTGGGGCAATGCCTGCGCGCATGCCATGGTCGCGGGTGAATTCGGCGGCACGGAAGTGGTCGGCTTGGTAGCCCTGGCACGGGCGGCGCAAGGCGTGGAAAAAAATCTGGCCGGCGAGCCACGCGCGCTTATCACTCTGGATCGCGCGCCGCTGATGGCATTCTCGACGCTGGAGGGCGCGCTTGCGCGCCTCGAAGCCGAGGGGGCGCTATACCGCAGAGTGCAGATGGCCGGCGCGCTGGAGCGAACGCTGGAGCACGCGTTGCAGTATGCGAACGAGCGCGTGCAGTTCGGGCGGCCGATCGGCAAGTTCCAGGCGGTACAGCATATGCTGGCGATGCTCGCCGGCCAGGTGGCCGCGGCCAGCGCCGCGGCCGACGCGGCGGTCGAGACCTCGCGGCTCGCGCCGGACGATTTTGCCGTGTCGGTGGCCAAGTCGCGCATAGGCGAAGCGGCGGGCAAGAGCGCGGAAATCGCGCATCAGGTGCACGGGGCGATGGGCTACACGCGCGAGCACAACCTGCACTACAGCACGCGCCGGCTGTGGTCCTGGAGGGACGAGTTCGGCAATGAGACCTACTGGCAGACCCGCCTCGGCCGCGCGGTGGCGGCCACGGGCGCCGACGCGCTCTGGCCCATGCTGAGCAGGCTATAGGGTTCCATAACTGAACGAGGGGCTGTTCCCCTTCATGCCTGTGGATCAGCCCGCAGCAAGATGACAGTTGTTGCGGCTTACGCGCCTCTAAAGACAGGCGGGCGTTTTTCGACGAACGCGCGCGCCGCTTCCCGGTGATCCTCGGTTGCGCTGGCCTGGACCTGGTGCAGCGCTTCCATGTCCAGCAACTCGGCCAGGGTGCCGCTCTCGGCCGCGTTGAAATTGCGTTTCATCAGGCCCAGCGCGATGCTGGGTCCGTGCGCCAGCCGCCTGGCGAGCGCCATCGTCGCTTCCATGAGTTCGAAATCGGGTACTACCGTGCTCACAACGCCGAGCGACAGCGCCTGGCCGGCATCAAGCGCGTCGCCTGTGTAGTACATTTCGCGCGCTTTGCCCGTGCCGATGAGTTTGGACAGAAAGTAGCTGCCGCCGAAGTCGCCGGAGAATCCGACCTTGGCGAAAGCGGTGATGAAGCGCGCAGATTCCGATGCGACGCGCAGGTCGCAGGCGAGCGCCATTGCGAGTCCGGCGCCAGCGGCGGCTCCGTTGACCATGGCGATCGTCGGTTTCGGTATTTCGTGCAGCAGGCGGGAGACTTCCATCCGGCTGCGCAATCGCCCGACTGCGTCCTCCACGTTCAACAGGCTCGTGCCGTCGGCCATGCTCTTGACGTCGCCGCCGGCGCAGAAGCCGCGCCCGGCGCCGGTCAATATCACCACGGCGACTTCCGGATCGGCGGCAAGCCGTGGCAGCGCCTCCAGCAGACCATCCAGCATGGAGGTGGAGAGTGCGTTGAGCCTGTCGGGCCGGTTGAGCGTGAGCGTCGCGACGCGATCGGTCACGGTCTCGAGCAGTTCGTGCGACATGGATGTGCTCCCTGGAAATATTGGACGACGTGCGCACGCCTGGCGCGCGGCGTCGATATTGTAGTTGACGCGGGGCGGCCGCGCCGCCGCAGCGGCGTCAGCCCAGCGCGTCGAGCATGGTGCGCGTGACGAGCGTAATGCCGTTCTCCGAACGCTCGAAGCGCCTCGCGTCCTCGACCGGATCCTCGCCGATCACCGTACCCGGGGGAATGCGACACCCATGGTCTATCACCACGCGCTTCAGGCGGGAGTGGCGGCCGACGCTGACCTCGGGCAGGAGAACGGCTTCCTGCAGTTTGCAGTAGGAATTGACGCGGCATTTCGAAAACAACAGCGAGTTCTCGATCATGGAGCCGGAGATGATGCAGCCTCCGGAGACGAGCGAATCCAGCGCCATGCCGCGGCGTCCGTCCTGGTTGAAAACGAACTTTGCCGGGGGCAGTTGCTCCTGATAAGTCAGAATGGGCCAGGCGCTGTCGTACATGTCGAGCGAAGGTTCGACCGCTGTCAGGTCGATGTTGGCCTCCCAGTAGGCGTCGATCGTGCCGACGTCGCGCCAGTAGGGCTCGCGCGTTGCGCCGCCCATGACGCAACTGTTGCCAAACGGATGCGCGACCGCTTCGCCGCTGCGCACTACGTCGGGGATGATGTCCTTGCCGAAATCGTGGCTCGATGCCGGATTGGCAAGGTCACGGGCGAGGGCGTCGTACAGGTATTGCGCGTTGAACACGTAAATGCCCATGCTGGCGAGCGCGTGGTCCGGTTTGCCCGGCATCGCCGGCGGGTTGGCCGGTTTCTCGATGAAGTTCGTGATGCGGCGCGACTTGTCGATCGCCATCACGCCGAAGCCGCCTGCATCGGCGATGGGCACTTCGATGCACCCGACCGTGCATTGCGCGCCGCGTTCGACGTGGTCGCTGAGCAGGAGCGAATAGTCCATCTTGTAGACGTGGTCGCCCGCCAGCACCACGATGAATTGCGGCTTTCGGTCGCGGATGATGTCGAGGTTCTGGAACACCGCGTCGGCAGTGCCGCGATACCAGGCTTCCTCGCTGATGCGCTGCTGCGCCGGCAGCAGGTCGATGAATTCGTTCATCTCCGTTTTCAGAAACGACCAGCCGCGCTGCAGGTGCCGCAGCAGGCTGTGCGACTTGTACTGCGTCGCGATGCCGATCTGCCGGATTCCGGAGTTCAGGCAGTTGGACAGCGCGAAATCGACGATGCGGAACTTGCCGCCGAAGTACACGGCCGGCTTGGCCCTGCGGTCGGTGAGTTGTTTCAGCCGCGTCCCGCGTCCGCCGGCGAGCACGATGGCAAAGGCGCGCTTGGGCAGTTGCAGTCTGGCAAGCGTATCGCTGGGCATGGTGTGGCTCCTGTCGCATCTTGTGGCGGTCTGGATCCCATTGGGGAGCTGGGGGGGCGATCCCCTCGTGCTCCCCGCAAACCCGGGGCCATTCCGGACAGCCTGAAATGGCCCCAAAGAATGAGCGCCGACACGGCCCTATATTACTGCTACCGCGCGCAATCTGAAAATCGCCGTTTTTCGCGGTCATTCGAAAAGACGGCGATGTCTGAAAAGACGAGAAAATCCAAAAAATCCTGATTTTTTCGATGTCGACGACGGAAATGCGGCCGATTGTTCTAGAAAATGCGAATAAAGCTGTGCATAATGTCAAGAAATTCGATGTTCAGGTTTTTCGGCGCCCCCTCCAATTTGCAGGTGCTGTACCCCGGCTGATGGTTTTCTCACCCCCAGAGCATCACCAAACACACTTTGTGTCGAGCGGCCTCCCGGGGCTCGATTCGATTCTTGAGGGATTGCGCGTCGGCGACAACGTTGTATGGCGCGTCGACAACACTGAGGATTATCGCGCCTTCGTCACGCCGTACGTGGCGGCGGCCCGGACTGCAGGGCGCCGTGTCGTGTACATACGCTTCGCCTCCCATGCGCCCGTAGTGGATGCGGATGCCGTCGGCGCCGTCTACAACCTCGACGCCGACCGGGGTTTCGAATCGTTCACCGTCCATCTGCACACCATCATCGCGAGCGAAGGGGTGGAGGTTTTTTACGTCTTCGACTGTCTCTCCAATCTGCTCGATGCCTGGGCCACCGACACCATGGTGGGAAATTTTTTCCGCGTGACCTGCCCGTATCTGTTCGACTTGCGCACGGTGGCCTATTTCGCTCTGCAGCGGGGCGCGCACTCGTTTGCGACCATAGACCGGATCCGGGCTACCACGCAGGTGCTGCTGGACCTCTACAACAAGGAGGGCGCGCTCTATTTGCACCCGCTCAAGGTCTGGCAGCGATCCTCGCCGACCATGTTCCTGCCGCACCGTCTCGAGGCCGGGCATTTCACGCCGATCACGGTGAGCTGCGAGGCGACCAGCCTATTCATGGGTTTGCGCACCAACGCCGAGGGTTCGGTGGAGCGCCATCTCGATTCCTGGGAGCGCTTGTTCATTCGCGCCGCCAATCGCGATGCATCCTGCATGCAGGTGCAGGAGCGGCAGGCTATGCTGGAGCAGTTGTGCAAGTTGCTGATCGGGCGCGACGAGAGGATCCTCAGCCTGGCGAAGCGTTACTTTACGCTGAACGATCTGCTTGAATTCAAGGAACGCCTGATCGGCACCGGGTTTCTCGGCGGGAAGTCGGTCGGGATGCTGCTCGCCCAGGCGATCCTGCGTTCCGATTCTGGCGGGCAGTGGGGCGAGGTCTTGGAACCGCACGACTCGTTTTTCATCGGCTCGGACCAGTTCCATTCCTTCATCGTCAACAACGGCTGGTGGCAGCTGTTTATGTGGCAGCGCAGCGAGGCCGGCTATCTGAGCGGCGCCGAGCAGCTGCGCAAGCTGTTTCTGCAGGGCACTTTTCCGGTCGAGATCCAGCTCGAGTTTCAGAAAATGCTGGAGCACTTTGGTCAATGTCCCATCATAGTTCGTTCATCCAGCCTGCTGGAGGACGGGTTCGGCAACGCCTTTGCCGGCAAGTACGACAGTTTTTTCTGCGTCAACCAGGGTTCGCCTGAAGAGCGCCTGCAGCAGTTCATGGATGCGGTGAGGCGGGTCTATTCCAGCACCTTGAGCGAAGAGGCTTTGCAGTACCGGCTGCAGCGCGGGCTCGCGCACTATGAAGAGCAGATGGCGCTTCTGGTGCAGCGGGTCTCCGGTGCCTATCACGGCAACCTCTTTTTCCCCGCTCTTGCCGGCGTGGGCGTTTCCTACAACACGTTCGTCTGGCGCCACGACATCGATCCGAGCGCGGGGATGCTGCGCCTCGTAGCCGGCCTGGGGACGCGGGCCGTGGACAGGGTGGAGGGCGATTATCCGCGCATCGTCTCGCTCGACAAGCCGTTGCTGGTTCCCTATCCGGATCGTGACGACAGGCGGCGCTTTACCCAGCGCGACATCGATGTACTCGACATCGCGCAGAACAGTTGGGTGACCATTCCCATCAGCGAAGTGCATGCAGAGGAACCGACGCTTCCGCTGGAGCTGATGGCAGAATACAAGGACGGGAGCTGGCTGTTCACCTTCGAGCGCCTGCTGACGCAAACCGCCTTTACCGCCACCATGCGCCGCCTGCTGTCGACGCTGGAACGCGCCTACGACTACCCCGTGGACGTGGAATTTACCGGCACCTACGCCAGCAACGGCCGGCTGTATCTCAACCTGATCCAGTGCCGTCCTCTGCAGACCCGCGGGATCCAGTCGAAACGGGTGGAGATCGGCACGGTGGACGATGCGCAAACGTTGTTCAGAAGCAAAGGCAGTTTCATGGGGGGCAGCATCGTCCAGCCGATCGCTCGCGTGATCGGCGTCGATTCTCAGGGGTTCATGGGCCTGTCGCTCTCGGACAAGTACGAACTCGCGCGCATCATCGGCCGGCTCAACCGCGTCATCAAGGCGCGCGATCAACTCCCGACCCTGCTGTACGGGCCCGGCCGCTGGGGAACCTCAACGCCGCGCCTGGGCGTGCCGGTCCGGTTCGCGGAAATCAACGCCATGGCCGCGATCGCGGAGATCTCGTTTTCCGCGGGCGGGCTGCAGCCGGAACTTTCCTTCGGCACGCATTTTTTTCAGGACCTCGTGGAGACGGGGATTTTTTACGTTGCGCTCAATCCGGACAGGAAAGGCTGTCTGGTGAACACCGCAATGCTCGCGGCCTTGCCCAATCAACTGGCCGAGCTGCTGCCCGATGACGCGCGCTTTGCCAGGGTGCTGCGAGTGGTTGACCTGCCGCAGGGATATCAGCTTCTGGCCGACATCATGAGCCAGCAGGTGGTGTGTGCTAGAGAGTAGAAGCCGGCATTGAACGGACCGGCGCCGTGAAGAATCCGCGGAACGTGACGGTGTAGATTCAATCCTGCAGATGCAGCATGCTGATCCGCACCAGGTCGGGAATGCTGCTGATCCCCAGCTTGGCCATCAGGTTGGCTTTATGCACTTCGACGGTGCGAACGCTGATGCCCAGTGCGGGTGCAATCTCCCGATTGTGCTTGCCAGTCACGACCAGATCCATGACCTCGCGCTCGCGCGGCGTCAGTTCCTTCAATATTTGCAACAGGCTTTCACTACGCTGCATTTCATTTAGCACCGCTTGTTCGCGGCGAAATGCCTCCAAGACCGCGTCGATCAGCTTTTCATCGTCAAACGGCTTTTCGAGAAAATCACTGGCGTTTGCTTTGAATGCCTGTCGCGCCAGGCTGGCATCACCATGTCCGGTAATGATGATGACCGGCAAATGGCAGTTCGAATCAGTCAGCTTTTGCTGTAGCGTCAAGCCATCCATACCCGGCATTCTGATGTCGATGAGCAGGCAGCCTACCCAATCGTTCTGCCACGCGTTCAGAAAACCTTCGCCGCTGGCAAATACGGCGGTGCGAAAACCCCTGACGCTCAGCAGCAATCCGAGCGCGTCGCGCACGGCAGGATCGTCATCGACGATATAAACGGTAAGATTATTGGCAGACTTGTTCGCCCACTGGTTTGCCCACTTGTATTTCAACGCATTCTCCCTACACCGCTGACGGAAGTACCAGCCGGAAGATTCCGTGGCTGCCTACTTCTGCCCACAAACTGCCGCCATGCGCCTCGATGATGGCGCGGCTGAGGACCAGGCCCAGCCCAAGACCGCTGGACTTGGTGGAAACAAATGGCTCGAACAGGTGCGCCGCGGTATTGCTCGAAATGCCCAACCCGCTGTCTTCCACCGAGATGCGTATCTTTTCGCCAGTCAGCCTCTCGCTCGTCAGCGTGATCAGGCGGCTTCCCGGTTGCCGCTTCACCACCTCGTCCATGGCATTGGCAACCAGGTTGCGCAGCACCAATTCGATCTGCAGTCGGTCCCCTCGCAGGCAAATGTCCGGAACGGGTGCGATGTTGAACTCAACCCCGTGTTCCTGAAATCTTGTTGCAAACTGCTGGGCGATCGCGGAGACCACGACGCCGACTTCTATGACTTCAAGCTGCATGGCGCCGCTGCGGAAGAAATCACGCAGACGCCGCACCACGTCCGATGCGCGTCCCGACTCTACGATCATCTTCTGGATGGCGTCCGTCAGTACATCCCCTGCCTCTCCGCGCTCCAGCAATTCCTTGCAGGCCTTGCCATAGGCCACCAGTGCGGTGATCGGCTGATTCAGTTCATGCGCCAGTGCCGATGCCATTTCACCGGCTGCAGCCAGGCGCAATGTATGCTTCAAGTCTTCGGCAGCCTGTCTTTGCTCGTCGACCACCACGCCGATGAAAAAACCCACCAGAGCCAGCATCGCGCCCAGCAATTGAAGTTCGACCACGGGAATATTGGCGATCGGCAGCCACTTGACGATGACGACGATGCCGAATTGCAGCACAAAGGCGATCAGCCCGGCACCGTACAGGCCTTGTCGCGTTGCAGCCCAGACGATGGGCAGGAACAGAAAATAGAAATGCATGAATTCAACTTTCGCGACATGCCCGAACACGATCCCGAGCACCAGGATTGCCAGCGCCACGTAGCCCGCCGTTTCCCATCGTCGCATGATCGCTTGCAGGCGGGCGCGGCCCTGCTCATTCAAAAGTATCCAGAGCAGCGGCATCGATCCCACGATGCCGACGATATCGCCGATGCTGAAGCGCATGAACGCCACGCCCCATTGTCCTTGAGGGATCAGGCCTGCGCCGTAAAGCAATGAGATGTAGGACAGACTGTTCAGAACAGAGCCAATGACGACGATCGATAGCCAGGCGAACAGGGTGGTCCGGTTGTCAAAGGTGTTTCCATCACGGAGGCGATGTCGCAGCACCTCGCCTATCAGTCCATAGCCGAAGGTGACCAGGGCCGCCGCGGCCGCCGTCATGAGCCAGCCGGCCAGCAGGTCGCGGACCAGGATTTCAGCGAGCATGTTGGCGATAAACCAGGGGAAAGCCGCCCGCTTGCCGTAGCGCATCCAGTAGGCGAGCCCCAGGGCCGGATCCGGGTTCCAGGGGGTGATATTGAGCCCGTACAAGGCATCGACGTAACTCACCCAGTCGAATAGCAGGAAGACCGCGACAAACAGCAAGCCAGGCATCCAGCGGAGATGCAGGTGGCGCATGGACAAGGCTTTGCTGAGGAGGTTTTTCAATTGACCGACATTATCCGTCGCAAGCTGGCGAATTGCATTGCGAATACCGCATAAGTGTAACGCTTAAAGCACAGCCAAGACGCGCTACCGGCCTTATCGTTCTGGTCAGGGTATCAGGAAACCGAGCAGTTTTTGGTAAGTGCATTGCTGAGGCTACTCCCCCAATTTACGCTGGTTAAGACAAGCCATAGCATTACTGCGTCCTCTGCCGGCGCCTGCAAGAACAATATGACGATAAGGTTTCCGATCAATCCTGCAGGGCATGCGGCCTTCTACCACGAGAATCATGGATTTTTCGGCGACGTCCCCGCCCATGGCGCCATATGGTTTCGTCGCAATTTGCATCGATATAGCAGTTCTGTTCACTTTCACCAACGGGAGGCATCATGGCAGTAGCACTGGAAGAGAAGATCGAAGCGATTTACCAGCAGGTCAAGGCGCGCAATCCGGGCGAAGACGAGTTTCATCAGGCTGTGAAAGAAGTGCTCGAGTCCCTGGGGCCGGTTCTGGTGAAATATCCGGAATTCGCAGACCAGAAAATCATCGAACGCATCTGCGAGCCGGAGCGGCAGATCATGTTTCGTGTGCCCTGGCAGGATGACAAGGGAGAGGTGCACATCAACCGCGGTTTCCGCGTTGAATTCAACAGCGCCATCGGCCCGTACAAGGGCGGCCTGCGTTTCCATCCCTCGGTCTATCTCGGGATCATCAAATTTCTCGGCTTCGAGCAGACGTTCAAGAATGCCCTCACCGGCATGCCCATAGGCGGCGGCAAGGGTGGTTCGGATTTCGACCCGAAAGGGAAATCCAACAACGAGATCATGCGCTTTTGCCAGAGCTTCATGACCGAGCTGTATCGCCACCTGGGCGAGCACACCGACTGTCCCGCGGGCGACATAGGCGTCGGCGGCCGGGAAATCGGTTACCTCTTCGGGCAGTACAAGCGCATCACCAACCGCTATGAATCCGGCGTACTGACAGGCAAAGGCATAGGCTGGGGCGGATCGCTGGTTCGCACCGAGGCGACCGGATACGGGGCCACCTATTTCGTGCGTGAAATGCTCAAGGCGCGCAAGGATTCTCTCGGCGGCAAGACCTGCCTCGTTTCCGGTTCCGGCAACGTCGCGATCTATACCATCGAGAAGATGCACGAACTCGGCGCGAAAGTGGTTGCCTGCTCGGACTCCAACGGAGTGATCTTCCACAAGAAAGGTATCGATCTCGAACTGCTCAAGAGGCTGAAAGAAGTCGAGCGGCGCAGGATTTCCGACTACGCCGGCTATCACAAGGATGCGAAGTACATCGAAGGGGGCAATATCTGGGAAATCCCCTGCCAGGTGGCGATGCCTTCGGCGACACAGAACGAGCTCAACGGCAAGGACGCAAAGATGCTGGTGAAGAACGGCTGCATTGCGGTCGGCGAAGGGGCCAACATGCCCACCACGCCGGAAGGCGTGCGCGTGTTCCTCGACGCAAAGATCGCCTACGGCCCGGGCAAGGCGGCGAATGCCGGCGGCGTGGCCACCTCGGCGCTGGAGATGCAGCAGAACGCCGGCCGCGATTCATGGACTTTCGACTATACGGAGCAGAAGCTCGACAAGATCATGACTGGCATCCACGAGGCGACATACGAAACCGCGGCGGAATTCGGCGCGGCGGGCAACTATGTCATTGGCGCCAACGTTGCCGGATTCATCAAGGTGGCGCAGGCGATGGTGCCGATGGGCCTGATCTAGAGAGCATCGCAGGGCGAGGGGATGTAATCCCTCGCGCCTTCCAAAATCAGGGGGCATTCCGGCAATGATGGAATGGCCTGCTGGCATGCAAGTCGTTGTCGTATCGCGGCACCGCCGGGCACTCGGCCCGGCGGTGCCGCGGTATTCCGCGCCATTCCGCGCCATTCGAACCAGACGCCCCGGGAAAAGGATAAGATAGGGGCATATGAGAACGTCGTTCGATGCGTCGGGGCGAGGCAGTGGGTAAGGATCCCTCGAAAATCAAAGTGTGCCCGGAGTGCAGGCGGCTGGTCGAATCTGCGACCATGCGGCCGCTGTCGCGCAACCAGCTCGGCAGCGGAATCCGGTTCGTTTGTCCGGATTGCTTCAAGCGCGTTCTCGCCTTGAGAAAAGTCGTGCGGGACGCGCGCGGCAAGTAGTCCATATCGCCGCCTGATTTCGATCCGCCGTTTGGACGGGAACATTCGAACCGCACACCGGAATATCTCAATATTTCATCGGAGCAACTAAGCCATGCCTATCTATGAGTACGAGTGCAGTTCCTGCGGAAAGGAATTTGAACTGCTGGTTCGCAATTCGTCCGCCGCGCCGGAATGCCCGGCTTGCAGCGGCACCGATCTGCGCAAGAAAATGTCCGCTCCCGCAGCCATCTCCGGAGCCGCGTCGGCGCAGGCGGACATTCCTGCGTCTTGCCAGGGTTGCGGGCACGCCGGCGGTCCCGGCGCCTGCGGGTTCGCCGCACACCATCAATGAGCGCAGGCGCGAGACTTCCTGGAACACCTGAACCAAGGCATTTCTGGAAGGGCGTCGGCGGAGTCAGGATAGCGGGCGATTCCTGGGGTGACCCGAAGGGCCCCCTGGTGCTGCTTCAGCACGGCGGGGGGCAGACGCGGCACGCATGGAAGGGGGCAGGCGAAATACTTGGAGCCGCGGGTTATTGCGCCATCGCATTCGACGCACGGGGCCACGGGGATTCCGACTGGGCGCCCGACGGGCTCTACGGCCAGGATGTCATGGTCGAGGACCTCAAATGTGTCGTCGCCGCACTGGGCAACAGGCGGCCTGTTCTAGTCGGCGCGTCCATGGGCGGCGGCACCAGCCTGGTCGCGGTGGGCGAGGACCGCGTGGACGCCACCGCGCTGGTCATGGTCGATATCGCGCCGCGCATCGAGCCCGGGGGCGTCGACAAGATTCAGGCCTTCATGAGCCAGAAACCCGAGGGTTTCGATACCCTGGACGAGGTGGCCGAGGCGATCAGCAACTATCAACCCCACCGCAAGCGGCCGAGAAATCTAGACGGCCTGGCGAAGAACGTGCGCCTCGGCGCGGACGGCAAATTCCGCTGGCAATGGGACCCGCGGTTCCGGGCCGTGAGGCGCGACTTCGAAAAGCGCATCGAACGTCTCGAAGCCTGTGCGCGCAATCTGAAGTTGCCCGCGCTCCTCGTCCGGGGAGGCCTCTCGGACGTGCTCAGCGAACAGGGCGCGCAGGATTTTCTGAAACTGTGTCCGCACAGCGAATACGTCAACGTAACCGGTGCGGCGCACATGGTGGCGGGAGACCGCAACGACATCTTCGGCAACGCAGTGATCGAATTTCTTTCGCGTGCGGTGCCCGTGGGCGGACCGCCGCTGCTGCCCGCGCACGAGCCGCACCCGCATCACGAAGGACCGGCGGGGGACGTCAACGACGTGCCTTGATGCTGTTAGCTAATCTAGCGTGAAATAGAACGCGGCACCCTGCTCGACGGCACCTTCGGCCCAGACCCGGCCGCCGTGCCGGCGCACCACCGTGGCGACGATCGCCAAACCTATGCCGGTACCGTCGAATTCGCTCGACGCGTGCAGCCTCTGGAATTGCACGAACAGCTTGCTGCTGAATTCCGGATCGAAGCCGATGCCGTTGTCGCGCACGAAATAGGCTGCTTTGCCCCCGACAGCAGTGGCCCCGAAGACGATGTTCGCGCTCTGCTTCTTCGAGG
>JAPLRD010000155.1:19632-37847 GCA_026399375.1 Pseudomonadota bacterium
AATTTCCAGGCGTTTCCAATCAGGTTGTCCAGGCAAATGCGCATCAGGCCCGGGTCCGCGCTCGCCACCAACCCGGGCGCGATATCCAGTTCCACCTGGCGCTGCCGGTCTGAATTCATGAGCACCGCCGCAGCAGCCTCGGCCATGCCGCTCAGATTGACGTCCTGTCGCGCCAGGGTCGTCCTGCCGGCATGCGCCAGCGCCAGCATGTCGTCTATCAGGTCTCCCATGTGCCGGGTGGCGGTCTGGATGCGGTGCAGATAATCGAGGCCGGCCGCATCCAGTCTGTCCGCGCAACTCGTGGCCAGGACCGCGCTGAAGCCGCTGATGCCCCGCAGCGGGGTGCGCAAGTCATGCGCCAGCGAGTAGGAAAATGCCTCGAGCTCTTCGTTCGAGCGCCGCAGTTCCCGCGTCCGTTCCGCCACCTTGTGCTCCAGGCCTTCGTTGAGCCGGCGAATTTCTTCCTCCGCCTGCTTTCGCGCCGTAATGTCCCTGACGATGCAGATCGCGTGCCATGTCTCTTCTATGGTCGCCCGGGACATGGAGTATTCGGTGACGATTTCGGTTCCGTCCTTGCGCAATCCCGCCAGTTCGGTGGGCGTGCCGCTGACCGATTCCCGGCCGTCGCTGCCGAAGTCGGTGAAGGTGATTTCGAAATCGGCGCGGTAGCGTTCCGGAACGATCAGGTCGCGCAGCTTTCTTCCCCGGGCCTCATGCTCGCTATAGCCGAATATGCGCTGCGCCGCCGGGTTCCAGACAATGACGGTCGCGGTGTTGTCCATGATGATGATGGCGTCGCTGGCGGTGGAACTGATCACGCGCAGGTTTTCCGCCGCCATCCGCTGCCGTGCGAACACTTCCCGCATCATGTGCATCGAAGCGACGATCAGCAGCGAGAATCCCAGGCCCATCCATTCGTTGGCGAGGGTATAGGTGGCGGTGTCGACACCGCCGTTTTCGGCGAAATAACCGAGCATGCTGCGAAAGCCCTGCAGCAGCAGGGCGCCGCTCAGAAGAATCCAGCCCAGGATCCATCCCGACAGGCGTATTTGGGAAAATGCCAGCGCTATCCCCGCCAGCAGCAGGACCAGGGAAAGCGACTGAATGGACATCAGAACTTCCGCCGCGCCGAGCCGTCGCCCGGGGCCTCGTCTGCATTCTTGGTCTTGGGTAAGCGCATGTTCGTTCCCCCGTCACTCCTACCTGCACCAAAGTAGCAGACGTGACGACGCAAGGACTATGAACTAGTTCCGGTGAAATCAAATTGGGTAGTTTTACCCATGCCTGCACCAGGGCGCGCGCGGGAACGCAAGCTACCCTAGGCCGGAGGTTGGGCGATGACGTCGTCGTATTTGTGGCGTTTGGTGATCAGGCCCGCATGCTCGAATACGTCCAGCGTGACCTCGAACGCGGGGCGGGTGATCTCCACGTGAGGCGTCCAGCAACCCAGTTTCTGATAGGTCGCAATGGTCTGCGTAAGCACATCGCGATGAATGCCGGGAAAGAACGATGCCTCCGTTTCGGCGACCTTGGCTGCCGGCGTGGCGATCAGCCAGGCGCGCGCCTTGCGGTAGGCGCGGGTGAAGCGCTTCGCCTCGTCGGTGCCGAGCCATTGGCGGGTTGCCGCGAGGCTGGAGAAGGCGAGCGGCCCTATGGCCTCTCCGACCGAAGCCACCACGTGGCCGATGCCGTCGTGTTCGAGTTGCTGCGGCGCCGGCCCCTGCTGGTGGATGTAATCGCCGCTGCCGTTGCGAAATGCCTGGTCCATGGTCGCCATGCCGGCGTCGACGATGGGCAGCGTCTTCCAGTCGAGTCCGTTCTTAAAGCACGCGTACTTGAACATGGCGAGCGGCTGCCCGCCGTGATCGGCGAGCGTCTTGCCGGTCTTGAGCTTGTCCCAGGAAAACTTCGGGTCCGGCTTGCGCGCGGTGATGAAGAAACCGTCTTTCTCGTTGATCTGGGCGAAATGCACGGCAGGCGGCAGTTCGCCTTTCTCCAGAGGGGTGAATCCCTGCGACGGCGCGGATTGCGCCACCTGCACGCTGCCGTCGAGCAAACCCGCAATGGCCGACTTGCCCGCCGCAGCGATGGAATGCTTGGGCTCGAAGCCTTCCTCCTTGAGGAAACCGCCGGCGATGGTCGCGATGAGCGGCGAATAGAACGCGGAAAAGCGGGTGAACTGGATGCTGATGGGCTGAGCCATGATTTGTCCCCTGTTGTCAGGGTGCCATTGTAGAAGATTCGCGGGACTTCCTGCATTGGCCGAAATCAGGGATAGTATTGCCCCATATCGACAATTGCGAGAGTACGCCATGATCCGACACCTGAAGAACTCGAAGACAGCCGAAGGCAAACTGGAAATCCAGACCCAGGTGCGCGCGACGGTGGAATCCATCCTGGCCGACATCCTGGCGCGGGGCGACGCGGCGGTGTTCGAATACTCGAAGAAGTTCGACAACTGGTCGCCGGCGAACTTCCGCCTCGACGCGCAGGAGATCGACGCCTGCGTGAAGGCGTTGCCGGAGCAGGCGATCAAGGACATCCGCTTCGCTCAGACGCAGATTCGCAACTTCGCGCAGATCCAGAAGGACGCCCTGCGGGAAGTCGAGGTCGAGACGGCGCCGGGCGTGGTGCTCGGGCACAAGAACATCCCGGTCAACAGCGTCGGCTGCTATGTCCCCGGCGGAAAGTATCCGATGGTCGCCTCGGCGCACATGAGCGTGGTGACGGCCAAGGTGGCAGGGGTCAAGCGTGTGATCGCGGCGGCGCCGCCGTTCGACGGCCGGCCCTCGCCGGCGATCGTGGCGGCGATGCACATGGGCGGCGCCGATGAAATCTATTGCCTTGGCGGGGTGCAGGCCGTCATGGCGATGGCGCTGGGCACGAAGCAGATCGCGCCGGTGGACATGATCGTGGGGCCGGGCAACGCCTATGTGGCGGAGGCCAAGCGGCAGTTGTTCGGCCGCATCGGCATCGACCTGCTGGCGGGCCCGACGGAGACCCTGATCATCGCCGACGAAACCTGCGACGCGGAAATGGCGGTCACGGATTTGCTCGGGCAGGCCGAGCACGGACCCAATTCCCCCGCCATTTTGCTGACCACGTCCGAAGCGCTGGCAAAAGCGGTTCCGGCGGAGATCGAGCGCCAGCTGGCGGTGCTCTCGACCGCGGCCGTGGCGCGCGTGGCCTGGCAGGACTACGGCGAAATCATCCTCTGCGACACCGTGGACGAGATGGTGCAGGAGGCCGATCGCATCGCCTCCGAACATGTGCAGGTGATGACGCGCGATCCGGACTATTTTCTGCGGCACATGACCAACTACGGCGCGCTGTTCCTCGGCCAGCGCACCAATGTGTCGTACGGCGACAAGGTGATCGGCACCAATCACACGCTGCCGACGATAAAGGCGGCCCGCTATACCGGCGGCCTGTGGGTGGGGAAATTCATCAAGACCTGTACCTATCAGCGTGTGCTGAGCGACGAAGCCTCGGTCATGGTGGGCGAGTATTGCTCGCGGCTGTGCGCGCTCGAGGGTTTCGAGGGACACCAGAGGCAGGCGGACCGGCGGGTGAAGCGCTTTGCCAAAGCCGGTTGATGTGTGCCGGTCGATAGCCGGCAGGAGGGATCCGAATTGAAAACCCCGGGATTCCGCGTCGACGGCCGCCGCGCGCTGGTGACGGGTGCCGGACGCGGCATAGGCCTCGCCGCGGCGCACGCGCTGGCGCAGGCGGGTGCAGTCGTCACGCTGGCTGCGCGGACCGCCGCCGAACTGGACCGCGCCTGTGCCGACATCAGGGCGGCTGGCGGGCTGGCCGAGACCTGGATCGTCGATGTCACCGACTCGCGCGCAGTCGCGGCAGGCGTGGCCGAGCGCGGACCGTTTCAGATTCTGGTCAACAACGCGGGCATGAACCGGCCGCGGCTGATCACAGAAACCTCCGACGAAGATCTAGACGCCGTGATGGACCTGAACGTGAAGGCGACTTTTTACGTCGCGCGCGAGGTGGCCAGAGGATTGCTGGAGAAGCGCCTCCCGGGGAGCATCATCAACATCTCGTCGCAGATGGGGCATGTCGGCGGGCCCAAGCGCACGGTCTACTGCGCGACCAAGCATGCGGTCGAGGGCCTGACCAAGGCGCTGGCGTGGGAACTCGGCCCCGCGGGCATCCGCGTCAACACCCTGTGCCCGACGTTCATCGAAACTGAATTGACCAGGCCGATGTTCGCCGACCAGGTGTTTCGCGATTACGTCACGTCGAGGATCGCACTGGGCCGGCTGGGCCGGCTCGAAGACATCATGGGCGCGGTGACGTTTCTCGCCGGCGACGCTGCGGCGCTGGTCACCGGATCGGCGCTGATGGTCGACGGCGGTTGGACCGCGGCGTAATCAGCGACAGCGGTTCGCGGCGATCATTCCTTCCACGGCACGCCGCCGGCGTAGGTCTTGTAGCTGACGGCGGCGTGCCAGCCGGAGTCCACGGGCAGCAGGACGCCGGTGATGGTCCGCGCATCGGCCGAGCACAGAAAACCTATGGCCAGGGCGATGTCATCGGGGTCCGGCAGCGTGTCCAGTGCGTGCACCGACATGATCTTCTTCAGGTCGCGCAGCCCGGCATCGACGCGGCTCTGCAGGGTCTCGGTCATGACATAGGTCGGCCCGACGCTGTTGACACGGATATTGTGGCGCCCGAGTTCCACCGCCAGAAGTTGGGTCAGCCTCGCTACGGCGAGCTTGCCCGGGTTGTAGGCGGGCAGCGGCATCGGCGCGAGGCTGTTGATGGAGCCCAGCGTCACGATCGCCCCGCGATTCAGCCTGATCATCTGGCGGCCGAAGGAACGGCAGGCGTGGATGGTGCCGAAATAATTGACCCGCCACATGCGGTCGTGGGCCTCGAGATCCATGTCCATGACCGACTCGGTATTCGGGATGAGCCCGGCGGAAGTCACCAGTATCTCGGCCAGACCCAGTTCTTTCTCCACGCTCGCGGCGGCGGCGTCGACGGCCTTCTCGTCGGCCACGTCGCAGGCAAAGAAACGGGCGCTGCCCACGTCGGACGATATGGCGTCCGCCATTTTCCTGCCCCTCTCTTCGTTTACGTCGAGGATGGCGACCGCGTATCCGCGCGAAGCGAACAGGCGCGCGGTGGCGGCGCCGATCCCGCTCGACCCGCCGGTGATTACTGCAACTGCCTTGTGCGTCATCATTCTTGCTCCTTCCTGTTATTCAGTATGGGTCGCGATTTCTGCGTCAGATTTGATGGTCGACCAGTTTGCCGTCGGCCATGCGCAGGCGCCGGGACAGGGATACCGCGATCGCTCGTATCACTCTCGCCGCGGTCTTCGGCGCTTCGTTCAGCATCTTGTCCAGCGAATCCTTGGACAAGGTCAACAGGACGCAGTCGGCTGCGGCAGCGCAGGTAGCGGAGTGCCGCTCGCCGTCCAGCGCCGCCATCTCTCCGAACACCCGCCCGTTGCGCAGTACAGCGAGCTCGACCTTGTGTCCCTCCGAGTCCGATTTGATCACCGAAACGTCGCCGGAATTGACGATGCACATGAACGTGCCGGCATCGCCCTCCTTGAAAATGATTTCGCCCCGGCCGACCTTGCCGGAACCGAAATAGCGCGCAACCGATCGAAGTTCGCCCGCGGGAAAATCGCTGAACAGGCTGGACTCCAGCAGCATGCCGGCGATTTCGCCGGTGAGGGATGAGTTTTCGTGCATGTGAGTCACCCGTTGTTCCTATTCGACCTTGATGTTTCCCTGCTTCACCACCTTGGACCACTTTGCCATCTGCGCGACTAGGAATTTCTCCGTGTCGCGAGGATTGCTCGCGACGATTTCTCCACCGAGCGCGTCGATCCGCTCGCGCACGTCTTTCAGCGCCAGTGCCTTGGCGATATGCTCGTACAGCAGGTTGACGATCGCCGGCGGCGTGCCCGCGGGCGCGAACACCGCATTCCATTCATATACCTCGTAGCCGGGCACTCCGGACTCTGCCAGGGTGGGGAGTTCCGGCATGTTGGGTGAACGCTTGCTGCCGGTCGCGGCCAGCGCTTTCAACTTCCCGCCTTTCACGTGGCCCAGGCCAGAGGCCATGTTGGCGAAGAACACCGGCACTTGTCCGGCCATGACGTCCGTCATCGCCGGACCGCCGCCCTTGTAGGGTACGTGCATGATGTCGACGCCGGCCTGCTGCTTGAACAATTCCGCCGCCAGGTGCTGGGCGGAGCCGTTGCCTGAGGACGCATAGGAAATGGTGCCCGGCTTTGCCTTGGCCATCGCGACCAAATCTTTCACCGAATTAACCGGGAAGGAGGGCGTCACCACCAGCATATTGGGAAACTGGGCCAGCAGCGTGATCGGTGCGAACGCTTTCTGCGGGTCGTAGGGGAGCTTGGGATACAGGCTGGGGTTCACCGCGTAGGAGGACGCGTCCAGCATCAGCGTATAGCCGTCGGGCGCGGCCCTGGCCACTGCATCGGCGCCGATCTGGCCGCTCGCGCCCGGACGGTTCTCGACCACGACCGGCTGGCCCAGGCTTTCGCTGAGTTTCGCCGCGATCAGCCGCGCCATGGTATCGGCGCCGCCGGCGGGCGGATAAGTGACGATGAGCTTCACCGGTTTCGCCGGATAGGCCTGCGCCCATGCGCCGCAGCTTGCCGCTGCAAGCATGGCGGCAAGCGCCGCCTTGAAAATTCCCGCTGCTGTCATGGCCATTTCCCTCAGTGGATGCGACGGAGCCGTACGGCGGATCGCCGAAGTTCTATACTACCTGCAACGTGTTTCGTCAATCAGCACACTCTTCCCAGATGCGCGCCGTAGATTGCCATGCCCATGTGTTTTCACGCGAGTGCCAGCCGGTGCAGGGCGCGCGCTATCGTCCCGGATACGACGCGCTGGTGCAGGACTGGATGGCGCTGTGGCCGCATGCGCAGGTTGGCCGCGGCGTGCTGGTGCAGCCGAGTTTTCTCGGCACCGACAACGGCTATCTGCTGCGCCAGCTAGGCGCCCATCGGGAGCGATTGCGCGGCGTGGCGGTGATTGCGCCCGGCGTCGCCAGGACGGAACTGCTTGCATGGAGCGCGATGGGTGTTTGCGGAATCCGCCTGAATCTGATCGGAAAGGACGAACTGGGCGTTTATGCGCTCGCCGATTGGCAGTCGTTGTTCCGGAACATCGCCGACCTGGGATGGCATGTGGAGATCCAGTGCGAAGGCGAGCGCGTGACGTGCTTTCTGGCCGCGTTGGGCTCCGCGCCGCCGGCGCTCGTGTTCGACCACTTCGGCCTGCCGGATCCGAACGCCGGCGGTGACTGTCCGGGCATGTCCGCGATCGTGCGCGAAGCGGAGAAGCGCACGGTCTTCGTCAAGCTTTCGGCGCCTTATCGAATGCGCGGTGCGGACGCCCGGTCTTACGCCGGACGGTACCTTGCCGAACTGGGTCCGGAGCGGCTGCTCTGGGGCAGCGACTGGCCGTGGACCAATCACGAGGCCGATGGCGCATACAAGGCGTGCGGCGAATGGCTCGAGTCCTGGATTCCATCTGCTGCGGCGCGAAAGGCGATCATGTGGGACACGCCGAGTGCGTTGTATCAATTCGATGCGTAATTGTTTCGATCTGCCGGATTCCATGCGGTTCTTGGCGACCGACCGCAGGCGGGGATTTCAGGGCAGACGCAACCCCTGGTTCGCCGCCGCATAGACCGCTTCGGTGCGGCTGTGAACGCCCAGGGCCTGGAACACCGCGGAGAGGTGGGCCTTGACCGTGCCTTCGGACAATTCTAGCTCCTTCGCGATGGCCTTGTTTGCCTTGCCCTTGATGACGCCGCGCAGAACGTCCATCTGCCGCGGCGTGAGTCCGGGCAGCGTGGACGCCGCGCGAGGCGCCGGGGCGGAACTGGTGTACGCCGCTTCGAGCACCATGGGCGGCAGGTAAATGCCGTGTGCGAGAACGAGTTGCAGCGCCTGGATCATGACCTCGGGCGTCGAGGACTTCGGTATGAAACCCATGGCGCCGCCGTCGATCGCGGCCCGTACCATGCCGGGATCGCTCTCCCCTGAAACCACCACCACCGGCACGCCGGGCGCGGCATCGCGGATCGCCGCAAGCGCGCTCAGGCCGTTGCGGCCGGGCAGCATGAGGTCGAGCAGCACCAGGTCGTAGTCCCTGCCGGCCAACAGTTCCAGCGCTTCGTCGCAGGTGCCCGCTTCGTCCAGTTCAATACCGGCGTCGAGGCTGCGCAGCAGGAAGCGCATGCCGGCCCGGAGCAGGGGATGGTCGTCGATCAGCAGCAGTTTCATGGCGACGGCGTTCGCGCGTGGTTGACGGGACGGGGAAATCATACGCCAGCCGACGCCAAGGCGCACCGCGCTTTCTGCGAGCGTCGGCCGGGAATTGCGCTCCCGTCGATTCTCGCGCGGGGCAAATAGACCGTAGTAGTATTGTGCTGCAGCGGACGATATGACGTGACCCCTCGATTTGACATCGACCCAAGTGAAGGCTGAAGTGCCCCTGGACATGCCGGCACCCGATAGCGCGGATCAGTACGGTGCCACGAACCGGGTGGCGTTCACGCGCAGGCTTTGGCTGGGCGTTTTTCTGCTGAACTTGTTCGTCGTGGCATTGGCGTCCAATTACATTTACCTCAGTTGGCGCGGCGATGTCGAGCGTGCGCGCACGATCACGCAGAATCTGTCGCTGGTCCTGGAGCGCGAAATCGCGGGTGCTTTCGATAATGCCGATCTCGGGCTGAAGAATCTGGCGGACATCTATGCGGATATGAGTCGACTCGACCTGGTCCATGTCGACAAATGGAATGCCGCGGTGCGGCGCCAGCGAACGCACCTGCCTGTTCTCGAAGGCATGCGCGGCACGGACGCAAACGGCATCGTAGTCTACGGGATGGAACCGGATGATCCGCGGGGTGTCAGCGTCGCCGACCGTCCTGTTTTCGCGATGCACCGCGACAATCGCAACTGGGGATTGTTGATATCGGAACCGGCTCTGACGCGCATCAAGAACAGATGGTCGCTGGTGCTCTCGCGCCGTCTGGAGGACGGGAACGGAAAGTTCGGCGGTATTATCGTGGCGACGATTCCGCTCGACTATTTCGCGAGGCTGTTCAGTTCGATCAAGATCGGCGAACGCGGATCGATCGCCATGCGCGACGCCGGTCTGCGCCTGATCGTGCGTCATCCGGCGCTAGGGGAGGGCGGGCAAATCGGCTCGGCGCGGGTCTCGGATGATTTCCTCGCAGCGCTGCAGCTAGATCGTTCGGCCGGTACCTATCACGCAGGCCTCAGCACCATCGACGGCGTGCAGCGCACGCACAGCTACCGGCTGAACCCTGCCTATTCGTTTTACGTCAACGTGGGCGTGTCGGATGACGAATACCTATCGGCCTGGCGTGGCGATCTGGTGCAGATCGGCATGATTGTCTGCCTGTTCCTGCTGGTCAGCATGTTTTTCGCCCGCAGGTGGCAGCGTGCGTGGATTCTGCAGCAAGCATCGTCGGCACAGCTGGCGAGGAGCGAAGCGGATTACCGCGCACTTGCGGACGACGCGCCCTACGGCGTCGCGCTGCTGGGGAACGATGGTGCGGTCGCTTACTTGAATCCGGCGTTTACAAGAATGCTCGGATACGGCGCCGGTGACCTTCCCGATATTTCTGCCTGGTGGAATAAGGCCTATCCGAACCCAAAGTATCGCCAAAGCGTCATGGATGCCTGGCAGCGTTCGGTGATCGAGCCGGCGTTTCCGGGAACGGTCGAAAGCGAGGTCACAGTATGCCGCTCCGATGGGGCGCCGTGCGACGTCCGCTCCTTGATCGTGAAAATGGGAGATGGCCGGATTACCGTCACCTTCGAAGACATCACCGCGCGCAAGCGCGCCGAGGCCGCGCTGCAAAAGAGCGAGGACCAGTTCCGCATGGTGGTGGAACAGAGCCCGCTGGCCATGGCATTGGTTTGCATGGACGGGACGATCGAGTACATCAACCGCAGGGCCATCGACACTTTTGGCTATTCCCCGGAGGACATCCCGAACATGGATCGCTGGTGGGCGCAGGCATATCCTGACGCGGCCTACCGAGCCGAAGTCGTCGCCATGTGGACCGGGCTGGCGCAACAGGCGCTTGCAGACAACCGTGAAATCGAAAAGCATGAATACCGTGTGACCTGCAAGGACGGCGGTGTCAAAGTTGCCGCCATTTTCGGCGTGTGGATCAGGGGCAGGGTGATTGTCATTTTCGAGGACGTTTCCGAGCGCAAGAAGATCGAAGAAAGGATGCACCTGGCGCGGCAGATTTTCGATACCGCGAGCGAGCCGATTTTTGTCTGCGATGTGCGGGGCCAAATACTGGAAGTCAACGCGGAGGCATGCCGTCTCGCGAAATACACCCGCGAGCAGTTGCTGCGCATGCGCAGTGTCGATATCGTCGCACCGGAGGAGATCCCGCGCGTTGCGCGGGAACTGGCAGTGTACGACGCGGGCGCGGTGGTGAAAGGTCGCTGGCTGCTGCTTTGTTCGGACGGCTCGACAGTGCCACTGGAAGTCGTCGTTCAGCGCCTGCCGGGCGACCGGTACCTGGGCATCGGCCGCGATCTCACCGAGCGCGAAAAAGTGCTCGGACAGCTTGCCGAGGCGCTGGACAAGGAGCAGGCAGCCAACATGGCCAAGTCGCGGTTTCTCGCCGCCGCCAGCCACGACCTGCGCCAGCCGATACAGGCGATCAATCTGTTTTGCATCGCATTGGCAGGCACGCCGCTCAGCGGCATGCAGAAGCAGATCAGCGAGTACCTTGCCCTTTCGGCCAAAGGCCTGGGCGATATTCTGAGCACGCTGCTCGATATTTCGAAACTCGACGCGGGCCATGTCACGCCGGAGCCCGAAAGGATCAGGATCAGCACGATGTTTCGAAACATCGACGCGGAATTCTCGCCACTGGCGTCCGAAAAGCAGCTGCGGTTCCGGCTTCATTTTCCGGCCGAGGAGATGGCTGTCCTGACCGACCCCAGATTGCTGCAAAGCCTGTTGGGCAATCTGATAGGCAATGCGGTCAAGTACACCCAGCGCGGCGGCATTCTGGTGGCTGTCCGCCGGCGGGGGAGGCATGCCCTCATTCAGGTGTGGGATACCGGTGTCGGCATATCTCAGGAACACATCAAGAGCATTTTTGATGAATATTTCCAGATCGGGAATGTCGAGCGCGACAAGTCGAAGGGATTGGGGCTCGGACTGGCGATCGCCAGGCGCGTTGCCCAATTGCTGGGGACCGACGTCGTTTGTCGCTCCCGGCCAGGCAGAGGCAGTGTATTCGAGGTACGCATGCCGTTGGCCGAGGGAATGCCGCTAACGGCAGCGAAAGGGATCGGATTGAGCGGTCCCTTGCACGCTGCGGTGCGTCGTGTCGTCGTGGTCGAAGACGACAGGGCGGTGGCCAACTCGATCAAGTTTTCGCTGGAATCGCGTGGCATGGCCGTGACGATATACGGCAGCGCAGAGGAAGTCCTCGCCAATGCGGAACTGCCGGCCGCGGACTTCTATATCTCGGATCTGCGTCTTCCTGGGTTGAATGGCCTCGAACTGCTCGGGGAACTGCAGCGGCGTTCGGGGAAACCGATCCATGCGGTGATATTGACAGGAGACACTTCGCCGGAGCGGGTCGAACTGGCAAGGTCCTCCCGCTGGCCGCTGCTGTTCAAACCGGTGGATCTGTCCGATTTGTTATCCGCCATTGAATCCCAGGTATCCGCGGGCTGATTTTCGACTCGGTGCGGGCGGAAAACCGATTGCGGGAACGGGTCATATGACGTTTGGCTAGGTCCATCGTCACTTTTGGCAGATATCGCGCCTAGCTGCCTTCATTGATAATCGATTGCCTGATCGAACTGATCCGTTGCGCAGAAATAATCAATTTAAATTTGAACAATGCGTTGAAGCAGCGCTTTCCGAGTTTCCTGAACGAGCACAGTTTGAGGCATGCGATCGAGTCGGTCTGTGCGGAATTCGGAGAAGTCGCAAAGTTGACCATATTTCCGCCGAGCCGGGTGCCGAGTCTTCAATGTACTTGTCTGCTCCGGCTGGAGTCCGCGGAAGCCGAAGAGAGGCTGAAGTCGAGGCTGCACGTCCTGGAGTATGGCGGCGAAATCCTTTTCTTCGCCGACGTGGACGGGGACTGGAACGGGCCCGTATCTTAAGATCCCTAACGAAAGCCGCTTTGTTATGGCTGATGCGGAGGGGATTCAAGCTTTCAGAAAGGCAAAAAATAAACCCGCCGAAGCGGGTTAAGGAGGAGCACAAGGAGTTACGTTCTTCTGGCGCTACGATATATCGAACGGCCGCATGTCTGCAATTGGCCAAAAGTTATAGACGCGATCGACTCGCATGCCGGCAATGGAACAATCTTCATCGTGCAGACGACGGCGGTGCTGCAGGGGCGGCGATATCCCTACACGGTGTAATTGAGGGGAAGCCGCCCGCCGTCGGCGTAAATGACCTGCCCCGTTACGTACGACGAAGCGTCGGATGCCAGAAACACCGCGATCGACGCGATCTCGCCGACTTCACCTGCACGGCCCATCGGGGTGCGCGACATCACTGCAGCCTTGGCCGCGTCCGAGGTGTAAATGGTCTTTTTCACCAGGTCGGTCAGGATGGTGCCCGGGCCGATGGCGTTGACGCGGATGCCGTGCGGCGCCAGCCGGATGGCAAGATTGCGCGTCAGCTGGTTGAGTCCGCCTTTGGTGATGTTGTAGGTGAGCAGATTGGGGATGTTCAGGACGGCGTTGACCGATGACATGCTGGTGATGGTGCCGCGCGTGCCGGTGGCGAGCATGTGGCGCGCTGCGGTCTGGCTGGCGACGTATGCCGACTTGAGGTTGACGTTCACCGTGCGGTCGAAATCGTCGTCGGAGAGGTCGAGAAAGTCCTTCGACACGGCGATGCCGGCGTTGTTGAGCAGCAAATCGAGCCCGCCCATCAAGCCGATCGCCTCCTCCACCAGGGCTCGCACCTGGTCCGCCACGCCGGCGTCGGATTCGCGGAACCACGCCTCATGCCCGGCTTCGCGCAGGGTCTTTTCGAGCGCTTCGCCATTCGCGCGATGTATATCGGAGAACACCACCCTGGCGCCTTCGGCGGCAAAGCGCTCCACACAGGCGCGCCCGATGCCGGCGGCGCCCGCCACGACCAAGGCCCTACGGCCGGAAAGTTGACCCATTCCCGCTCCTTCATCGATGGAATCGCCCGCGAGGGCATGATCAGAGAAACTAACGGAAATCTTCGAAAAGCACAATGTGCCATATTGTAGATATTGCGGGATCAAATAAAAACGCCGTCACTTGGACGGCGTTGGATGGCGCTGAAGCTATTATTGGTGGGGCGGGGGGAATTGAACCACAGGTTGAAAGCCGCTAAGCATCAGATGTGTAAAGGAAGTCTTAGCTAGCGTTGGCCGCGAGCGAATCGCGTGCGAAACAAGGGACAATTCTAGACGGGTTCCGACAATATGGAGGTGGCAATCCCTTTCGCATACGTGTGAGAGTGTTTAGCGTGAGTCACCGCCACCCATCAACTGCGCGCCAGGCTAGTCCTACTTCGTTACCCAGCGAGATTGACTCGAGGACCGGCAACAGGAATTTCCTCAGTTCGACGATTACCGCCGAAAGCTCCATAGGCACGAGCGCATTTCTATTTATGAAAGCCTGCCACTGCTTCTTCTTCTGAACGTCGTTCATGAAATCGTCACTCAAACCAATGGGGACGCCCTGCGGAATAGGAGTGCGACGACGCTCGAAGGTAGCAGCGACCGCTCTCGACAACACAGCACCTTCAAATTCTGATTGCTTCGCCAGCACCCAAAGATCGAAGAAATCCTTCATCCGGCTATTCAGCATGCCGAGTGACGTCAGGGCTTCGAGCTTTTCGGCGACGACCGTGTAGCGAGGATAGACCCGGATTTGCGGCACAGGCATGCCGGACAGAATAATTGGGTAATGCGCATCTTCCGGGCCGGGTACGACCGCGTCGCCAAATCCGATATCGACCTGGATGGGGCAACGCGCATTGTCCAGCAAGCCAATCAATGTGACCCGGACGCCAGCGTAGTTGGCGTCCTTGCGGATTTCGGCAGCCTTCACTGAGTCAGGTTGAAACACGATTCCGTCTTCGATTGCAATCCGGCTAATATCGCGAAAGACGTTTTCCAAATGCGGAATCTCGGCCGATCCGAATCCGAGAAAGTCTGCGTCATGGGTGGGCCGATGCGGAATGTCGAACCACAGGTCGAACAGGAGCGCCCCCTTGAGCAGGAATTGGTCGCGTTGTTCCGAGATGCTCATGCGGTATAGCAGGCGTTCCAGTGCGTATCTGGTCAGCAGCAGGTTGAAATCCAGCTTCTCCGCCCGCGCTTTGGTGAGTAGTCGGCCCCGGACGGAAGCCCCTATGTTGCTGGGTCTGCCATCGCGGGTCATGTCAGGCTTTCCAGATAGGGGCGCATCACGTTGGCCACCCGGCAGACTTTGGCGTAGCGCCAGATATCTTCACTGCTCATGCGCTTCTGTTTCCACGCGTCGCGTAGCGCCTCCAGCGCGACATCGAGGCCGATTTTGTTGCGAAACTTGAAGCAATCGGCGACGGTCTTGGCGACGCTGGTCACCCGCACGGTCACGGCGTCCACCGTGTGTTCCTCGACGCCATCGGTGAATGCCGCGCCGGAGAAACGCACGATGCGTAGCAGCGGATAGTCAAGTTTGGGTGCGAGTGCCTTGTTCTCAATCGCCAGCCAGACCTCGAATGGCGCTTGCGTCGTCAGGCCATGATATCGGAGCGCGGACAGCAGGCAAACCACGCCCTTGGGTACGCGGCGAGCTACTTCCGCCAGTGACCCGTGGGCCGAGACTTCACGCTCAGGCAGTCCATATAGCCCTCGTCCTATACGTTCCAGCTGGCCGGACCGTACTGCTCTAGTCAGGGATACACGGGGGATCGCCAGCGGGGCCAGATCTCGTGGGCGTATGAGTCCTCGGGATCGCGTGAGATCGATCAGTCTTTTGGCGGCTGGTTCCATACCTGCCATTTTGTTCCATAAACGAGGTAAAAGTAAATATACACCTATTTATTGGAACAAGACCGCTAGGCTCGCCTTGAAGCACGCACAACGATTTTGTGAGCGTGGTTCTAGTACAAAATCGCAGCCGAGAAGCATGCAATCGGGCGGGAAAGCAATCCAAAATGCAACTAACTGATATTGCTGGATAAAACGATCAATCTACACGCTAAATGGCATTAGATTGCCGATTGCATGTAAAAAATATTATTATAATCAACAGCTTAAAATGGTGGTGGGGTGGCTTCCGCCGACCAACTCAATGAACTCAGTCGGTTATGGCGCCTTCGTATTTCTGCGGGCTCCAGCGGAAATCACCCAAACCTTTAATCCATCAATCAGTTGCATCTGCCGGCCACGATTGCCCGGAGTTCGATTCCGGCTGGGGGATTTTAACCCCTGTCCGCAATGGTAACGGAATCGAACCCGCGTCCGCAGATGCTCTACGCCGACGTGTGCAGATGGGTACGACTGGTAGGCCTACGCGTCTTGGGCCGGCAGTCTGCTTACAAGTGACAACCTGGAACGCTAATCCGATTCCGGTTCGATTCCGGGCTTACGGAATCGAAATTTATTTCGCGCTAGACCAGAATATTCGAGTTTAGTGAGTTCGTTTTTTTGCTCAGTACCCAGCAATACCTCCCGTGAAATCACCCCGATGGTCTCTGTCCGATTCCGAAAGCGGCCTTCGAACCCCGGTGTCGGATCCCGCGCCCCCGCTGCCGGAGCGAGCCGATACGCGGGCATCTTCTTCACCCCATCGATTGCTGGCTAAAGTTGAGCTTGAGATCCGCACCACCTTTGTGCACGAGGTAGCGTAGCGCGGTTTGTAAACCCTGCTGTGCGTGGCTAGATCTGCACACGAAATTCTTGTCGGTGTGTACTACCTTATTCCGGCTACGTCGGACCTCGTCGATTTCCCGGTATAAGTCACAAGGCAACATGTCCGCGAGTTCCAGCATATTGGACCTTATGCTGGCGGAATAATCCCTGCCACTCTTGAGCGATTCCATACGGCCCGTGCTTATCCGTTGACCACCACAGTCCGCTCGATTCTTGCTGATGATGAAGTCATTCCAGTCGTTAGACAACCACTTCTCTACAACGAACCACGTAAGGATGAGCGCAGTTTCGTAATCCCCCCTCTTATATTCTGCTAACGCCTTTGCAAGTTCCGCATAGTCCTTTACGAAATATGGTCGAGTGAGCAATGCGTCGAAAATATCGCACGCCAGATCTAGCGTCGCCTCCTTCAGCGCGAATTTCATACCCAAGAAGAGAAACGTGTTCAGTCGGTCACGCATGGAATCGGCCGCAGACTGACCGAGACGGCGTCCAGCTTCTTCCTGTAAATCTCTGAATTGCGCTGCGAACATGCGCCTATGCATAAAATAGGAAGATGCCGATTTAGTATTACCTCCCCAGCCCATCGACTTCACCGTGCAATCTTCCAGGCTTGCCCGGAAAACCTGCGTTTTATCGATCTGAGTCATCTCAAAATACGCAAACTTTTCGCGCTCCAGGAGTGCATGGTCGAGAATGAGAAAAAACGCATTGATGTAATCGAAGAATTCGCTCCACCATCCCACCGTGGCATCAAAGTCCTTACCTGCAGGGCGAACCTTGGCTTCCATGACGGGGATATGCAGAAAAAACATTCCGTCACGACAGGCTTTTAGATCGAAATTTCGCCTTGTCGTGCTGAATGTGAACTCTTCCAAGAGGTTGTGCAGGGTGCCGAAATCCTCCAGCTTCTCGATCGCAGTTGGCACCCATACCTCTTGCGGCAGATAGAATGCGACGAAGGGCTTTTCGGGCATGGGAAGCCTTATTCAAACAACAAAAAAGCATTATGCGACATGCCCTCAGATCTCGCAGGCCAGAGCGAAAAATAGCGCGCCGCGCTCGATCTTAGGCGCTCCGATACAATTCTGCACTATGCCCACCCTCCAACTTCGCTACCGCTGGCGCTGCTACGACCCAATCCGGAAGAAGATCTGCACGACGAGGTATCGCGCGACCTGGGAAGAGATCACGCGAGAGCAGCTCTGGGCAATTTTCTGCCGCTTGGCGTAAAGTACAGCATAGAGCCAGCTACTACAGCTCAACATAAGGCAGGAAATGTCACCAGAGGGGGAAGCCGCCGCCGCGCGTAGCATTGAACTGTCCCTGGTCGATGCCAAGAGGGAATTCGCCCAGAAGTATGGCCAAACCACCAGCGAATACAATTCCCGCGGCGTGTTCCGCTCGAGCATGTTTGTATTGGCTATTGCCCAACTCTGCGAAGCGCAATACATGACCAGGGCAAAACTCGCATGGTCGATTGCGCAACGGATCATCGACAGCGAAGGGTGGACTCCGTCTGAGGCGAATCGCGCACAGATCCGTCAATTGATCGACGAGGCCGTTTCGCGTCAATCGCCCGACCTCGCAGGGCAATACGAGACCGCGAAGAACTTCCTGCCAAATGCCAACTATCCAGACCTTGAGCCCATGCGGATGCACGCGATTGAAAGCGCAATGGCTGATGCGGAGATAGATCTACTCGGGAGACAGGCAAAGCGCCCTCCGTTGATCGACGAGCTCAGCGCCCCTCGGTATTCGTCGTCGAGATCTCACTGGCTGAAAGCTATTGCATTTTCGGAAGATGCGCCACCGGATCTGCCGAATGCTGTTAAAGAGGTGGCGAGCTGCCTGGAATCACTCGCAAAGATCATCCTTGGCAAAGACGGCGTTACATTGGGCCAGGCAGTTAAGGACCTGCGCTCCTTGCAGCGATTGCCTGCAGGTGCCGACAAAATTCTTGAAGGCCTTTGGACGTTTTCAAACCAATCGCCCGGGGCGCGTCACGGCTCATCTAACGCGGCACACATTGATCCGAGTCATTGGTCATTCGTGCGAACCGTCGCAGAGGGCGGGATGCGATTGCTCCTTGACATTGATGCAGGCTGACCACAGGGGAAGTCGATGGCCGACGAGCGAGACCTTGATTATGGACCATGCCCAATCTGCGCGCGGAAGGTGGCAGAACGAGCCACAGAACATATTCTCTACTACAAATGCGATCGGTGCGGTCCATTTTCTTGCACACATGAAGCGCGGCGGCC
>JAPLRD010000207.1:0-1846 GCA_026399375.1 Pseudomonadota bacterium
CCCTTCGCCGCTTCCCGCCCTCAACAGAAAAAGCGGACAATTCATGTGCTACAGAACCGGACAGGTCTAAAAACCCGCGAGAGTTTTTGCAGCGGGAGGCCGGACATGATTCTTGCGGGGGACATCGGTGGCACAAAAGCGATGCCGCTGCTCGCGCACGTGCATCAGGGAGCGGTGGAGGCCGTGTTCGAGAAGCGATATCCCGTCAAACGCCGTCGCTTGACAATTGTCAATGCCTTGCCGCCTTCGGTGACTATGCTGTTTAATAGGTGAAAGCAGTCGCATGAAAGGAGGTGGGTCATGCTAGACACTCAAACGCGTTCGCAGAAGAGCAAGTCGGGGTCGAAGACGTCGGCCCAGACGTCGATCCAGACATCGACCAAGGCTGCAAGCAAAGTCCCGACCAAGGCGGTGGCTCGCAAAACGGCAGCAGCGAAGCCGAGAAAGGCAAGAGCTAAAGGCAGCCCTGCGCCGGTCCAGGTTCAACCAGCGACCCCGGCCATCACCGCCGATGAGCGTCAGATATTGATCGAGCAGGCGGCGTATTTCCGTGCCGAAAAGCGTGGTTTCGCCCCGGGCAGCGAGTTGGAGGACTGGTTCGAGGCTGAGGCCGAGGTGCTGCTTCGGATCGGCGGCTAACGCTGTGCAGGGGCGAGAATGATCGCTCCCAGGGGAGGTACCGTTACGCTGGCGGAATAAGCGCGATTCATCCAGGCGCGCGGTTCGGCCTGCGTCTGGCTCCAGTTTCCAACATCGCTGCCGCCGTAATAATGCGAGTCGCTATTGAAGATCTCGTCGTAAGCTCCCGGCAGCGGCAGGCCGATGCGGTAACCTGCGCGCGGAACCGGCGTGAAGTTGAGGATGACGATGAGCATGGGTCCTTTGCGGGCGCGCCGTTCGAAGCAGACTATCGACTGCTCGGCGTCATGACAATCGATCCACGCGAATCCTTCCGCGGTGTGGTCCAGTTCGTGCAGCGCCGGATGGTCGCGGTACAGCCGGTTCAGATCGCGCGCAAGCCGCGCCACCCCCGCGTGCGCGGGCTCAGCGAGCAGCCCCCAGTCGAGTTCGGTATTCGCGGCCCATTCGCGCCCCTGGCCGAATTCGCTGCCCATGAAATTGAGTTTCTTCCCAGGCGAAGTCATCTGATAGGTGAGCAGGAGCCGCAGGTTGGCGAAGCGCTGCCAGGCGTCGCCCGGCATTTTTCCAAGGAGCGAACCCTTGCCGTGCACCACCTCGTCATGCGACAGGGGCAGTACGAAGCTTTCGGTATAGGCGTACAACTGGCCGAAGGTGAGCCGGTCGTGGTGAAAGCGCCGGTGCACCGGATCCAGCCGCAGGTAGTCCAGCGTGTCGTGCATCCATCCCATGTTCCACTTCAGCGTGAAGCCGAGCCCGCCGAGGTAGACGGGGCGCGAAACCATCGGCCAGGCGGTCGATTCCCCGGCGCTGCTGAGCGCACCCGGCAACTCGGCGTGGACCATGATGTTGAGCTGGCGCAGGAAATCGACGGCTTCCAGATTCTCGTTGCCGCCGTAGCGGTTGGGCAGCCATTCCCCCGCTGCCCGGGAATAGTCGAGGTAGAGCATGGAGGCGACGGCGTCCACGCGCAGGCCGTCGAAATGGAACTGCGACAGCCAGTAGTGCGCGCTCGAGAGCAGGAAGCTGCGCACTTCGTTGCGGCCGTAGTTGAAGGTGTGGGTGCCCCACTCCGGATGCAGGCCGAGCCGCGGGTCCTCGTGTTCGTACAGCGCCGTGCCGTCGAAGCGCGCCAGTGCGAACTGGTCCTGCGGAAAGTGTCCCGGCACCCAGTCGAGTATCACCCCGAGTCCGGCCGCATGGCAGC
>JAPLRD010000207.1:1891-7660 GCA_026399375.1 Pseudomonadota bacterium
GTCCGGCCGCATGGCAGCAGTCGATGAAGGCGCGCAGCTCGTCGGCGCTGCCGTAGCGGCTGGTGGCAGCGAAATAGCCGGTCGCCTGGTAACCCCAGGACTCGTCCAGAGGGTGCTCCGAGATCGGCATCAGCTCTATATGGGTGTAACCCATGTCGGCGGCATAGGGGATCAGCGCGTCGGCCAGTTCGCCGTAGGTGTAGCGCCGGCCGTCGGGATGGCGGCGCCAGGAGCCGGCGTGCACCTCATAAATATTCAGCGGCGAGTGCAGCCAGTCGGTGCGCGCGCGCCGCTCCAGCCATTCGCCGTCCTGCCACAGGTGTTGCGCCGGCGCGGTGACGCGCGCCGCCGTCGCCGGGCGCAGTTCGAAGCTCTGGGCATAGGGATCGGCTTTCACCACCACCGCGCCAGTCGCCCGGTTGCGGATCTCGTACTTGTACAGCGCGCCGGCGGACAGTTCCGGCATGAACAATTCCCACACGCCGCTCGCGCCGCGCGTTTGCAGCGGATGCATGCGGCCGTCCCAGCCGTTGAAATCGCCGACCACGCTGACGCGTTCGGCGTTCGGCGCCCACACCGCGAAGCGCACGCCCGGCACGCCGTCGTTCGTCAGCTGCCGCGCACCCAGCGTGAAATAGGCCTGATGCAAGCGGCCGGCGGCGAACAGATAGAACTCGTCATCGGTGAGCGTGAGCGGGAAGGAGTAGGGATCGAAGCATTCGCGCGTCGCGTCTCCCTCCTCGAAGCGCAAGCGGCAGGGCGAGTCGGGGGGCGCGTCCAGCTGTGCTTCGAACACTCCGGCGAGGGCGCCTCGGGAAAGCGCAATCCAGCCCGCGGCCGTCGCCACCGCTGCGCCGCGCGCATGCGGGTTGAAGGCGCGCACGCGCCAGACGTTTCCGACCTGCCTTGCGCCAAGGCAGGCGTAGGGATCGTGCAGGCGGGCATCGGCGAGCAGGGCCAGCTGCGGATCGGGCTGGACGACGAGTGCGCTGCGCCTGGGTTCGGGCGCAGGTTGCGCATGCGGTGGGTTATCGGGCAGGATGTCGCGAAGAACCATGTCGGTGAGTATAGGCGAAGTTGAGATAGGAAGTCACATGAGCGGAATCGAACATCACGGTCAGGCCTTCGGCCGGGCCAACCTCGATCAACGTGCGCGGCGCGGAGGCAGAAACCTTGCGCATGACGCGCTCGCGATCATCCTTGCCGGCGGCAGGGGGTCGCGGCTGGCCGAACTCACGGATTGGCGCGCCAAACCGGCGGTGCCTTTCGGCGGCAAATTTCGCATCATCGATTTCACGCTCTCCAACTGCGTCAACTCCGGCATCCGGCGCATCGGCATTTGCACGCCTGCAGCACGGCTGGAGTTTTCTCGACGGCCGCTTTGGCGAATTCGTCGAACTGTTGCCGGCGCAGCAGCGCATCACCGCGGACTGGTATCGGGGCACGGCGGACGCCGTCTACCAGAACATCGATATCCTGCGGCGGCACGAAAGAAAGTACGTGCTGGTGCTCGCCGGCGACCATGTCTACAAGATGGACTACGAGCGCATGCTGGCCGACCATGTGGCGAGCCAGTCCGTGATGAGCATCGCCTGCATCGAAGCGCCGCTCGCCGAAGCGACGCAGCTGGGCGTGATGACGGTCGACGCGGACTGGCGCATCACGGCGTTCGAAGAGAAACCGGCTCATCCTTCTCCCATGCCGGGGCGCACGGACCGCGCGCTCGCCAGCATGGGCGTCTACGTGTTCGACGAGGCGTTTCTGTACGATCAGCTGATCCGCGACGCCGAAGACTCCGGGTCCAGCCACGATTTCGGCAAGGACATCATTCCCAGGCTTGTCAGATCCGGCCTGCCCGTCCATGCGCACAGTTTCAGCGACAGTTGCGTCAACATGAGCGACGGCGTGCCCTACTGGCGCGACGTGGGTACGCTGGACGCCTACTGGGAAGCGAACATGGACCTGACGCGCGTCGTGCCCTCGCTCAATCTGTACGATCTTGACTGGCCGATCTGGACCCATCAGGAGCAGCTGCCGCCGGCGAAATTCGTGTTCGACGACGACGGTCGGCGCGGCATGGCGGTCGACTCTCTGGTTTCCGGCGGCTGCATCATCAGCGGTTCGGAAGTGCGGCGCTCGGTGCTCTTTTCCAATGTGCACGTGGAGAACTTCTGCAATATCGAGGACAGCGTCATTCTGCCGAATGTCGAAATAGGAAACAACGTGGTGCTGAAGCGGGCGGTCATCGACAAGCGCTGCCGTATCCCCGACGGGCTGCAGGTAGGGGTGGATGAAGCGACGGACCGCAAGCGCTTTCACGTCACCGACCGAGGCGTGACAGTGATCGTTCCGGAAAATCTCGGCCAGCGCGTGCATCACCTTCGTTAGGAAGAAGGTGCGAAATGAATTCTTCGATGGGCAGGTACAGGGGAAGGTGAGGTGACGCGACCCTCCATTTTGTTGATAGCTCCAATCCGATGACGACTTCCCGGCCCCTTGACCTCGTGCTGGTGTGGCATCTGCACCAGCCCGATTACCGCGATCACGCCAGCGGCGAGTTCATGTTGCCGTGGGTCTATCTGCACGCGATCAAGGATTACACCGACATGGCCTGGCATCTGGAGCGCAATCCGGGCATGCGCGCGGTGATCAACTGGGTGCCGGTGCTGCTCGACCAGCTGGAGGATTACGCCGACCAGTTTGCCGGCGGCGGCCTGCGCGACCCCCTGCTGCGGCTGCTGGCGCGCGACGAAGCGGCGGCGCTGGTCGAAAGCGAACGCGCGCTGGTGCTCGAGCGCTGCTTTCGTGCGATCGGTCCGAAGATGATCGAACCCTACCCGGCCTACAAGCACCTGTACGAATTGCTGCGCATGCTGGAAGCGCAGGGGACGCAGGCGCTGCGCTACCTGTCGGACCAGTTTTTCTACGACCTGCTCGTCTGGTATCACCTGGCCTGGACCGGGGAGACCGTGCGCCGCGATTCGGAGGTGGTGCCCCGCCTCATGGCGGTCGGCCAGAATTTCGACAGCGGCCACCGGGGTGAACTGTTCCGGCTCATCGGTGATCTGGTGCGCGGCGTGGTCGGGCGCTACGCGCGGCTTGCGCAAGAGGGAAGGATAGAGCTCTCGACGACGCCGCATTGTCATCCGCTCGCGCCCCTGCTGCTCGATTTCCAGTCGGCGCGGGAAGCCGAACCGGGGGCGCAACTGCCGGAGGCGCAGAGCTATCCCGGCGGACGCGAGCGCGTGTCGGTTCAGCTGCATTCGGCGCTGCAGAGTCATGCACGCCGCTTCGGTGCCGCCCCGCGCGGCGTGTGGCCCGCGGAAGGTTCGGTGTCGGAGCGCCTGCTCGGCGTACTGAGCGGCAAAGGCATCACTTGGGTGGCGAGCGGCGAACAGGTGCTGCGCAACAGCCTCGGCGGCGTGGCGCCCCTGCCGCCGCGCTCGCAGTACTTGTACCGGCCGTACAGCGCGGCGGGCGCTCCCGATCTCGCCCTGTTCTTCCGCGACGACGGTCTGTCCGACCGGATCGGATTCGAATACCAGAATTGGCACGGCAGCGACGCGGCGGGAAATTTCATCGGCGAACTCGAGCGCATCGCCGCCGAGGCGATGCTCGATGAACGACCGCTGGTGAGCGTGATCCTGGACGGAGAAAACGCATGGGAACACTATCCCTACAACGCGTTTTATTTTTTGAGCGAACTGTACCGCGCGCTCGCGTCGCACCCGTCCATACGGCCGACGACTTACGACGCATTTCTGCAGGAGCGGTCCGATGCCGGAGTCGCAACCGGCACGGCGCCCGCCGCATTGCGCGAGCTCGAGCGGCTGGTCGCCGGCAGCTGGGTCTACGGCAATTTCACGACCTGGATCGGCTCGGCCGACAAGAACCGCGCCTGGGACCTGCTGTGCGCGGCGAAACAGGGCTTCGACCTGGTGAAGGCCGGCGGGCGGCTGAGTGGCGAGCGGCTGGCCGCAGCCGAGCGGCAGCTTGCAGATTGCGAAGGTTCAGACTGGTTCTGGTGGTTCGGCGACTATAATCCAAGCGGGCCGGTGGCGAGTTTCGACCTGCTGTATCGGGTCAAGCTGGCCAATCTCTACCGCCTGATCGAGTTGCCGGTGCCGGTTGCGCTTTCCGAACACATTTCCCGCGGGCACGGCGAGCCCGAAGCCGGAGGCAGCATGCGCCGTTCGGGCGCGATTGAAGAAATTGTATGATCTGGGGGGCGGCATGAGCAGGAAGCAGGGGCCCCGCGAAGCGGGGATGCGACCGGCCGCGATTGCCGCCGGACGCCGACAGTGGTTGCGATCAAATTGCGATGACGGATCGGAGGCGGCGGCATGAGCAGGAAGCAGGGGCCCCGCGAAGCGGGGATGCGACCGGCCGCGATTGCCGCCGGACGCCGACAGTGGTTACGATCAAATTGCGGTAACGTCTCGGAGGCGGAGGTATGAGTGCTTCGGTTGCATTGTTGTTCGGCGTACACGCACATCAACCTGCGGGCAATTTCCCGCACGTGCTGGAGGAGGCGCACGAGCGCTGTTACCGGCCATTCCTCGAAACCTGCTACGGCTATCCGGAGTTCCGCTTCGCCTTGCATTTCAGCGGGCCGCTTCTGGATTACCTGCTGCAACAGCACGCCGGCGACATGGTCTTGCTCGCCCGCATGGTGGAGCGCGGGCAGGTGGAGTTGTTCGGCGCAGGGGAGGCCGAGCCCGTGCTCGCGGCGATACCGCACCGCGACCGGCTGGGTCAGATCGCCAGGCTCAACCAGAAGCTGGAGGCGAAATTTGCGCGCACGCCGCAGGGGGCGTGGCTGACCGAGCGCGTGTGGGAGGCGACCGTGGTGCCCGCCCTGGCGGACTGCGGCATACGCTATGTCACCGTCGACGATTACCACTTCCTCGCGAGCGGAAAGGCGCCGGGTGAGCTCGACGGTTATTTCACCACCGAGGAAGACGGGCGCAAACTGGACTTGTTCCCCATCTCCGAGGCGCTGCGCTACCGCGTTCCGTTCGCGCTGGCGCAGGACACCGTCGGTTATATCGAAAGCCTGGCGCGCGAGCAGGGCTCGGCGGCCGCGATCTATTTCGACGATATCGAAAAATTCGGCATCTGGCCCGAGACGTACGAATGGGTGTATGAAAAGGGCTGGCTGCGCCAGTTCATCGAGCGCGTACTCGCGTCCGGGAAAATCGCCACTCAGACATTCGGCGAATATCACGAGCGGGTGCGCACGCGCGGCGTGGTCTACCTCCCGACAACGTCCTATATCGAAATGAACGAGTGGACCCTGCCGACGCCGGCGGCGCACGCCTATGCCGACCTGGTGGAGCGCGAGAAGCGCAACGGCAGCTTCGAAGCGAGCAAGGCGTTCCTGCGCGGCGGCATCTGGAAGAATTTCGTCTCGCGCTATCCGGAGGCGAACTGGATGCACAAGCGCATGCTGGAGCTGTCCGAGCGCCTCTCGCGGGTGCCGGCGGCGCAGCGCACGGAGGAGATGCAGACGCTGCTGTATGTGGCGCAGGCGAACGACGCCTACTGGCACGGACTGTTCGGCGGTCTGTACCTGCCGCATCTGCGCCGGTCCGTTTACGCTTCCCTACTGAAGCTGGAGGGCATGCTCGACCGCCTCGATCCGCGGCCGCAGAACCAGTGCGTCGATCTGGATCTGGACGGCGTCGACGAATTGTTCCTGCGCAATTCCATGCTGCAGGCGGCGGTCAAACTGGACGGCAGCGCCGCCGTCGTGGAGATCGATTCCTA
>JAPLRD010000207.1:7686-14335 GCA_026399375.1 Pseudomonadota bacterium
TGCCCTTTCGCAAAATTTCGGCGATACGCTGCGCCGCCATTCGGAGCACTATCACCGGCGCGTGCTCGGAGGGCCGGTGGCCGTGCACAAGGGCGACGGCATCGCCTCTGCGCACGACAGACTCGATCTGAAGCACGACATCAGCGCAGCCGACATGGAGCCGGATTCGGCCGCGCGCAGTTCGTTTCGGGACGCGTTTGTCGGGCTCGATGGGGTGGGGCGGCCGCTTGCCGACTACGGCCTGCGCCAGGTCAACGGCGCCGGTGTTGCGTTTGCCGCCGAGCGCGGTGGTGCGACACTGGAAAAGAATATCGCGGTCAGCGGCGATTGCATCAACGTAGCTTACCGATTTGCCGGCGCGTTTCAGGCGGCCGGGGTATCCGGTTTCAAGACCACGATCGATCTTGCGATGCCGAGCTGCGACGGTCCCGGGGCGCGCTTCGTCTATCGCGGCGCCGTCGCCGGCGGACTGGGCCAGCCGCTCGATCTGGATGATGCGACCGAACTCGTTCTGGACGACAGTTTCATGGGCGGAAGCGTCACCCTGCGTTCGAACGTACCCGTGGGGCTGAGCGCCGCGCCGTGCTACACCGTGTCGCAGTCCGAAGGCGGTTTCGAGAAGATCATGCAGTCGGTCACGCTGACCCTGTCCTGGCCGCTGGATGCGGCGCATCGGGAGGTGAATCTGTCGCTGGAGATACGCAAGGTTTCCAGCTAGAGTTCCCTCAATAAATTGAGGGGATGCGTTCCCCCATCCCCTCCGTCGATAGCGGGCGGCGATTCTGCCTACAGCAGTTTGCACGCCTCGTCGAATGCGAGCCGCGGATTGCGCGGCATCACCTTGGCTGTGTCGCCGTAGCCGATATTGCACAGAAAATTCGACTTGATGCCGGTGCCGGCGAAAAATTCGGCGTCGACCTTGGCGTTGTTGAATCCGGACATCGGGCCGCAATCAAGGCCGATCGCGCGCGCGGCGAGAATGAAGTAGCCACCCTGCATCGAGCCGTTGCGGAAGGCGGAGGTCTCCGCGTGCGCCTTCTTGTCGTCTCCGGCAAAAATTGCGCGCGCGTTCGGATTGTTTGGAAACACTTTCGGCAATTGCTCGTAGAACTGCGTGTCGTAGGCGATGATCGCGGTCACCGGCGCGGACATCGTCTTGTCCACGTTGCCGGGATTGAGTGCGGGTTTCAGCCGCTCCTTCGCTTCCGTGCTGCGCAGGAACACGATGCGCCCCGGCTGTGTGTTCATGGTCGTCGGCGCCCATTTCATCACTTCATAGAGGGTGCGCAGTTGCTCATCGCTCACGGGCTTCGCCTGCCAGCCGTTCTGACTGCGTGCGTTGCCGAAAAGTAGGTCCATCTGCTCGGGGCTGAGAGTCATGATCGTCGTCTTCGCTTGAATTGAAAGGAAGCGATTATAGGCGAATGCGTTCACGCGGCAGCGTGCCATGTCGGGCGTGCGCGCAAGTTCGCGTATGGGGTGGGATTGCAGCGGGATTCCGTGCTTCCGCCTTTTCGCTCAGAGTGGGCTGAAGGGCGGCCATGATCTTCATAAGTTACTTTTGATATATATTTTATCTAATTGTTTTTAAATATATTTACTTATTGAAAAATAGCTGGCAAAATCGCTTTTAAGTCGTTGTCGCAATTGGAGAAATCTCCAAATTAGTGCTTGACCTGAAGAATTAACTCCTCTAAAGTGGGAAATAGTAGCGTTTAGTGGGAAATTATGGGATTTTCCGCTTGGACGGCTCACGTAATAAAAGGGGATGGGATGTTTCAGGGTGCTGCAGCCTTAAGCCTCGATGCCAAGGGACGCCTGACCGTTCCCTCGCGCCATCGCGACGCGCTGCAGGGGACATCCGCTCCTTCCGCCTCCAGCCTCGTTCTTACCGCGCATCCTGACGGCTGCCTGTTGCTCTACCCCTCCGCCGCCTGGGAACCGATACGCAGCAAGGTCATGGCGTTTCCCTCGCTGGACGCGCGCTTCTCTCTGTGGAAGCGCCTGCTCGTCGGTTTCGCCGAAGAGATCGAGATCGACGCCGCCTGGCGCGTGCTGATTTCGCCCGAGCTGCGCAAATTCGCCAACCTGGAGAAGCCGGTGATGCTGGTCGGACAGGGCAGCCATTTCGAGATCTGGAACCAGGACATCTGGCAAAAGCAATTGCAGCAGCTGTCGGCGCAGTCGCAGTTGCCGCCGGGGATGGAAGACTTTGCTCTGTGACCGCTCTTGGGGCTGAGGACGTGCGCCGAATGTCGGCGCAGGACTCGCACCAGACGGTGCTGTTGCGGGAAGCGGTCGATGCTCTGGCAATGCGGCCGGACGGGGTGTACGTCGACGCGACCTTCGGGCGTGGCGGTCACAGCCGGTTGATTCTGGAGCGCCTGGGTCCGGGCGGGCGGCTGGTGGCGCTGGACAAGGATCCGCAGGCGATAGAGGTAGCGACAAGAATAAGCGATGCTCGTTTCAGTGCGGTGCACGCGAGCTTCGCCGAACTGGCAGGGGTGCTGGAGCGCCTCGGCCTGGAGGGTGTGGATGGGGTGCTGCTAGATTTGGGCGTGTCTTCGCCGCAGTTGGACGACGCCGGGCGCGGTTTCAGTTTTCGCCGCGACGGCCCGCTCGACATGCGTATGGACACGAGCCGGGGGCAAACCGCCGCACAGTGGCTGGAAACGGCCGGTGAATCCGAGATCAGGGAGGTGATCCGCGATTATGGTGAAGAACGGTTTGCTAAACAGATTGCAAAGGCGATTGTTGCTGCTAGGCAAAGAGAGCCTGTTGTCACCACAGGGCAACTTGCCGATATCGTGGGTGCGGCCGTCCGCACGCGGGAAAAAGGCAAGGATCCGGCGACGCGCACCTTCCAGGCTGTACGGATTTACCTCAATCAGGAGCTTGCGCACTTGTCGTTAGCCCTGCCGCAAATCCTGGAGTTGCTGACTCCGCCGGGGCGCCTGGCGGTGATCAGCTTTCATTCGCTCGAGGATCGCATCGTGAAGCATTTCATGCGCGACGCGGCGCACGCCGACGTGCCGATACGCCTGCCGCTGCGCGAGCGCGAACTGCCGCAGCCCCGACTGCGGCTGGTCGGAAAAGCACTGCGGCCGTCGGCGCAGGAAATCGCCGCCAATCCGCGCGCGCGCAGCGCCACGCTGCGCGTCGCCGAGCGCACCGGGGCCTGAGTTGGCGCGCCTCAACCTCATCCTGCTCATCGTGCTCACCGCGTGTGCCCTGGGTCTCGTGACCTCGCAGCACCATGCGCGGAGGTTGTTTTCCGAACTGGAGCGCGAGCAGGAGCGTGCCAAGCAGCTCGACGTCGAATGGGGGCAGCTGCAGCTTGAGCAAAGCACCTGGGCGATGCATGCGCGCGTGGAGAAAATCGCGCGCGAGCGCCTGCGCATGAGCCTGCCCGACGCCAGGCGCACGCAGGTGGTGATGCCGCAGGCCGAGCCGAAAGCGGGGCCGGAGGGCGGCCGATGAATTACGCCGCCAGTCCGGTGCTCGCGCTGCGCCTGCCGCTGTGGCGTTCGCGCCTGCTGCTGGTGCTGATCGCCGGCGGTTTCCTGGTGCTGGCCGGGCGCGCGGTCTACCTGCAGGGGATGAACAACGATTTCCTGCAGCAGAAGGGCGAATCTCGCTACAGCCGTGTGCTCGAAATCAGCGCCAATCGCGGGCGCATCACCGATCGCCACGGCGAGGCGCTCGCCATCAGCACGCCGGTAAAGTCGGTATGGGCCATTCCCGAGGAAGTGCAGTTTTCATCGCAGCAGCGGGCCAAGCTCGCCGCGCTGCTGGAGATGCCGCCGCAGGAAATCGACAAGCGCCTGAACGATTCGACTTCGTTCGTCTATCTCAAGCGCCAGATACCGCCGGACGCGGCCGAGCGCGTGAACGAACTGCATATTCCCGGCCTGTTCCAGAACCGCGAGTACCGCCGCTATTACCCCGGCGGCGAGGTGATGGCGCATGTGCTCGGATTCACCGGTGCCGACGACGCGGGACAGGAAGGCGTCGAACTCGCATTCCAGTCGACGCTTGCAGGAAAATCCGGCAGCCGGCGCGTGATCAAGGACCGGATGGGACAGATCGTCGAGGACATGGAGTCGATCCGAGAGGCGCAGAACGGCCGCGATCTGGCGCTGGCACTCGACGCGAAACTGCAGAACCTCGCGTTTTCTCAGCTGAAACTCGCGGTGGAGAGCAACAAGGCCAAGGCGGGCGCCATCGTCGTGCTCGACGCGAAGACCGGCGAAGTGCTGGCGCTCGCGAATCTGCCCACCTACAACCCGAACAACCGCAGCCGCCTGTCGGGCGCGCAATTGCGCAATCGCGTCATCACCGACACCTTCGAGCCCGGTTCCACGCTCAAGCCTTTCACCGTGGCGCTTGCGATCGATCAGGGAAAGATCACCCCGGAGACGATGATCGCTACGGCCTCCGGCAGCCTCACTATCGGCAAGGCGAGCATCCACGATGCGCACAGATTCGGCGACATGAGCGCGGCGCAGGTGATCCAGCGCTCGAGCAACGTCGGCGCGGCCAGGATCGCGCTCAGCCTGCCGGCGGAGGCGATGTGGGGCATGTTCGACCAGGTCGGTTTCGGCAGCCTGCCGCGCATGGGCTTTCCGGGAGAGGTCACGGGAAGGCTGCGCGCTTACAAGAGCTGGCGGCCGATCGAGCAGGCCACCATGTCTTACGGCCACGGTATCTCGGTATCGCTGCTGCAGCTCGCGCGCGCCTATACGATTTTCGCCCGCGACGGCGAGCTGATGCCCTTGTCGCTGCTGCGCGTCGACGCCCCGCTAGCAGGCAAGCAGGTGATCTCGCCGGATACCGCGCGCAAGCTGCGCGCGATGCTGGAGATGGCGGTGGAAGTCGGGGGGACGGCACCCAAGGCGCGGGTCATGGGCTATCGCGTGGCAGGCAAGACCGGCACCGCGCACAAGGAAGAAAACGGCAGCTATGCCGCGCACAAGTACGTGTCCTCGTTTGTCGGCCTGGCGCCGGTCTCCGATCCGCGGCTGGTGATCGCGGTGATGCTGGATGAACCTTCAGCCGGACAGTACTACGGCGGTGCGGTCGCGGCGCCGGTGTTTTCCGCGGTGATGGGCGGGGCGCTGCGCATGCTGGGCGTGCCGCCGGACGCTCCGCTGAAGCCCCTGGAACTACCCCCGGACGGTTCTGAAATCAAGGAAGGCGTATGAGCAAGGCGGCGCTCGACGTCCTCGCACAGCTGCGGCAGCAGGGGGCCGCGATCGGCGGCATCTGCGCCGACAGCCGTGCCTTGCGCGCGGGCGACCTGTTCGTTGCTTATCCCGGCGCGAGCGCCGACGGCCGGCGCTACATCGCCGACGCCATAAAACACGGCGCGCCCGCGGTGCTGTGGGAGCGGGAAGGCTTTTCCTGGGACGAGTCCTGGCGCGTGCCTAACATTGGCGTGGAGGGCTTGCGCGCCCTCGCCGGCGAACTCGCGCACGAAGTCTATGGCCGGCCGTCGGAGAAGTTGTGGCTGGCCGGCGTTACCGGCACCAACGGCAAGACCTCCTGCAGTCTCTGGATTGCGCAGGCTTTGAGCGCGCTCGGACGAAATACGGCGGTGATCGGCACGCTGGGCAGCGGCTTCCCTGCTAGCGCCGGCCCGGATTCGACGAAGACATTCACGCCCGCGATGAACACCACACCGGACGCGCTCGAATTGCACCGCCGTCTGGCGGAGTTCTTGCAGTCGGGCGCGCAGGGCGTGGCAATGGAGGTGTCCTCCATCGGCCTTGACCAGGGGCGCGTCAACGGCGCGCAGTTCGATGTCGCGCTGTTTACCAATTTCTCGCGCGACCATCTGGATTACCACGGCGACATGGAGCGCTACGCCGCAGCCAAGGCGCGATTATTCGACACGCCCGGATTGTCCGGCGCAGTGCTGAACATGGACGATGTTCTGGGCGTGCGCATCGCGCAGAAGCTTGCCGGCGGCAAAGTCGCATGCGCCGGATACAGCGCCCATGCGGGGGTCGCCAGCGCCGCAGGACTCGAATTCTTCCTCGAGGCCGAGAATATCCGCCTGACGCGGGAGGGTCTCGCCTTCGGCCTGGTGAGTTCCTGGGGGCGCGCCGAGGTGCGCAGTGCCCTGCTCGGACGGTTCAATGTGGCCAACCTGCTCGGCGTACTCGGGGTGCTGCTCGGCGCCGGAATCGAACTCGCACCGGCGGTCACAGCGCTCGCAGCTCTCACGCCTCCGCCCGGACGCATGCAGCGCCTAGGTGGCGGCGGCAAGCCGCTTGCCGTGGTCGACTACGCCCACAGTCCCGATGCCCTGGAAGAAGTGCTCATGAGCCTGCGCCCGCTGGTGGGCGCGGACGGGGGGCGGCTGATTTGCGTCTTCGGCTGCGGCGGCGACCGCGATCGCGGCAAGCGCGCGCTGATGGGCGCGATTGCGGCACGCAGCGCCGATCAGGTCGTGTTGACCAGCGACAACCCGCGCAGCGAAGACCCGCTCGCGATCATCACCGATATTCTGGAAGGCGTGCTGGGCGAGGAACAGCATGCCGGGCGGGCACCGATGGTGGTCGCCGACCGGCGCGAGGCGATCGTCGCGACCATCTCCAGCGCGGTCGCGGGCGACGTCGTGCTCGTCGCCGGCAAGGGCCACGAA
>JAPLRD010000086.1 GCA_026399375.1 Pseudomonadota bacterium
TCTTGTTCTTCACCACTTTCACCCGCGTTTCATTGCCGATCACTTCGTCGTTCTTCTTGATCGAACCTATGCGGCGGATGTCCAGGCGCACCGAAGCGTAGAACTTGAGCGCATTGCCGCCGGTGGTGGTTTCCGGGCTGCCGAACATGACGCCTATCTTCATGCGGATCTGGTTGATGAAAATCACCAGGGTATTGGTGCGTTTGATGTTGGAAGTGAGTTTCCTCAGAGCCTGGCTCATCAGGCGCGCCTGCAAGCCCATCTGCGGTTCGCCCATCTCGCCCTCGATCTCGGCCTTGGGCGTGAGCGCCGCGACCGAATCGATGACCACCACATCCACCGAACCGGAACGCACCAGCATGTCGGCGATCTCCAGCGCCTGCTCGCCCGTGTCCGGCTGCGAGATAAGCATGTCCTCGACCTTCACGCCCAGCTTCTGCGCATATTGCGGGTCGAGCGCGTTCTCGGCGTCGATGAAGGCGGCGGTGCCGCCCAGTTTCTGCATTTCCGCAATGACCTGCAAAGTCAGCGTGGTCTTGCCCGATGATTCCGGTCCGTAGATCTCGACCACGCGCCCGCGCGGCAGCCCGCCTACGCCCAGCGCGATGTCCAGACCGAGGGAGCCGGTGGAGACCACCTGCACGTCGTCCTGTATCGCGTCCGAGTCCATGCGCATGATGGACCCCTTGCCGAACTGCTTTTCGATTTGAGCAAGTGCGGCTGCGAGGGCTTTGGTCTTGTTGTCGTCCATGTAAATCTCCTTCGGTTTCGGTGGCTATTGGTGCATCAACGGGCGCTATGCTACCAGCGTTGACCTGTATTTTTATACAGTTTTAGTTAAAATGCAACACCCTAATAAAAACAAATACTTGACGCAAAGGAAAGAAACTACAGACTGCGGCCTGCGCGTATCACACCGACACCCAGGCCTTCGATGACGAATTCCTCGCGTCTGGTGTCGACAATGATGGGCTCAAATTCGGGGTTCTCCGGCAGGAGCTCGACGATAGCGCCGCGGCGCCGCAGGCGCTTCACCGTCACCTCGTCGTGCAGGCGCGCCACCACGACCTGCCCGGGTCGCGCTTCGCTGGTCTTGTGCACCGCGAGCAGGTCGCCGTCGTGTATGCCGGCGTCGCGCATGCTCATGCCCTGCACCGTGAGCAGGTAGTCGGCGCGCGGTTTGAATAGCGCCGGGTCGACCTGGTAGTGCGCCTGTATGTGTTCTTCCGCGAGGATGGGCGAACCGGCTGCTACGCGCCCGATCAGCGGAATACCGCCGCCGTCTTTCAGCCGTATTCCCCGGGCCGACCCCTTGACGATTTCGATCGCGCCCTTGCGTTCGAGCATGCGCAGGTGCTCTTCCGCTGCGTTGTGGGAACTGTAGTCCATGGCCTCCGCGATCTCGGCCCGGGTGGGCGGCAGGCCGGTGGTTTCGATGGCCTTGCGGATCAGCGTCAGGATTTCCTGCTGCTTGGCGGTAAGCGCTTCCATGGACGGACCCCACAATTGACCGGATGCTGTATTTTCATACAGTTTTTACCGCCTGGCAAGCCCATCCGCGAGAAGTCCGCGAGAAGCGCGGCCAAGAGCGCTTGCGCTGCGCAATCAGCCCAGCCGTCGAATCCCCACGCGCACCAGATCCGCGGAGGAGCCGGTCGCATCGGTGAGCGCGAGCGACATGCCCACCAGCGAATTCAAACTGGGAGACTTCATGTCTTTGGCGTAGGGCGTGGCCCAGTGGTTGAACTGCCCGATCATCAGGAGCGTGTCCGGGCGTATGCCCTGGCGCAGGACCGCGGGCCCCTGGGTCTTGCCTATGTAGGAATGCACTTCCACCAGGTCGCCGTCCTCGATGCCTAGTTCGGCCGCGCGCCCGGCGTTCATCACGACGCCGCGGTGCCCCTTCATGTTTCCTGCCACCTCGTCCATCACCTGGATGCCCACGTTGGAACCCCATGCGTACTGCATGCTGCGCGCGGTGATCAGCCAGAACGGGTAATCCTCGAGCTTGCCGCCGCGCGTCAGCGACTCCCTCTCCCAGATGCCCGGGAAATCCTTGTACGGAGGCAGCGCCGTGTATTCCTCCAGTTGCGTGTCCCACCAGGTGATGCCCTGCTCGTGCAACCGGTTGCCCAACTGCGCGCCCACCCGCAGCAGCCTTTCCTGATACGGCATTTCGAAACGTATGCCCTGCCTGCGCAACTCCGGCAGCAGGTACCAGGTCAGGCGCGAGATCGGCCGCGTGCGGTAACCCTGCTCGCGATACCAGTCCAGTCCGTCGCTGGCTTCACCATAAGTGAGTTCCGAACTCGCCGCGCGGCACATGCGGTCCCAGATTTCCTCCGCCGAATGTTTCACTGCAGGATCGAGCGAGTAGTCGTAGTCCTTGCCTTTCAACGCCGTGCAGGCGGAGCCGCGGTTGATCGAGCTGTTGTACTTCTCCAGCAGGCCGGTGCGCGCCGCCAGGTCCGTCGCGATGTCGGTGAAATCGCGCGTCTCGCCCAGCGGCTTCACCGCCGGCTGGCGCAACGCGAACCCTTCGTGATCCCAGAAGGACTCGATGAACTTGGTGCCGCCGATGCGGATGAGCTGCGTGCTCTCCAGGTCGGTGCATTCGGGCAGCAGGATGTCGGCCATCCAGTTGGTTTCGTCGGGCACGTAGGCGAAACCGACCACGAACGGAAACTCGGCGATGCGATTCACGACCTCGGCCGTATCCCAGAACGAGATCGAAGGATTGGTGCGGTAGACGAACCACACCGCCGGCGCCGTGACGGGCTTCCAGTTTTCCGGCGACTGCTTGCGGAACATCCAGGCGAAGTGGGTCGGCCCCAGCGCCTGGCTCCACGGCGAATTCGCCGACAGCGGGATCAGCGTGGCGTGCGCGTTGCGCACTTTGGCGCTCGGTTCCCAGTTTTCCACGTCGGTCGGATTCATCGGGAAATGCATGAATCCGTCCGGCCCCATTTTCACGCTCGCCTGGCGCGAAGTCGCCGGACGGTTGAGGCGCACCGTCGTGCCCAGCGTCCCGCCGGGCACTTCGAGCGCGCCGAGCAGGCACGGGATGAGCGTGCGCGCCCAGACGCACTCGTAGCCGCCCCAGCCGTTGTTGACCGTGCGCCCCAAGGAAATCGACACCGGCCGAAACGGCAGCACCTCGCCGTCGATCTCCACCGTCTGGCCGACGCAGGCCGCCTCGAGGAATTCCGCGGTGATGCGGCGTATGGTTCCCGGCGCGATGTCGCACACCTTCTCCGCCCACTCCGGCGTGTAGGACTTTACGTGATCGATCAGCTGGCCGAAGGCGGTCTGCGCCTCTATGCCCTGGTGCATCCACTTGTCCTTGTCCGCGCCGACTTCCAGCGCGTCCAGCTTGAACGTCCCCTCCAGCGCCGGGTCGGCGTCCGGATGATCGTGCGCCACCGGGCGCTGCGTATTCAGGTCCCAGATCAGCGCTTTCTGCGTCTGCGGGTCGCGCAGATAATAGCCGTGCGGTCCGATCAGATAGGGCGAACCGGTTTGCGCCTTGATAAACGGCATGTCGAGCTTTTCGCGCGGATGCTCGTGCAGCATCAGGTGAATCATGGCGAAAAGAAACGCCGCGTCGGTCTTGGGCTTGATCGGGATCCACTCCGCGGAACAGGCTCCGGTCACCGAGATATGCGGCTCCACCTGCACGCGCTTCATGCCGCTCACGCGCGCATCTGCATGGCGCCAGGTGCCGATCACGCCGCCCGAGGCCTCGGAGTTGGCGCCGAAAGACAGCACGTAGCGCGTGCTCGGGGTATCGGGGCAGACGGTGAACGCGCGATGCCACAGTTCGCCGTAGAAGTGCTCGGAATGGGTACAGTTGACGCCCTGCCCGCTGCCGAAGGAAAAATCCACCGGACCCCACGCCGCGAGAAAGGCGGGGAAGGTGCCCATGTAATAGGTCGGAATGCCGCCGCCGCCGAAACTCGCCGCAAGTCGCGGGTAGCCCTCTTCGTCGAGCAGCCCCTTGGCCCGCGTCTCGTTCAGCTTCGCGGCCACCGTGTCCAGCGCCTCTTCCCAGCTGATGGGCACGAACTTCGGGTCGTGCTCGCGCCCCTTCTTCGGGTTGGTGCGCTTCATCGGCCGCAGCACCCGGTGCGGGTTGTAGGTCTTCTGCACCAGCCCATAGGCCTTGACGCAGCACTTGCCGCCGCCCGGATGCACTTCCGCGGCCTTGAAATTCGGCTCGACCTCCGTCACCACGCCGTCTTCGACCTTGACCTGCAACAGGTCTGGACCCGCCACGCACTGGAAACAGTACTCGGGGACCTTGCGCACGGACTGCGTCATGAACATCTCCTCTTAGGGTCTGTTGCAATATGAGGGGATACATCCCCTCATACTCCCCTAAATTGGCCGTTGCAAAATTCATTTTGCAACGGGTTATAAGCGAGCCCGCCGGATTCGCCGAGCTTCCGCATTGCCGCTAGACTGACGGATTATAGCCACACTTGTGCGAGCGCAGGCGCGATGCACGACAACAGGGAAAAGGAAACCGGAATGGAACGCTCATGGAACCATTGCACGGCCGCCGTCGACGAACGCGGTGTCGCACTGCTGAAGATCATCCGCTCCGGATCGATGAACGTGCTCGGCACACCGGTCGTGGACGATTTGCGCGCCGCGCTCGCGGCACTGCATTCCGCCGGCGGATTGCGCTTGCTGCTGCTGCGCGGCGATGGGGACAAGGCGTTTGTCGGCGGCGCGGACATCAAGGAAATGGCGCGCCTGACCCAAGGCAGCGCGGAAACCTTCATCACCAATCTGCATGATCTGTGCGAGCAGGTGCGGCAGTTTCCGGTGCCCGTCATCGCGCGCATTCCCGGCTGGTGCCTGGGTGCGGGACTGGAGTTGGCCATGGCCTGCGACATCCGGATCGCGGCCGAAGATTCGAAGTACGCCATGCCCGAGGTCCGGGTAGGCATTCCTTCGGTGATTCATGCCGCGCTCATGCCGCGCCTGCTCGGAAGCACCCGGGCGGGTTGGCTGGTCCTCACCGGCGAAACCATAGACGCTGCCACGGCGCTGGACTGGAGCCTTGTCAACAGCGTGGTGCCGCTGATGCAGCTCGATGAGAAGATCGGCGAAGTGGTGAACGGGCTTCTCGCCTGCGGCGACCAGGCCCTGCGCACGCAGAAAGCGCTGCTGCGCTCATGGGAGGAACTGCCGCTGTCGCAGGCGCTGCAGCAGAGCATCGCCGCGTTCGGCAGGGCATTCACCACCGGCGAGCCGCAGAAATACATGCAGGCGTTTCTCGACAGGCCGCGGCCCAAACGCTAGGGTCCGCTCAGGCAGAAGTCGCCGCCATGCGCACCGGGATGCGGCGCGCGCCGAAGGCCTTGTCGAAGTGCTGGTAGCGGCCGGCGATCGCGCCGCCGCACTCCCGGCAGCGTCCGTCGTCGCCGATGCGGTAATTGAGGATGTTGTACCAGTCGCGCACGATGACCGCGTTGGCGCAGTGCGGGCAGAACGTGGTGTCGCCCTCGGTGTCGTGCACGTTGCCGGTGTAGACGTAGTGCAGCCCGTGCCCGAGGGCGATCGCGCGCGCCCGCGTCAGCGTTGCCGCCGGCGTCGCCGGCACGTCGGTCATCTTCCAGTCCGGGTGAAAGGCGGAGAAATGCAGCGGGACGTCCGGTCCGAGTTCGCGCGCGATCCAGGCCTACATGGCCTCGAGTTCGGCGTCGCCGTCGTTCCTGCCTGGAATCAGAAGCGTGGTGATTTCGAACCAGACATCGGTTTCGTGCTTCAGGTATTTCAGCGTCTCCAGCACCGGCGCAAGACGCGCCCCGGTCAGTTTGACGTAGAACTCGTCGGTGAAGGCTTTCAGGTCGACGTTGGCTGCGTCCATTGTGGCGTAGAACTCGCGCCGCGGCGCATCGTGCATATAGCCCGCGGTCACCGCCACCGTCTGCACGCCCGCGGCGTGGCAGGCGTCGGCCACGTCCATGGCGTACTCCGCGAAAATCACCGGGTCGTTGTAGGTGAAGGCCACGCTCTTGCAGCCCATGCGCAATGCCGCCCCTGCGATCTCTTCCGGGCCGGCCGAGTCGGCGAGGCTGTCCATGTCGCGCGATTTTGAGATGTCCCAGTTCTGGCAGAACTTGCAGGCGAGGTTGCAGCCGGCCGTGCCGAAGGAAAGCACGCTGCTGCCCGGATAGAACTGGTTCAGCGGTTTCTTCTCGATCGGATCGACGCAGAAGCCGGAGGAGCGCCCGTAGGTGGTGAGCAGCATCCGCCCGCCCCGGCGCATGCGCACGAAGCACAGGCCGCGCTGTCCGTCGTGCAGGCGGCAGTCGCGCGGACACAAATCGCACTGCATCCTGCCGTCGTCCAGCATGTGCCACCAGCGAGCCGAGTATTGGCTTTCGGCAACGCTCACTCTGTTCCGCCCTTCTTCTCTGTTTCTTTCCACTTCAGCACGCTATAGCGCTGAATGCGGCATTTCGCCGTGCTCGTGCCTGGCGGCAATCCGGCCTTTCGCTTGAGCTCGGCCACGAATTGTTCCGGGTCGGGCAGGCTTTCCCAGACTTGCGGCAGGAACGTGCCGCGCGCACCACCGCATTCCAGGATCAGGCCGTCCTCGCCCGGACGCAGCTGCGCGATCAAATCGGCGTGATCGGCAAAAGCAAGCAGCTTGGGCGTGGACAGCAGCGACACCTCGATTCGCGTGGCGGGAAGTTCTTCGCGCGCGAGCCTGGCGAAGCGCGGATCGGAGAAGGCCGCTGCGCGCGCATTGTGGCTGACATCCTCGCCCAGCGGCCGGTGTGCCTCCAGGCTGCCGATGCAGCCGCGCAAACCGCCGCCCTGAGTCAGCGTGACGAAACTCGCGCGCGACGGTTTGAGCCAGGACACCTCGGGCAACGGCTGTTGCGCCGCCACACCCAGCGCCGACTCTATGCTGTTGCGCGCGATGGCGAGCAGCGTGCGTCCATGCGCCTCGCCGAAATCCGGCGCGCCCTCCCAGAACGCGAACGACGCATAACCCACCACGCGGCCGCGGCCGCCGGCGGTGTCGCCGGAGTTGCGCAAATCGAGCAATTCGACATTGAGTTGGTGGCGCTTCGCGGCCAGCAGCAACCCTGCGACCGGCGTCGCGCCGCAGGCCTGTTCGTGGTCGATGGCGGTGGAGAAGTCCAGTATCGCCTGCGTGGTGCCGCGGTCGATCGCGCAAGCCTCGTCGTAGGGCCGGTAATGCGACAGGTCGGAGCTGATGACGATCAGCGTCTCCTCCCCGCCCCAGAGTATTTCCAGAACTTCTGCGACCTGCGCCGGCGTGGCGTCGCCCACGGCCAGCGGCACCAGGCTGAATTCGCCCAGCACCCGTTGCAGGAAAGGCAGCTGCACTTCCAGCGCGTGCTCCTCGGCATGCGCCGCACTGCTCACCACCACCTGGGACAGGCCTGCGAGCGATTCGATCGCCGCGCGATCGATCGGGACCTGGCCTAGCGGCGTGGCGAAGGCGGCGGCGTCCGGCAGCGCGAGTCCGCGCACCACCACGCGATGGCAGGGACCGAGCAAGGCCACGCGGCGCACGATACCGCGCGCCGGGCGCAGCCTGTCGTACGCTTCCGCGGCGATATTGCCCGAATAGACATAGCCTGCGTGCGGCACGATCAGCGCCTTGGGAAAACCGGGAGCCAGGCCGGCTCCGGCGCTGTGCGCCAGCATGTTGTCGACCTCCCACGCCAGCTCGCGTGCGTTGGCGGGATAGAACATGCCGGCGACTGCCGCGGGACGAACCTGGACCATGGCCCTGAGAGGGGGAAGGTGATGCTTTATTCTAGGCCGGCTTGCGGCCCGGTCAAGCCCGAATGTCCGCGCCCGCCAAATCACCGGCAGCCGGCCGGTTTCAGGGTTTTGCCAGGGCACCCAGCCGCGAGGCGAGTTCGTCCGAACGCAGGGACTGCGTGAACGCCGCGCGCTGCGCCGCGACGTCGATGGCGCCGTCGGCGGTCTGGTTCAGGAATTTCTTCATCGACGCGACCACGTTGGGCTCGCACTCCAGTATCGCCTTTACGTAGGCCTGCACCGTGGCGTCGAACTGCGCGCGGTCCACGAGTTCCGTGAGAAACCCGATGCGCAGCATTTCTTCGTCCCCGACCGTCTGCGCGGTTAGAAACAGTTTTTTCGCCGCATTCAGGCCGAGGCGCGTGACATAGCGGCGCAAGCCGCCGGGATAGTAGTGCAGGCCGAATTTCGCGGCGGGCATGAACATGCGCGAGCCGCGCACACCGATGCGGAAATCACAGCACAGCGCGAGGTCGACGGCCCCGCCGTAGGCCGAACCGTTCAAGGCGCAGACCACAGGCAGCGGCAGCGATTCCAGGGTATCGAGCAGTTTCTCCAGCCGGTCGTCCAGATGTTCGCGTATCGCATGCACGGTATAACCCGAGCTGAACGTCTTCTCGCCGCTTCCGGTGACGACGAGCACGCGCACACCTGGCTGCCCCACCACGCGCTCGAAATGCCGCATCAATATCGGCAGGTCGTCGGGATCGATGCGGTTGTGTTCCTCTGGGCGGCAGAAGCGCAGGGTCGCCACGCCGTCGGCGATGGCCAGTGTCGGGCTGGAAGCGTTGCTCATGAGTATCCCGGTTGTGTAGAGAAAATCCCTTGCACTGATGGCAAGGGCCGCGCGCTCAGTCGAGCTTTAATCCGAGTTCGCCTGCCAACTTGCCGAAGCGCTGGAAATCGTTCTTGAGAAGCGCGTCGAATTCCTCCGCGCTCGAAATGTAGACCTCGGCGCCCTGGTCGCGTATGCGATCGGCGACGTCCCTGGATTTCAGCGCGGCGTTGATTTCGACGCGCAACTTTTCCAGTGTGGCCGGGGGCGTTCCGGCAGGCGCGAACAGCCCGAACCAGGCGTTGAGTTGCAACTGGGGAAATCCGGCCTCGGCCACGGTCGGCACGTCCTTGATCACGTCCTGCCGCGCGCTGCTGGTCACCGCCAGAGCGCGCAGGCTGCCGGCGCGCACGTGGCCGATGGCGGAGGGCAGGGTCGCGTAATAGATATCGATCCGGCCGCCGATGAGATCGGTCATCGCCGCGGCTGCGCCTTTATACGGAATGTGCAGGGTGCGCACGCCCGCGCTGCGATCGAAGAGCTCGCCCAGGAAGTGCTGTATCGAACCGTTGCCGGCCGAACCGAAGGTGACTTTTTCCGGTGCGCCGCGCGCCTTGTCGGCCAGGTCCTTCATGCTGCGCAGCGGACTCGCGCCACCGACGACGATGGCGATCGGCAGGGTCGCGACTGAGGCGACCGTAACAAAGTCCCTCTGGATGTCGAAGCTCAGATTGCGGTAGACGAAGGGGTTGACCGCATGCGTTCCGACATAGCCCATGAGCAGCGTATGTCCGTCGGCAGGCGACTTCGCCACCAGTTCCATGCCGATGTTGCCGCCGGCCCCGGGACGATTGTCGACGATCACCGGCTGCTTCAGCCCGGCCGACAGCCGTTCGCTCAACATGCGCGCGAGCGCATCGGACGAACCGCCCGTCGCCTGCGGCACGACGATGGTCACCTGCTTCCACGGAAACACCCGCGCCTGCGCCATTGCGGTGTCTGGCGCGATGGCCAGTGCGGCAAGCAGCGGCAGCATTGCACGCCCGATATCGAATGCCCGCATGTCGACCTCCCTCATGATTGTTTCGCCTGAAATACCAGGGCTTGCTGCAGCCATTGTTCGACCTGGGCATCGGTGAAGCCGTAATCGCGCAGCGCCTCGCGCGTGTGTTCGCCCAGTTGCGGCGGGGCCGTGCGCACGCTGCGGCCGGCCAGGGAATCCATCCTGACCGGATTGGCGATTTGCTTCAATGCGCCCAGCAAGGGATGCGTCACCTCCTCCACCAAACGGAGGTGCGCGACCTGCGCATCGGCGAACACGTCGGAAAGATTGTTGATCGGGCCCGCCGGAATGCCGAGCGCGAGCATTTTCGCGGTCCACTCGGCGCGCGTCGCCAGCTTCAGCTTGGCTTCCAGCAACGCTTTCAGTTCCTCGCGATTGCGCGTGCGTGCGGCGTTGTCGATGAATCGCTGATCTGAGGGCAATTGCGCAAGCTCCAGCAGTTCGCACAGTCTTTGCCACATCTCCGGCGTTGCCGGCGCGATATTGAGCGGCCCGTCCGCGGTCTCGAACGCGCCGTAGGGCACGATGACCGGGTGCGCGTTTCCCGCGAGAACGGGAACCTCGCCCAGGCTGAGATAGCGCTGTCCCTGCACGCTGAGCAGGCCGACCAGGCTTGCGAGCAGCGACGTTTCCACGCGCTGCCCCCGTCCGCTGACATGGCGCGCGATCACCGCGCCCAGCACGCCGATCGCGCTCCACATGCCCGAGGTGAGATCGCCGATGGCCACGCCCACCCGGGTCGGCCCGGCTTCGGGCATTCCGGTGAGGCTCATCAGGCCGGAGTAACCTTGTGCGATCTGATCGAATCCGGGCCAGTCGCCGGCGGGACCGCCGCGCCCGAACCCGGTGATGCTGGCGTAAATCAGGCGCGGATTGGCTTTGGCGAGGTACGCGTAGTGCAGGCCCATGTCCTCCATGGTGCCCGGCTTGAAGTTCTCCACCAGCACGTCGCTCCTCGCGGCCAGATCGAACAACAACTGCCGCGCGTCCGGATGACGGAAATCCAGCGCCATGCCGCGCTTGTTGCGATTGGCGCTGAGGTAATAGACGCTGATGCCCTGATCGAACGGGCCCCAACCGCGGATCATGTCGCCCTTGGGGGTGGGTTCGACCTTGATCACATCCGCCCCCATGTCCGCCAGGATCATGGCGCAGAACGGCCCTGCGAGCGCCCGGCTCAGGTCGAGCACGCGCAGGCCCGCGAGCGGCAACGCGCCGGGGTCGCCCCCGCTTCCTCCGGCATTTTTTTCAGACCGCATATCGCTCACGCTCCACCCCGGCATTCAGTCATCGAGCAGTTCCAATACGCCCTGCAGCGCCGCGATCACCGACTGGCGCCGCACGCTTTCGCGGTCGCCGTCGAAATGGCGCGTCTCGGCATGAACCTTCCTGTTGGTACGCACCCACCCGAAGCACACGGTGCCGACCGGCTTGTCCGCGGAACCGCCGCCGGGGCCGGCGACGCCGGTGATCGCCACGGCCACGTGCGCGTGGCTGTGGGCGAGCGCGCCGGACGCCATCTCGCCCGCCGTATGCTCGCTCACCGCGCCATGCGCCTGCAGGGTGCCCGGCTTCACGTGCAGCATTTCCATCTTCGCAGCGTTGGAGTAGGTGACGAAACCGCGCTCGAACCATTCCGAGCTTCCTGCGATCGCCGTGACGGCCTGCGCCACCCAACCCCCGGTGCACGACTCCGCGGTGACGAGCAGCATTTCCTGTTCGCGCAGCCTGGCCCCGACGAGGGTTGCGAGCGTGGTCAGCGTATCGGAGGACATGCGCAATCAGCCGATCACGGATTTGCATACTGCCATCGCCAGCAGCGTATAGAAGGCGGCGAGGATGTCGTCCAGCATCACGCCCAGCCCGCCTTTCAGTCTCGCATCGACCTGCCGTATCGGCGGCGGTTTCACCACATCGAAGAAGCGAAAGCCGAAGAACGCGAACGCCTGCCACTGCCAGGCCTCCGGGGTCAGCATCAATATCAGCTGAAAAGCGACGATCTCGTCCCAGTTCATGCCGCTGTGATCGGCGATGCCGAGGTCGCGCCCGGTGCGCGCGCAGGCCCACACGCCGATCAGGAAAGTCAGGCCGACAAACGCAAGCATGCCCAAGGGCCCGTATGGAGCGAGCTGCGGGCTGGCGAACCAGTAAATGGGAAAACCGAGCAGCGTGCCCACCGTGCCGGGCGCGAAGGGCGACAGCCCGGTGCCGAATCCGAGCGCAATAATTCGCGCCGGGTGCGCCAGCATGAAGCCGGCCGTGGGCCGCAGGATTGCGTTAGCTGCCAAAGTGATCAAATCCTTTGCTGTCGATCTTCATCGTCTTGCCGTCCGCATCGCGAACGCAAACCTGCCTCGCCTCTCCGATACTGACGCTGCCGACGCGCGTCAGCAGGAGGCCCGCCACGCCGGCGAGCGCCGCAACCCGTGCGCGTGCGTCCGGAGCAGCGGTGAACGCGAGCTCGTAATCGTCACCGCCGGCGAGCAGGCATTCCCGCACCAGTTGGTCGTCCGCGCAAGCCATGAGAGCGGGCGAACGCGGCAGGTCGGCATAGCGCAATTCGACGGCCAAGCCTGAACGCTCTCCGATATGGCCCACATCGGCCGCCAGGCCGTCGGAGACATCGATGGCGCCGGACGCCAGACCGCGCAGCGCCAGTCCCAGAGCCACGCGGGGCGAGGGCGCGTGCAGCCGCGCGAGGCAATAGGCGAGCGCTGCGTCCTCGAGCCGGACACGGCCGGCCAAATGCGCCAGTCCGAGCGCGGCGTCGCCGGTGCATCCGGACACCCAGACGTCGTCGCCGGCTTTCGCGCCGTCGCGGCGCAGTGCCAGTTCCGGCGGCACTTCGCCCATCACCGTTATCGAAATATTGCGCGGTCCGCGCGTGGTATCGCCGCCGACCAGTTCCACGCCGAATGCGTCGGCCAGCGTAAAAAAGCCCTGCGCGAACTGCGCCAGCCAGCCCTCGTCCGCATCGGGCAGCGCCAGCGCCAGGGTCGCATAGCGGGGCGCGGCGCCCATCGCCGCGAGATCGGAAAGGTTCACCGCCAGCGCTTTGTGGCCGAGCAGGGCCGCGTCGGCACCGGAAAAAAAATGCCTGTCCTCGACCAGCATGTCGGTGGACACCGCCATCACCATGCCGGCCTGGATCGCCATCAAGGCGCAATCGTCGCCCACGCCCAATAGGGCCCGCTTCACCGGTCGGGTGAAGTAGCGGCGGATGATGTCGAATTCGGAAGGCAATGCGCCTCGTGCAATGAAAAAGGCAGGCGCTACGCCGCAGCCTTGCCCCTGCCGGGCTTGCGCGCCTTGACCTCGGCCGGGCGCAGCTTGGCGGCGAGCTTGTCGAGCACGCCGTTGACGTACTTGTGGCCGTCGGTGCCGCCGTAGGACTTGGCCAGTTCCACCGCCTCGTTGATCACCACCTTGTAGGGCACGTCGGGCACGTGCGCGAGCTCGTAGGCACCGAGCATCAGCACGCCCCGCTCCACCGGCGAGAGCTCATTGACGGGCCGGTCGAGCAGCGGGGCGAACCCGGCGTCGAGCTCGGCCGCATCGGCGATCACGCCGTTGAGGAGCAGATCGAGATAGTCGTGGTCCGCCTTGTCATGGCCCTTGAATTCGGCCAGGTGCGCGCGGATCTCGGCCGTATTTTCCTTCGCCAGCAGCCACTGGTACAGCCCCTGCAAGGCCAGTTCGCGCGCCTTATGCCGTGCGCTTTTCATTCCGGATTTCCCTGAGCAGGTTGGCCATTTCCACCGCAGCCTCGGCGCAATCGCTGCCCTTCTGCGCGATCCGGGCCAGCGCCTGCTCCTCGGTGTCGGTGGTAAGGATGCCGTTGGCGATCGGAAGTCCGGTATCCAGCTGGACCTGCGTCACGCCGGCAGCCGATTCATTCGACACGACTTCGAAGTGATAGGTGTCCCCGCGCACCACCGCGCCCAGGGCGATCAGCGCATTGTAGTGTCCGGTCGCGGCGAGTTGCTGCAGCGCCAGAGGAATTTCGAGAGCGCCGGGAACGCTCACCACCGTGACTTTTTCGGGATGCACGCCTAGCGTCGTCAGGCGTTCCAGGCAGGCGCGGAGCAGTCCCGCGCCGATGGACTCGTTGAAACGGCCGCGCACGATGGCGACGCGCAATTCCGCCCCGTCCAGCGCCGGTTTGATCTCTCTCATGCCTTCACATCCCGATGAGGTTGCACATATTCCGCCACTTCCAGGTCCCAGCCGGCCATGCTGGGCATCTTGCGCGGCGTCGCCATCAACCGCATCTTGCCCACGTTGAGGTCGCGCAGTATCTGCGCGCCTATGCCGTAGGTCAGCAGTTCCATTCTTCCTGCCGCCCACGGTTTTGCCGTGCTGGCGACGCGCCCGGCCAGTTGCTCGGCGGTTTCGGCGCAATTGAGCAGCACGATAACTTCGGGATCGATCGCCCCGCGCGCGAGCGCCACGTGGGTCGCGCCGGAGATCTTTTCGCGATAGGCGAGCATGCGAAACGCGCCATGCGCGGTGGCGATGTCGCGTTCGGCCACACGCTCGACCAGCGACTCGGTCTGGCTGCGAAAATGGATCAGGTCGGCGATAGTGCCGATCTTCAGGCCGTGCGCCTGGCCGAATTCGATCAGGTCGGGCAGGCGCGCCATGCTGCCGTCGTCCTTCATGATCTCGCAGATCACCGCGGCCGGCGTGAGGCCGGCCAGCTCGGTCAGGTCGCAGCCGGCTTCCGTATGCCCTGCGCGCACCATCACGCCGCCCGGTTGCGCCGCGATCGGAAATACGTGCCCGGGCTGTACGATGTCGCCGGGTTTCGCATCACGCGCCACCGCCGCCTGCACGGTGCGTGCGCGGTCGTGAGCCGAAATCCCGGTGGTGACGCCGGTTGCGGCCTCTATCGAAACGGTGAATGCCGTGCCATGGGATGAACGGTTGTCCTGCGCCATGGGCGCGAGCTCCAGCTGGCGGCAGCGATCTTCGGTGAGCGTAAGGCAGATCAGGCCGCGCGCGAACCTGGCCATGAAGTTGATTTTCTCGGGGGTGACGAAATCGGCGGCGAGTACCAGGTCCCCCTCGTTCTCCCGGTCTTCCTCGTCCACCAGTATCACCATCTTGCCGGCCTTGATGTCGGCAATGATTTCCTCGGTGCGGCTGATGCAGGCGTTCGAGTGATGCTCGAACAGGCGGTGGACCGGATTCATTTAGCGTGGCTCCATGGGAGAACCGTGGATTATAAGCGTTTCCCCATGCATAAGCCTCTCCCCGTGCCCGGCTTCCCGGGAATCGGTTTCGAATTTGAACCTAAAAGTATTGCGTGGGGGACCCGAAGAAGGGCGGCCTGCGGCCGACCAGGGCCTCGAGCATGATCAGCTCGGCGTCCGTATGGTTGATCACCGGCGCGGGTTCGATCATCTTGATCGGCATCTCGCCGCGCGCGTAGACGTAGCGCGGCGCATCGTGATGCGTGGTGCGCACGGTTTCCCTGGCCTCGGGCATGTTGCTCGCCTGCAGGTCCACCGTGCCGTAGCAGGTGCACACGTAGGTGCGCTCGGCTTCGACTTCCAGGTAGACACCGGTACCCCGTATGCCTATGGTGGCGGTCGCGGTTGTCAGGTTGCGCCTCCCGCGTCCGAACACGGACAACAGCTTCCCCGTGACCAGGCGCAGGGAATCGGCGAGCGCCCCCTGCCCCGCCGTGCGCAAGTCGCTGCTTTCCCGGATCAGGAACGCGTCGCCGCCGAGCACGATCACGGCCGAACTCCCGGCGCCGGTCGTGACGCCGTCGCCCGGATTCACGGCTACCCCCATCCGCGCCGGCCTGCCGTCTATCAGCACCGTACCTTTGACTTCCACCATCCCGCTGCCGCCCGCGCCCGCCGCCAGCGCAGCGCGAATCAGCAGCGGCGCACAAACGCCGCCTGCCAGCGCCAGCTTCAGCCAGTCGCGCCGCGCTTGTCCCAAGCCTGCGCTGCCATGCCTGTGCATATCGCGGCGCCGTGACAGGGCGCTACTTGGCCCGCAGCTCGCGCCGCAGGATCTTGCCTATGGGCGTCTTCGGCAGGCTGTCGCGGAATTCGACCTGCCGCGGAATCTTGTAGCCGGTCAGCTCGTGCTTGCAATGCTCGATCACCGACTCCTGCGTCAGGTTCGGATCCTTCTTCACGATCACCACCTTCACCGCTTCGCCGGACCTTTCGTCGGGCACTCCGATCGCCGCGCATTCGAGCACGCCCGGATGCATCGCAACCACGCTCTCGATTTCGTTCGGATAGACGTTGAATCCGGAAACGAGGATCATGTCCTTCTTGCGATCCGTGATCGTGACATAGCCCTTGGCGTTCATGTTGCCGACGTCGCCGGTTTTGAGCCATCCGTCCTGCAGCACCTTGGCGGTTTCGCCGGGTTGCTGCCAGTATCCCAGCATCACCTGCGGCCCGCGGATGCAGATTTCCCCGGTGCACTTTTCGATGTCGCCCTCGCCGGTCCAGATCGGCAGTTCGACGAAATCGTCGTTGCGTATCGAAAACTCGGTCGATGAAATCGGCAGGCCTATGCTGCCGTTCCAGGGCGTGCCGATCGGGTTGATGCTGGCCGCGGGGGATGTCTCGGTCAGGCCGTAGGCCTCGGTGAGATAGTGGCCGGTGACCTTTTGCCATTGTTCGGCCACCGGCTTGAGCACCGCCGCGCCGCCGCCGACCACGACCTTGAGGCCGGAGAAATCGAGTTCGCCGAAGCCGGGCGTGTTTAAGAGGCCGTTGAACAGGGTATTGACGCCGGTCAGCACCGACCACTTCCATTTTCCGAGTTCCTTCACGAACGCCGGCAGGTCGCGCGGATTGGTGATCAGCACGTTGACCACCCCGAGGCTCATGAAGTAAAGCGTCGTGGTCAGGCAGAAGATGTGGTACATCGGCAGCGGCGAGATCACGATCTCCTCGCCCTCCTTGAGGCTGCCGCCGATCCATGCCCCGGCCTGCTCTATGTTGGCGAGGATATTGCGGTGGGTGAGCATCGCCCCCTTGGACAGGCCGGTGGTGCCGCCCGTGTATTGCAGGAAGGCGATGTCCGCATTGGTCATGCTGACCGGCGTGAACTGCTCGCCCGCCTGGCGCAGGCTGATGGCGCCGTCGATGCGCCAGTCGGGCACCATCTTCTTCACCTTCTTCACCACCAGGTTCACGATCCAGCGCTTGGGCGCCGGCAACAGGTCGCCCAGCTGCGTGGTGATCACGTGCTCGACTTGGGTTTTCGCGAGCACCTGTTGCAGCGTGTTGGCGAAATTTTCCACGATGACGATGGCTTTGGCGCCCGAATCCTTCAGCTGATGTTCGAGTTCGCGCGGCGTATAAAGGGGGTTGACGTTGACCACCGTCATGCCGGCGCGCAGTATGCCGATCAGCGCCACCGGGTACTGCAGCAGATTGGGGCTCATGATGGCGACGCGCTCGCCTTTTTTCATTCCCGGCAGGCTCTGCAGGAAGGCGGCGAAGTCGCGGCTCAGCCGGTTCAGTTCGGCATAGCTCACCGCAAAGCCGAAATTGCTGTAAGCGGGCTTGTCGGCGTACTTCGCCAGAATCTTTTCGATCAGATCCGGAATCGAACCGTACCGGTCGGCGTCGATTTCAGCCGGCACGCCCTGCGGGTATTCCTTCAGCCACATTTTCTCGCCCACGATGCTGCCCTCCTCGGTTGCTTGAATTCTTCAATGAATTATTGTTTGACCCGGACCGCGGAACGCCCCGGGTGCGCTCACGTTCAAAAAGCGTCCGTGCCTGCGCCGAAGCCTGGCTCGGACGTTCGCGGCCCTGGCCCTATTTGCACTCGCGCCCGATGCGCGATTTCATCTCCTTCTGCCGCCGCAGGTACTGGTCCATCACTTTGTCGTCGGCGCCGGCCTTGATGCGCTTGTCTATGTCGGCGAGCTCCTCGGCATAGTTTTCGCACTTGGCCTGGTGTATCGCATGCTCGCGCTCCTGGCGCTTCGCGGCGATTTCCTGCTGTTGCTGCGAATCCGCTTTGGCCGCGGACGCGCCACCGGCGTCTGTCTTGGGCCCTTCGCAGGGCCGCTCCTGGTACTGATTGCCGCAGCGGTAGGTCTTCTTTTGCGCCAGGGCCGCGCTGCAGCTGCAGGCGATTGCAAACGCCACGATCAGTCGAAACATGATTCCCTCTCTACAGTTAAAGCAGATCAGATTACCGTACCGTCTTCGACTACAGCGCCATGGTACCGCTTTGACCGCCCGCCTTCCAGCGTGCCCGATGCGGGTCAGGCCTGCAATGCCTGCCGCAACAATGCCCGCATGGCGTCGGCGCGTTTCTCGTCGTAACCGCCGCGCTCCAGCCCCAGTGGAATCGAGAGCAGCGCGAGTTCGCAATAAAGATGCAGCGCATCCGGGCCGGCGTGGGCGAGTTCGGCCAGGTGCTTTTCCACGGTGCCGATGTCGCCGCGCGAATAGGTGCCCGCCAATCCCTGCGCGAGCCCCGAGCGCTCGACCGAAGCGGTGGTGCCGCGAAGCAGGGGCAGCAGCGCGCGTATCGTGTCCTCGCGTCCGACGCCGAAGCTGGCCCACAGGTCGACGGCCTGTTTCAGCAATGCGATGACGAAGCCCCCGGCGCAGTGGGCGGCGACGTGATAGCGCGCGCGGCAACCCGGCGGCAGGTGCATGTTGCGGCAACCCAAAGCCGCCGCGAGCCGCTCCAGCCGCCGCAGCAACCCGCCTTCGGCCTCGATGGCGATGGTGCAACCGGGCAGGCCGGCGAGCGCCACCTCCGGATCGGCAAAAAGCTGCAAGGGATGAAAGCCGCCGGTCCAGGCGCCGGCGCGTGCGGCGGGCGCCAGCGCCGCCACCTCGGTCGCGGCGCTGCAATGGACCACGGCGGCGCCCTCGCGCCAAACGAGATTCGACGCGACCGCGGCGATCGCGTCGTCGGGGACGGTGATGAATACGAGGTCGGCGCCATCGACGACATCCTGCGCGTCCGCCGTCGCGCTGCAGCCGGCGATCCGTTGCGCCAGTTGCTGCGCCGAACCCAGGCTGCGGCTCGCCGCGGCGACGACGCTGTGACCGCTGCCTGAGAGCCCCCAGGCCAGCGCCTTGGCCACACGGCCCGAGCCGATGAAGCCGATGCGAAGTGAAGCGGGATTGTGCTCGTGCATGAATTTCGCCTTTCGCAAGTTTCAGTCAGCAGCGCGCCCGTTCATCTGAACCAGCACGACCCCCGCGAGGGCGGTCGCGCCGCCAAGGAGGGAAAGCTCGCCCGGAACTTCACCCAGCCACACCCAGGCAATCGGGAAGGTGAAAACCGGCACCAGGTACAAAGAACTCGACACCTGCGCCACCGGCATGCGCCCCAGTGCATAGGACCAGAGCGCGAAGGACAGCGCCCCGGGAAACAGCGCCAGGAACAGCAGCGCCCAATTCGCCGCGGCGGGCGCCGCCGCGATGCTCGCCGGCAATCCAGGCGCAAATACGCCGAGGCCCAGGGTCGCGGCGACGAAATAATAGGCTGTGACCGGAATTGCTGGCAGGCGCAGAAGCAAAGGCTTTTGCACCACGGCGCCCATGCTGAAAGCCAGCGACGCGAACAGCAGGTAGCCTGCGCCCGGTTCCAAGACGAAACCGGCCTGCCCCGCTTCGCCCGAGGCGATCAGCGCCGAACCGGCGAACCCCAAAATGATCCCGGCGACGGCGCGCAGGCCGAGGCGCTCGCGCAGGAATGCGAATCCGAGCAGCGCGGTAAAGATCGGGACAGTATCGACCAGCACCGCCGCCGGGCCCGAGCTTACCGTGCGCATGCCGAAGTTGAATCCGACCTGGTAGAAGGTTCCGCACAACAAGCCGGTGAAAACCAGGGCGGGCAGGTCGGCGCGGCGCGGCAGCGGCGCGCGCGCCAGCACGCAGTAGAGAAGCAACACGACCGTGGCGACGATATAGCGCGCAAGAGCCAAATGCCCCGGAGCGTAGGCGGTGAGCGCGATGCGCGTTACCGGAAACGAACTCGCCCACACGAGCAGCGCGAGGCTTAGGGCCGCGAGCGAGCGAGCGTCGGGTCTGGACGCGCGCAACTCGGCCACTATTGGCCGCGTTCTGCGTCGCGCTCTGCGTCCTTTTTCTCGCGCAGCACCCGGGCGAAATCGAGGACCACCTGCGCCAGCGCCACCCGATCCTCGTCCGTGCGCATGATCGTCGGCGCAACCGCGACCTCGATGGCACAGGCGCGGATATCCTCGGCCGACGCCTCGTCCACGGTGTCGATGACGAAGCCGTCTATCAGCCGGTAGTACTCGAGCGCGGCCCGGCGCGCCGACGCTTCATGCCCCAGTTCCTGCATCATCTTGGCGGCGGCGCCTTTGAGCGCCTTGTTGCCGACGATGGGGCTCACCGCAATCACCGGCACGCGGCGCTCGCGCAGCAGCTCGCGCATTCCCTGCACCGCCAGGATGGGCTGTATCGTGTGGTAGGGGTTGGCCGGACAGAGAACGATGGCCTCGAGGTCGGGCGCGTAGAGCGCTTCGAGCACCTCGTCCGGAATGCGCGCCACGTCGGCGCCGGCGTAGAGAAAGCCCTTTACCACGGGCTCGCATTCGAGCTCCGTGAGGTATTCGTGATAGCTCGCCTGGCCGTATTCGGTCACCACCACCGTGCGCACGGGGTCGTTGCTCATGGGCAGTACACGCGACTCTATGCCGAGCGTCTTGCAGAAGCTGAGCGTGATCTGGCTGAGGGAGCGCTCTTCCCGCAGAGCCTCGCTGCGCAGGAGCGGCAGCGCAAACGAGCGGTCGCCGACCCGGACCCGGTGCTCGGAGCCCAGGCGGTGCAGCATTTCGTGCAGGGCGTAGGTCTCGCCCGCCGGCTCCCAGCCGGCCGCGGGACCCGCGACCCCGGAAAGCGTATACAGCATGGTGTCGATATCGGGCGAGAATGCGAGACCGAAGACCTCGTGGTCATCGCCGGTATTGACGATGACGGTGAAATCGCCGCCGCGCAGGCGCCGGAAGCCGTCGGCAAGCTTGGCGCCGCCGACCTGACCAGACAATGCAACGACCGTTCCCATCGTTCCTCCGGAGACTGATCCGCGAATTGTAGCCGAGTCGGGGCCTTACGGTCCGCCGGCCTCACCTCATGTCCGCAGCCGAGAGCGCGCCCGCCTCCGGGTCGATCAAACAACGGCGTCAGGACGGTGGCGATGATGAGCCCGCCCATGATCGCAATCGCCATCGGACCGAAGAAAACGCTGCGGGTGAGCGGAATCATGGCGAGTATCGCGGCGGCGGCGGTGAGCACGATGGGACGAAAGCGCCGCACGGTGGAGTCGACGATCGCCTTCCAGCGCGGATGGCCGGCGCGGATGTCCTGCTCGATCTGGTCGATCAGGATGATGGAGTTGCGCATGATCATGCCCGAGAGCGCGATGGTGCCCAGCATCGCGACGAAACCGAAGGGCTGGTTGAACGCCAGCAGAAATACCGTCACCCCTATCATCCCCAGCGGGGCGGTGAGCAGCACCAGGATCACGAGCTGGAAGCTTTGCAGTTGGATCATCAGCACCGTCAGCACGGTGAGGATGAACAAAGGCACGCCGGCGGCGATCGATTGCTGTCCTTTCGCGCTCTCCTCTACGGCGCCGCCTACGTCGATGCGGAATCCCTGCGGCAGTTGCGCGCGCAGCGCGTCGAGCCGGGGATTGATCTGCGCCGTCAGCACCGGCGCCTGCATGTCGCCATTCACGTCTGCGCGCACCGTGATCGTGGGCAGGCGGTCGCGGCGCCAGATGATGCCTTCCTCGAAGTCGTAACCGACGCTGGCGATCTGGTTGAGCGGCACGCTTTTTCCCGCGCGCGTGGGCACCGAAAGGCTGGGCACCAGCCCCATGCGCAGGCGCTCTTCGTCCGAACCGCGCAGCAGCACCTCGACCAGTTTGTCGCGCTCGCGATAATAGGTCACCGACAGGCCGTTGAGGGAGGTGCTGAGGAAGGCGGACAAGTCCTGGGAGGAGACGCCCAGCACCCGCGCTTTGGCCTGATCGATGTCCAGCTTGATCACCTTGGAGCGTTCGTTCCAGTCGAACTGCACGTTGGCGGCGTTGGGATTCTCGCGCATGACCGCGGCGACCTGCTCCGCAATCGCCCGCAGTTTGCCGACGTCCTCGCCGGTGACGCGAAACTGGATCGGGAAGCCCACGGGCGGGCCGTTTTCCAGGCGCAGGACGCGGCCGCGCAGGAGCGTGAACTGGTCCGAGTCGAACAGGGCGATGAGCCTGCCGCGGAGCTGTTCGCGCGCCTGGATGCTCTTGGTGGTGACCACGAACTGGGCGAAGCTGGGCGCCGGCAGCTGCTGGTCCAGCGGCAGGTAAAAGCGCGGCGAACCGGAACCGACGTAACTGACGTAGTTTTCGACCGACTCCGTCGCCTTCGCCAGGATCGCCTCCACCCGCTTTACTTCGCGCTCGGTGGCCGCGAAGGAAGCGCCTTCCGGCAGCTTCAGGTCGATCAACAACTCCAGCCGGGTCGAGGCCGGAAAAAATTGCTGCTGCACGAAGCGAAAACCGAAGATCGACAGCGCAAACGCGGCGACCGTCACCACGATCACGGTCTTGCGCCAGGCCACGCACCACTCGACGACGCTGCGAAAACGGGCGTAGAAACCGCGGCCCAGATTCCGGACGAAATGCAATCTCGCGAACAAGCGGCCGAAGCGGCCGCCGGCGCCGGTTTGTTCATGTTCACTCTCCTGTTTGGGCAGCAGGTGATAGCCAAGATAGGGGATGACGATCACCGCCGCCACCCAGGAAACGAGCAGCGCGATGGTCACCACCTGAAAAATGGAACGGGTGTATTCGCCTGTTCCCGATTGCGCCGTGGCGATCGGAAGAAAGCCCGCCGCCGTGACCAGCGTGCCGCTCAGCATCGGGAGTGCCGTGCTGGTATAGGCGAAACTGGCCGCGCGACCGCGCTCCATGCCCTGCTCCATTTTCACCGCCATCATCTCGACCGCGATGATGGCGTCATCGACCAGCAGCCCCAGGGCCAGGATGAGCGAGCCGAGCGAAATCTTGTGCAACCCGACGTTGAACAGATGCATGCAGAGGAAGGTCACCGCCAGCACCAGCGGAATCGACAGGGCCACCACCGTGCCGGTGCGAAATCCGAGGCTGAAGAAGCTCACCACCAGCACGATGATCACCGCCTCCGCCACCGAGCGCACGAATTCCCTTACCGAATTGCGCACCGCACGCGGCTGGTCGTTTGCGCGGGCCAGATCCAGGCCTGCGGGAAGTTCGGCCTGGATGCGGTGCACCGCCTCGTCGAGGCTCGCTCCCAGCTGCAGAATATCGCCGCCCTTTCGCATCGACACGCCTATGCCCAGGCCCTCCTGCCCCATGAAGCGCAGCTTGGGCTGGGGCGGATCGACGTAGCCGCGGAACACCCGGGCGAGATCGCCCAGGCGAAAACTGCGGCCGTTGACGCGTATGGACAGGTCGCGCACCTGGTCGACCGACTCGTAGTCGCCCGATACGCGCAGATAGACCCTGTCGGTGGCGGTGTCGAAGGCGCCGGCGGGCAGCATTGCGTTCTGCTGCTGCAGCAATGCGACCAGGGTCTGCGCGTCCACCCCCAGCGTGGCGAGCTTGTTGTTGGGAATTTCGATGTAGATCTTTTCGTCCTGCTCGCCGATCAAGTCCACCTTGGCCACGTCGGGCAGGCGCAGCAGTTCGCGCCGGATGCGATCGGCGTACTCCTTGGTCTCGGCATAGGAAAAACCCTCGCCGCTGAGCGCGAAGATGTTGCCGAAGGTGTCGCCGAACTCGTCGTTGAAGAACGGCCCGTTCGCGCCCGCCGGCAGATTCTGGCGGATATCGGACATCTTCTTGCGCACCTGGTAGAAATGCTCGGGCACCTCCGCCGCCGGCATCGAATCCTTGGCGATGACGAACACCTGCGATTCGCCCGGGCGGGAGTAGCTGCGCAGAAAATCGACGCTGGGCAGCTCCTGCAGTTTTTTTTCGATGCGCTCGGTGACCTGCTGCTCCACTTCGCGCGCGGTGGCGCCCGGCCAGAGTGTTCGCACCACCATGACCTTGAACGTGAACGGCGGGTCCTCGGACTGCCCCAGCTTGCCGTAGGAAAAGATGCCGAGCACACCCAGGGCGACGATCAGATAGAAGACGAATGCCTGGTGTTCCAGCGCCCATTCCGAAAGATTGAAACGATGCATCGGCGGCCTTATTTTGGCGCGACGACTGTTGGCGCGGCGGGTGCGGGTACAGCGGCAGACGATGCGGCCTGTGCCGGAACCGCCTGCTGCTCCTGCAGTGGACGCACCGCCTGTCCGGCGATCAGTTTGTGCACGCCCGCAGTCACCACGCGCTCGCCCTCGGCGAGACCGCTGGCAATCACCACGCCGTCTTCCCGATACTGTCCGATCCCCACCGGCCTCAGCTGCAGGCGGCCGTCGGGGCCCAGTACCCACACGGCCGCCTGCTCCCCTTTCTGATAAAGGGCGGTCATGGGCAGCAGGGTTGCCCTCTGCGCGATCGCGTCCGGCGCATGGGGCAATACCACGTTGGCGGTCATGCCCAGTCGCAAAGCGGCATCGGCATCCACGACCGAAACGCGCACGGCAAAGGTGCGGGTCGCCGGGTCGGCGGCGGGCGCGATCTCTCGCACCCGGCCCTTGTAGACTTTTTGCGGCAGCGCCCAGGCACGCACCGCGAGTGGTCCGGCGCTGCGCAGTTGCTCCACGTTCTGCTCGGAAACGTTGATCTCGATCTCCTTTTCCTCCAGGCGGGCGATGCGCATCACCGGCTGCCCGGCGGCGACTACCTGGCCCGCCTCCGCTTCGACCGCCAGCACCACGCCCGCGGTGTCGGCGTGAAGGGCGGAGTAGGAGGCCTGGTTGGCGCTGCTCTGGTACTGCGCCTGCAACGCGTCCAGTCGTGCCGCCGCCGTCTTGTGCACGCTCTCGCGGCGATCGAGATCGGCCTGGCTGATGAACTTTTTCTGGTACAGATCCTGATAGCGGGCGAGCTCGGCCTTCGCCAGGTCGCGTTCGGTGCGGGCGCTCGCAAGCTGGGCTTTTGCGCTTTCTTCAGCCAGGGCCAGGTCCTTGGGATCGAGTCGCGCCAGCAATTGCCCGGACTTGACCACGGCGCCGACATCGGCGTGGCGCGACAAAATCTTGCCCGGCACGCGAAACGCCACGCGCGTCTCGTAGCGCGCGCGCACCTCGCCCGAGTAGCCGCTGAGCTCGGGCTGCGCGCCCAGGACGATGGTCTGCACGCGCACCGGGCGCACCTCCACCACTTTCGGTTCCTGTTTGGCACACGCCGCGGCAAGCAGCGCGATTGCCACCAGCGAAAATCTGAATTTCATGGTTTCACCTTTACGCTTCCCGGGCGGCCGCCCATGACGCCGCGCCAGAGCGCGATCAGCGCGGTTTCGAGCTCCGCGTCGAAATCCATGCGGAACACGTCCAGCGACCGTTGTTTGAGCATGCGCTCGCGGTGCGGCGTAGGCTCGGTCAGCCGCCACAGCCCCAGCGTGAGCGCGTACGAGAGGATCAGCAGCTTCGCCCCGCCGCCGCGCTTGAGTTCGGGAAATATGCCTTCGAGCCGGGTGCCGCTCTGATCCAGGCGCTGCGCGATGGCGGATCTGAACGCGACCAGGGTATCGAAATCGACCTTGTGCTCGAACTCGAAACAGCGGCTGGCAAGCATGGGGTAGGAGGGATGGCGCTCGAAACAGCCAAGCCAGGTGCGGGCGATCTGGCGCAGGCCGGTCTTGCCGCCGAAGCGTGCGGTCAGGGCGTCCAGGTTGTCGAAGAACTCGAGCGAGCGCCGTTCGTGCAGCGCCAGGTAGATCTCTTCCTTGGTCTTGAAATACAGATAGACCGTGCCCTTGGCAAGGCGCGCGCGTTTCGCCACTTCGTCGACGGAGGCGAGTTCGCCCTGGCGTTCGAGCAGCAGCGCCTGCGCCGCCTCGAGTATGGCGTCGCGGCGGACGAGCTTGTCTTCCTCTAGGATGGCGCGTTGCTTGATCACCATGCGCGCAAATGACCCGCAGTCAGGAAACGGCGAATCGTAATTGACCGATGGTCAGCTGTCAAATCGCAATAGTCCGCGCCGGAGTCCCGACGCCCGGCATGGGTAATCGCAGCGCGATGTCGGGGCAAGGGCCGCGGGTCGATCCGCTATAATCCCCGTCCCGCATGCTCCCATGGAGGCAACAGCAATGAATACGCTCAAAGCGCTGCGCCGCACGCTCTTCGCCCTGCTCGTCGCTACAGCGATCGGCGCCGGCGCCCAGGAACTGAAGATCGGCATGGGCGCGGACGTGACCTCGATGGACCCGCATTTCGTCAACCTGTTTCCCAACAACAACATCGCCCTGCATGTATTCGATTCGCTGGTCCTGCTCGACGCGGACTCGCGCCTCATTCCCGGACTCGCCCTTTCCTGGAAAGCGCTGGACGACACCACCTGGGAATTCAAGCTGCGCCGCGGCGTGAAATTCCACGACGGCTCGGACTTCACGGCCGAGGACGTGGCCTATTCGATCGACCGCGTCGCCGAAGTAAAGAACAGTCCCGGACCGTTCACCGTTTATACCAAGGCCATCGTGTCCAAGCAGATCGTCGACCCTTACACCATACGCTTCAAGACCGCAGCGCCCTATCCCCTGATCCCGAACGACATGTCCACGATCTATATCGTGTCGAAAAAGGCGGCGACCGGCCTGTCAACCGAGGACTTCAACGCCGGCAAAGGCATGGTCGGCACCGGGCCGTTCAAGTTCGTCAGCTTCAAGCGCGGCGACCGCGTCGACCTCGCGCGCAACGACGCCTACTGGGGCGGCAAGCCGGCCTGGGAAAAGGTGTCGGTGCGCATCCTCGCCAACGACCCGACGCGCATTGCGGCCCTGCTCTCCGGCGACGTGCAGGCGATCGAGAACGTGCCCACGCCAGACCTGGCCAAGATCCGCGCGAACAAGGATCTGCAGATGTCGGAGAAGGTCTCGCATCGCATCATTTTCTTTCACGTCGACCAGACGCGGGACCAGACACCGTTCGTTACGGACAAGGCCGGCAAGCCCCTCGCCAAGAACCCGCTCAAGGACCTGCGCGTGCGCGAGGCCATTTCCAAGGCGATCAACCGCCAGGCGATCAAGGATCGCGTGATGGAAGGGCTGTCCGTCCCGACCAAGAACCTGGTTCCGAACCCGATGTTCGGGCACGTTCCCGACCTCAAGCCCGATGCCTTCGATCTGGAGGGGGCGAAGAAACTCCTGGCCGAGGCCGGCTATCCGGAAGGTTTCGCCATGACCATCCACGGCCCGAACAATCGTTATGTCAACGACGATCAGATTCTCCAGGCAGTGGCGCAGATGCTGACGCGCGCCGGCATCCAGACCAAGGTGGAAGCGATGCCGATGAACGTGTATCTGGGGCGCGCATCCAAACTCGAATTCAGTTTCGCCATGCTCGGCTGGGGCGCCTCGACCGGCGAAGCCTCGTCACCCCTGCGCTCGCACCTGGTTACGTTCAGCCCGGCCAAGGGCATGGGCACCTTCGCCTGGGGCCGTTACTCCAACCCCAAGGTGGACCAACTGCTGGAACAGGCGCTCGCGACCGTGGACGACGCCAAGCGCGAGAAACTGCTGCAGGACGGGATACGCGTCGCCATGAACGAACAGGGCATCATCGCCATCCATCATCAGATCAGCACCTGGGCGACGCGCAAGGGGGTGAGCTACACCCCGCGCACGGACGAGTACACCCTGGCGCATCAGTTCCGGCCACAATAGCGTGGTCATGCCGCGCCCTGCGAAATGCAGAGGCGCGGCGCCGCCCCGGGAATATGCCTTGCACCTCCGCATTTCCTCAATGTCGCCCCGAACAACATCGCCGCCTGGCACGTGTTCGACGCCCTGGTGCACGTTGACGCGAATGCGCGCCTCGCGCCCGGGCTCACCGTGCCCTGGCGCAGCATCGATCCGACCACTTGGGAATTCAAGCTGCGCAAAGGGGTGAAGTTTCATGACGGCTCCGACTTCAGCGCCGAGGACGTGCTCTTTTCGCTGGAGCGACCGGCCACCCTGCCTGCCAGCCCCGGGCCCTTCACCGGTTTCGTCAAACCCATCACCGCCAAGAAAATCGTCGATCCCTGGACGATACAGCTGAAGACCGCAGCGCCCTACGCGATGCTGCTGTCCGATCTGAATTCGATTTTCATCGTCTCGAAGAAAGCGGCGACCGGCGCCGGGACCGAGGACTTCAACAGCGGCAAGGCGGCAGTCGGAACCGGCCCGTTCAAGCTCGTGCGCTTTGTCCGCGGCGAGCGCATTGAACTCGCCCGCAACGATACCTACTGGGGTGCAAAGCCGGTCTGGGACAAAGTGACGCTGCGCATCCTGCCCGCCGATACCGCGCGCATTACGGCGCTGCTTGCCGGCGACCTGGACGCGATCGAGAACATCCCGACCGCCGATCTGACGCGGCTCAAGGCAAATCCGAAATTCCGGCTGGAGCAGAAGGTTTCCTGGCGCACCATGCTGTTGCACCTTGACCAATACCGTGACCACCCGCCTTACCTCACCGACAAGGCGGGCAAACCGCTGGCGAAAAATCCGTTCAGGGACGCACGCGTCAGGCTGGCGCTATCCAAGGCGATCAACCGCACCGCCGTCGTCGAGCGTGTAATGGAAGGATTCGCCATCGCCGCGGGCAACGTCGTTTCACCGGCCGTATTCGGCCATGTGGCCGCGCTCAAGGCGGAGGGCTACGACCCCGAGGGGGCGAAGAAGCTGCTCGCCGAGGCAGGCTATCCGGACGGCTTCGCCCTCACCCTGCACGCGCCGAACAACCGCTACGTCAACGATGAACAACTGGCGCAGGCGGTGGCGCAGATGCTGGCGCGGATCGGCATACAGTCCAAGGTGGAAACCATGCCCGCGAGCGTGTATTTCGCCAAGGCGCGCGCCGGCGAATTCGCGCTGGCGCTGCTCGGCTGGGGCTCGTTCTCGGGCGACCTCGCATTGCGCGCGCTTCTGGCCACGCCCAGCGCCGACAAGGGCTACGGGGCCTGGAACTGGGGCCGCTACTCGAATCCGAAGGTGGACGCGCTGCTGGAGCAGGGCTTTACCACTCTGGACGAGGCGAAGCGGGAAGCGCTGGCGCGCGAAGCCGCAACCCTGGCCTTGAAAGACGTGCCGGTGATACTCCTGCACCACCAGCTCGCGACCTGGGCGATGAAAAAAGACATCGCCTACAACCCGCGCACCGACGAGTACACCTTCGCCCACGAATTCCGCCCGAAATAGGCGCACAGGCCATGACCGTATTCATCATCCGCCGTCTGATGCAAAGCGTGCTGGTGCTGTTTTTCATGTCGCTGCTGGTATTCGTCGGGGTGTATGCGATCGGCAACCCGGTGGACATCCTGATCAATCCGCAAGCGGACCAGGCCGACATCGCCCGCGCCATCGCCGCGCTCGGACTGGACAAGCCGCTGTGGGAGCAGTACGCGATATTCCTCAAGCAGGCGCTGGTGGGCGACCTCGGAAAATCCTTCTCCTACAATATTCCGGCGATCCAGCTGATCCTCGAGCGCATGCCGGCGACGATGGAACTGGCGCTGGCCGCCACCGGCATGGCGGTGGTACTGGGCATTCCGCTCGGCCTGTGGGCGGGACTTGCGCCGGACTCGTGGCCGGGCAAGCTGATCATGACCGGCTCCATTCTCGGTTTTTCCCTGCCCACATTCTGGGTGGGCCTGATGCTGATCATGCTGTTCGCGGTCGAACTAGGCTGGCTGCCCTCCAGCGGCCGCGGCCCGACCACCGAGGTCCTGGGGATCGCGGTGAGCTTTCTCTCCTGGGAGGGAATCAAGCACCTCATCCTGCCCGCCGCCAACCTTGCGCTGTTCAAGCTCTCGCTCATCATCCGCCTCACGCGCGCCGGCACGCGCGAAGCGCTGCTGCAGGACTACGTCAAGTTCGCCCGCGCCAAGGGCCTGTCGGGCGCGCGCGTGGTCGGCGTGCACGTGCTGAAGAACATCCTGATCCCCATCGTCACCGTGATCGGCCTGGAGTTCGGCTCGGTCATTGCGTTTGCCATCGTCACCGAGTCGATTTTTGCCTGGCCGGGGATGGGCAAACTGATCATCGACTCGATCAACGTACTCGACCGGCCGGTGATCGTCGCCTACCTCCTTATCATCGTGAGTCTCTTCATCCTCATCAACCTCGCCGTCGACATCCTCTACTCGCTGCTCGATCCTCGGGTGCGCATCAGCGAGGCGAAGGGATAACGTGCAGCGCGAACAGACGCCGTTTCAACGAATCGCCGCCGACTTCGCCGAAAGCCGGCTCGCGCTCGCCGGGCTGGGCGTGCTGGTCCTGATTCTGCTCATCGCCCTGTTCGCGCCCCTGATCTCACCGCAGAATCCCTACGACCTGGCGCAGCTTGACGTGCTCGACAGCCGCCTGCCGCCGGGCTCCAAGTCGGGCGACGGCCTGACCTTCTGGCTCGGCAGCGACGACCAGGGCCGCGATATCCTGTCCGGCATTTTCTACGGCCTGCGCATCAGCCTCGGCGTCGGCGTGGCGAGCACGCTGTGCGCTGTGATCATCGGCCTGACCGCCGGGCTTTGCGCCGCCTACTTCGGCGGGCGCACTGACGGCGTCATCATGCGCGTGGTCGACATCCAGCTGTCGTTTCCCGCGATCCTGATCGCCCTCATCCTGCTCGCGCTGCTGGGCCAGGGAATCGGCAAGACCATCTTCGCGCTGATCACGGTGCAATGGGCCTACTACGCGCGCACCGTGCGCAGCACGGCGCTGGTCGAGCGCCGCAAGGAATACATCGAAGCCGCCCTGTGCCTGGCGCTGCCGCCGGCGCGCATCGTGTTCCGCCATCTGCTGCCCAACTGTCTGCCGCCGCTGATCGTCATCGCCACGGTGCAGGTGGCGGCCGCAATCGCGCTCGAGGCCACCCTGTCCTATCTGGGCATCGGCGTCCCCATCACCGAGCCCTCCCTCGGCCTCCTGATCAAGAACGGCTTCGACTACATGCTCTCGGGCAAGTACTGGATCAGCTTCTTCCCCGGCATCGCCCTGCTGCTGACCATCGTCAGCATCAACCTGGTCGCCGACCAGCTGCGCGACGTGCTCAATCCGCGGCTGCAGAAATGACCGGTTCTGCACTGCGCGTAGAGAACCTGCGCACGCACTTCTTCACCCGACAGGGCGTGGTGAAGGCGGTGGAGGACGTGAGCTTCTCGGTAGCGCCGGGAAAGATCCTAGGCCTGGTGGGCGAGTCCGGCTCGGGCAAGTCCATGACCGGTTATTCCATCATGGGCCTGATCGATCCGCCCGGGCGCGTGATCGCGGGCCGCATCCTGCTCGGCGGCGAGGACCTGCGCGCGCTCGGGCCCGAAGCGATGCGCAAGGTGCGCGGCAACCGCATCGCCATGATCTTCCAGGATCCGATGATGACGCTGAACCCGGTGCTGCGCGTCGACACACAGATGATAGAGGCGATCCAGGCGCATGCCGGCGTCAGCCGCGCGGCGGCGCTGGAGCGATCACGCGACGCCCTGGCGCGCGTCGGCATTCCGTCCCCCGCCGAACGCCTCTCGGCTTACCCGCACCAATTCTCCGGCGGCATGCGCCAGCGCGTGGCCATCGCCATCGCTCTGCTGAACAGTCCCGACCTGATCATCGCCGACGAACCGACCACGGCGCTCGATGTGACCATCCAGGGGCAGATCCTGTTCGAAATGCAGAAGCTCGCACGCGAATCCGGCACCGCCCTCATCTGGATCACTCATGACCTGTCGGTGATCGCGGGCCTCGCCGACGACATCTGCGTCATGTACGCCGGTCGCATCGTCGAGCACGGCAGCGTCGATCAGGTGCTGGACGCACCGCTGCATCCCTATACGCACGGACTGATCGATTCAGTCCCCAGCCGCAGCCGCAGGGGCGAGCCGCTGCGGCAGATCCCCGGAATGACGCCCTCGCTGCTCGATCTCGCGCCGGGCTGCGCCTTCCGCGAACGCTGCAGCCGCGCCGACGGCGCCTGCACGCAGGATGCACCATTGTCCAGCCCCGTCGCCGGCAGGCAGGTGCGCTGTTTCCACCCGTTGACCGCATGAGTGCGCTGCCGCCGCCCCTGCTGGAACTGCGCGGTGCGTCCAAGCGCTTCGTCAAGACGCTGGACACCGCCGCCAAGATCGCGAATCTGCTCGGCGCCAACGCCAGAGAGGAAGTCGTGCATGCGGTGGACCGCGTCGATCTTTCGGTGCAGGCGGGCGAAGTGGTGGGCCTGGTGGGCGAATCCGGCTGCGGCAAGTCTACGCTCGGTCGCCTGGCGGTCGGCCTGCTGCGGCCTTCGGCCGGCGCGCGCCTGTGGCGCGGCGAGGAGATCGCGCAGCTGCCGATCGAAAAGCAACGCTCCGTCCAGCTAAAGATCCAGATGATTTTCCAGGACCCGTACGCCTCGCTCAATCCGCGCATGCGCGTGGCCGACATCGTCGGTGAAGCGCCGGTGGTGCACGGGCTGATCGCGCCGGGGGAGCAACAGGAGTACGTGGCGCAACTGCTGTCGCGCGTCGGCCTGGATGCCTCGCTGGTGCGCCGCTTTCCGCACCAGTTTTCCGGCGGCCAGCGCGCGCGCATCGGCATCGCCCGGGCGCTCGCGGTAAAGCCGGAATTCCTCGTCTGCGACGAGGCGGTGGCGGCTCTGGACGTGTCGATCCAGGCGCAGGTGCTCAACCTGTTTACCAAGCTGCGCGAAGAGTTCAATCTCACCTATCTTTTCATCAGCCACGACCTGGGCGCGGTGCAGCACATTTCGGACCGGGTGGTGATCATGTACCTGGGGCGCGTGGTCGAAGCCGCGCCGACCGAGGAGATCTACGCCAGGTCCAACCACCCTTATACCCGGGCGCTGCTGGCCGAAGTGCCGCGCCTGGACTTGCGGCGCAAGAGTTTCGTTTCGATCAAGGGCGAAATTCCCTCGCCGCTGGATCCGCCGCCCGGCTGCCATTTTCACCCGCGCTGCCCGCAGGCCATGCCGCGGTGTAAAATCGAGCAACCCCCATTGCGCCAGATCGCACCCCTGCATTTCTCCGCCTGCCATTTGAATGACGACGCAGCCGCATGAACCGAGCCCCAACCTGAGCCAGACAACGATGCCGACCATCAAACCGGAAACCCTTGCCCTGATCGAACGCCTGATCGCCTTCGACACGACCAGTCGCGATTCGAATCTCGGCCTGATCGAATGGACGCGGGATTACCTCAAGGGCTACGGCATGGAATCGCGCCTGACCTACGACGCCACCGGCAAGAAGGCAAACCTTTTCGCCACCATGCAGAAGGGCGCAAAACCCGGCATCGTGCTCTCCGGCCACACCGACGTGGTACCCGTGGACGGGCAGGACTGGAGCAGCGACCCCTTCAAAGCGGTGGTTCGCGGCGACAGGCTCTACGGCCGCGGCGCCTGCGACATGAAGAGCTATCTCGCGGTGATCCTGGCGATGGCGCCGCGCTTCGCCGCCGCGGATCTCAAAGCTCCGATCCATTTCGCGCTGTCCTACGACGAAGAAGTCGGCTGCATCGGCGCACGCGGCCTGCTGGAGGACCTGGCGCGGAACAACATCCGCCCGGCGGGCGCCATCATCGGCGAGCCCACCAGCATGCAGCCGGTGATCGCGCACAAGGGAAAGCGCGCCTACAAGTGCTGCGTGCGCGGCAAGGAAGCGCATTCGGCGCTCACGCCACAGGGCGTGAACGCGATCGAATACGCCGCCAGGATCATCACCTACATCCGCCACATGGCCGAGCGCATGCAGGCGTGCGAGCCGCGCGACTACGGTTTCGACGTGCCTTTCACCACGCTGCAGACCGGCGTGATATCTGGCGGCACCGCAGCCAACATCGTGCCGCGCGAGTGCATTTTCCACTTCGAGTTTCGCTACCTGCCGGGCGCCGATCCGGACGCGCTGGAGCGTGAAATCAAGGACTACGCCGAGCGCGTGATCCTGCCCAAAATGCAGCGCACGGATCCTGAAACCAGCATCAGCATCGAAACCAAGGCCGGCATCCCCGGACTCAATACGGCGGAACAGGACCGGATCACCGGTCTGGCGCAGGCGCTGTCGCGAAACAAGTCGACCGCCAAGGTGGCCTACGCGACCGAGGGCGGACTGTTCCAGCAGGCGGGCATCCCCGCCATCATCTGCGGCCCGGGTTCAATCGAACAGGCGCACAAGCCGGACGAGTACGTGTCGCTGGAGCAGGTGGCGCTGTGCGAGTCTTTCATGGAACGGCTGATCGAGAACATGAGCGCCGAGTAGCGCGCACAGCCGCAAAAACAAAAGGGACGCCGCGGCGTCCCTTTTGTTTGATACTTGGGCGAAATCCTATTCGGCAACCGCCTCTTTGGTGCCGGTCTCCGGCACCAGGACTGCGCGCTTGGTGAGCTTCTCGCGGATACGCGCGGACTTGCCCGAACGGTCGCGCAGGTAGTACAGCTTGGCGCGGCGCACGTCGCCCTTGCGCTTCACCTCGACCGACGCGATCAGCGGCGAATAGGTCTGGAAGGTCCGCTCCACGCCTTCACCGGCGGAAATCTTGCGCACGATAAAGGAAGAGTTGAGGCCGCGGTTGCGCTTGGCGATGACCACGCCCTCGTAGGCCTGAACGCGCTTGCGCTCGCCCTCGACCACGTTGACGTTCACGATCACGGTGTCGCCGGGAGCGAACACGGGGACGGTCTTGCCCAGGCGGGCGATTTCTTCGGTTTCCAGTTTCTCTATCAGATTCATGATTCCACTCCTCGTATCATCGGGGACCGCCGCCGCTGCGACAGCCTAGAGCTTGTTACAAAACGAGGGGATATCTCCCCTCGTGCACCCCTAAATCAGAGGCCGTTTCAATCAACCTAAAACGGCCTCTTAGGTATTCTGTTCCCGCTTGAATTCCTCAAGCAACTTCGCTTCCGCCGCGCTCAAGGCGCGCTGTTCCAACAAATCCGGCCGTCTCTGCCAGGTCCTGCCCAGCGCCTGCTTCAGGCGCCAGCGCTCTATCTCGGCGTGATTGCCGGAGAGCAGCACCGGCGGCACGCGCTCGCCCGCGTAGTCCTCGGGCCGGGTGAAATGCGGACAATCCAGCAGCCCGCCCACGAACGAATCCTGCGCCGCCGAATCCTCGTCGCCCAGCACGCCGGGCAACTGCCGCACCACCGCGTCGATCAAAACCATCGCCGCCAGTTCGCCGCCGGAGAGCACGTAGTCGCCGATCGATATTTCCTCGTCGACCACGCGGCGGATCAATCGCTCGTCCACGCTCTCGTAACGTCCACACAACAATACCGCACCCGGACCTGCCGCAAGTTGCATCACGCCGGCGTGGTCCAGTACCCTGCCCTGCGGCGAAAGGTATATCACCCTGCGCTCACCGCCCGCCACCCGCGCCTTCGCCGCGCGAATCGCCGCATCCAGCGGCTCGGCCAGCATCACCATGCCGGGACCGCCTCCGTACGGCCTGTCGTCCACCGTGCGGTAGTTGTCGCTGGTGAAGTCGCGCGGATTCCACAACTCCAGACTGTAGCGCGCCGTCTTCAGCGCGCGGCTGGTGATACCCGATTCGGTGAGCGCCGCAAACATCTGCGGAAACAGCGTCACACAATCGAAGTGGATCACCAGTCCAGCTCCCACTCCACGCGGATCCGGCCCTGGGCCATTTCCACCTGGCGCACTACCTGCTCGATGAAAGGCAGCAGTCGTTCCGTTTCGCCATCGACGATGCGCATCACCGGATGCGCGCCGTTCTCGAACAACTCGGCAACCGTGCCGAGCTCCTCGTCTTTCGCATTTACCACTTTCAGGCCGACCAGGTCGACCCAGTAAAACTCGTCCTTCGCGTTCTGCGGCAGCGCTTCGCGCTTTACCGCGACTTCGCTGCCCTTCAGGGCCAGCGCCGCATCGCGCTCCTCGCAGCCCTCGAAGCGCGCCACCACGCTGGCTCCGTGCTGCAGCACGCTTTGCGCGACTTTCAATTCGCGCCAGTCGCCGTTTCTGCCTACCCAGACCGACGGATAGGCGCTCAAACCGTCGGGTTCCGCGCTGAAGGGCTCTATCCTGACCCAGCCCTTGAGGCCGTAGGGGGCGACGATGCGCCCCATCACGACCAGCTGCGCAGCCTGCTTAAGCAGCTGCGGGGGCGGCAGTTCCAGCGACTTTCTTGCCAAACTGCTTGACCAGCCTTGCGACCGTGGGAGAGAGCTGTGCGCCCTTGCCTTGCCAGAAGGTCAGACGGTCCATGGCGACACGCAGGTTCTCGCGACCTTCGGGCGCCTTCGGATCATAGAATCCGACGCGCTCGATGAATTTGCCGCCGGCGGCGCGACGCGAATCCGCTACGACCATGTTGTAGAAAGGGCGTTTATGCGCGCCACCGCGGGCGAGGCGAATCACAACCATGTTGTTGTCCCGAAACTCAAAAAAGAGCGCGATTCTACGACGATTTGGTACCTATTGGCAAGGGTTTTGTACGGACGAGTTTAGGCGCGCGAGCGCAGATTGTTCAAAGGTTTCAATGCAATACCTAAGCCCGCCGCACAGGCTTTGAATGTTGCCATCGTGCCGCAATTCGCCGGTGCGAGCCCTGATCCGCAGCCGAAGGCTCCCTTGCGCGTGCGCGCTTGTACCTCCCGCCGTGCCTGTACGTCCGCATTGCCTGACTTTATCGATTGTGTTCCCATATCACCCTTTTGTCTCACAAGAAGAAAACACCATGATCGAAATGCACACCGGCCGTCCGCCCACGCTCGCAGCGCGCGGCATGGTTTCCTGTCCGCACGCGCTCGCCTCTGAGGCCGGCGTCGAAATACTGAAAGCCGGAGGCTCCGCAGTCGATGCAGCCATTGCCGCCAGCGCCGCCTTGAGTGTGCTTTATCCGCACATGACAGGCCTGGGCGGGGACGCGTTCTGGCTGATCTACGACGCCAAACAAAAGCGCGTGCGTTACCTCGACGGCGCCGGCTGTGCCGCAGCGAGCGCTTCCATCGAAGCGTTTCAAGCAAAAGGCATGGGCGAAATCCCGTTCCGCGGCATCCTGCCGGCGACGCTGACCGTGCCGGGTGCCGTCGCGAGCTGGTGCGAAGCCCACGCGGCGCATGGCCGCCTGCCGCTCGCGCGCAATCTGGCTGCCGCTGCAGGCTATGCGCGCGACGGGTTTCCGGTGACCGAACGCCTCGCCAACTGGATCGCCGCGACCGCGCCGGAACTGGCGCAAAACAAGGAAGCGGCCGCGATCTTCCTGAAAAACGGTGAAGCACCGCGCGCCGGACAGAGCCTCGCAAACGTCGATCTCGCGCGCAGCATCGAAGCCGTGGGCGCCGGCGGGCGCGATGCCTATTACGAAGGCGAAATCTCGAAAGAACTCGCGCGCTATGCGGGCGCGAACGGCGGTTTCTTCACCGAAACAGACTTTCGCGCGCAGCGCGCGCAGTGGGGCGAGCCGATATCGACCGAATACCGCGGCGTCAAACTGTACCAGACCGCGCCGCCCACCCAGGGCATCTCGGTGCTGCAGATGCTCAATTTGATCGAAGCGTACGACCTCGGCTCCATGGAATATCTGGGCGCAGACCACGTGCACTTCCTGGTGCAGGCGAAGCAGCTCGCCTACCATGACCGCGACCGCTGGATCGCGGACCCGGCATTTGCGAAGGTACCGGTGGAGCGACTGTTGTCGCGCGCCTATGCCGACGAAAGACGCGCGCTGATCGACCCCGGGCGCGCCCTCCCCTGGGACAAGGTGCCTTCCTACGGCAGCCTCGCCGGCGACACCGTGTACATCTGCGCCGTTGACGCCGAGGGCAACGCGGCCTCGCTCATCCACAGCCTCTACGGCGTATTCGGCTCCTGCGTAGTCGCGGGCAAGAGCGGCATCGTGCTGCAGAACCGCGGCGCCTATTTCTCGCTCGATCCCGCACATCCAAACAAACTAGCACCGGGCAAGCGGCCGCTGCATACGCTGATCGCCTCGCTCGCGTTCCGCGACGACAAGCTGTGGCAGGTGTTCGGCTGCATGGGCGCCGACGTCGCCATGATCGACTTCGGCCTCAACGTGCAACAGGCGATCGAGTCGCCGCGCTGGCTATCCGGCCGCTTTGCGCTGGGCGAACCGCGCGACCTGCTCAACGTCGAGGGGCGCTACACAGAAGCGACGCTGAAGGAACTCGAGCGCAGAGGGCATGTGTTGAACCGCTGGGGAGCATGGAACGAGCTTGCCGGCCATGCGCACGGGATCACGGTCGATCCTGTCACCGGTACACGCTGGGGAGGTTCGGACCCGAGAAGCGACGGGGCGGCCATCGGCTATTAGGAGTTCATCGTGAAATGAGGGGAGGCCTCTCCTCGTATCGCTGCAGTTCAGGAACCGCCTGAACTGCAGGCACGCGTGGCAAGGGGCCGGCTAGCGCATGCCGGGTATCATCCCCTTCATCCCGCGCATCATCTTCGCCATGCCGCCCTTCTGCATCTGCTTCATCATTTTCTGCATCTGCTCGAACTGATTCAGCAGGCGGTTGACCTCCTGCACCTGCACGCCCGCGCCCGCGGCGACGCGGCGCTTGCGCGCAGCCTTCATCAGGTCCGGATGCGCCCGCTCCTGCCGGGTCATGGAATTGATGATGCCCTCGATGCGTCGCATCTGTTTCTCGCCCATGTCGGCCGACTGCGCCTGCGCCGCTTGTGCAAGCTGCGCGGGCAATTTGTCGATCATGGAAGAGAGCCCGCCCATCTTGCGCATCTGCGCGATCTGCTCCTTGAAGTCCTCGAGATCGAAGCCCTTGCCGCGCTTCATCTTGTCGGCGAATTTCTGCGCCGCTTCGACATCGACGTTCTTTCGCGCTTCCTCCACCAGCGACAGCACGTCGCCCATGCCGAGGATGCGTGCGGCCATGCGCTCAGGATGGAATGCTTCCAGCGCGGCCAGCTTCTCGCCCACCCCGGCGAACTTGATCGGCTTGCCGGTGACATGGCGCACCGACAGCGCCGCCCCGCCGCGCGCATCGCCGTCGAGTTTGGTCAAAACCACGCCGGTGAGCGGCAGCGCCTCGCTGAACGCCTTGGCCACGTTCACCGCGTCCTGGCCCTGCATCGCGTCGACCACGAACAAAGTCTCGGCCGGGACCAGCGCGGCGTGCAGCGCGGAGATCTCCTGCATCATCGCAGCGTCGATCGCGAGCCGCCCCGCCGTGTCCACGATGAGCACGTCGTTGTAGTGTTTCCTCGCGTAATCCAGCGCAGCCAGCGCGATATCCACCGGCTTTTGTCCGGCCGCCGATTCGAAGAAATCGACCTGCAGCTGGCCGGCGATGGTGCGCAATTGCTCGATGGCGGCAGGACGGTAGACGTCGCAACTTGCGAGCAGCGGTTTCTTTTTTTGCTCGACCAGGTACTTCGCCAGCTTGCCGCTGGTGGTGGTCTTGCCCGAACCCTGCAGACCCGCCATGAGAATCACCGCCGGCGGCGTAACGGCGAAGTTGAGCGCGGCGTTCTCACCGCCCATCAGGGCAGCGAGCTCGCGCTGCACTACGCCCACCAGGGCCTGGCCGGGCGTAAGGCTGCCGATGACCTCCTCGCCCATCGCTTTTTGTTTCACCGCGGCGATGAAATCCTTCACCACCGGCAGCGCTACGTCGGCCTCGAGCAGCGCCATGCGCACTTCGCGCAGTGCGTCGGCGACGTTGGATTCGGTCAGGCGGGCCTCGCCGCGCAGGGTCTTGATGACCCTGGACAAGCGGTTGGTCAGGTTATCTAGCATTCTGTGGTGTAAAATTTGGGCATGTCAGGCATTTTACCCCATGCGCTCACCTCGCTTCTGTATGCAGCGCTGGGATGGCATTTCTGGAACACGCGCTGGAGGGCCGCCGCCGAGGGCGAGGGGTCGGGGACGGGCATCGTCGCGTGGGAACGCACGGCCATACTGGCGCCGTTCGCGCTCCATTCCTCGCTGCTCTACGCTGAATTGCTTGCCGCGCCGGAACTGCGCTTTGGTTTTTCGCAAGCCCTGTCGGTGATGCTGTGGCTGACGGTGCTCATTTACTGGGTGGAAAGCTTGATCTACGACGTCAAGGGGATGC
>JAPLRD010000369.1 GCA_026399375.1 Pseudomonadota bacterium
ATGGTCATCGTTTTCATGGCTTGGCTCCTGATCAAGAGACGCGGTAAACCCGCTGCCCACCAGCCTCCTTCGTCGAGGTGATTTCGAGGCCGAGTTTCTTTTTTAGGCTTCCGGATATCGTGCCACGAATGGTGTGAGCTTGCCACTGCGTGGCCTCTGCAATCTGCTGGATCGTTGCGCCCTCGGGGCGCTTCAGCATCGCGATCACCTGGGCCTGCTTGCTGTTCTCGCGTGTGCGCGGCTTGGCGGTTGCGGGTTCCACTTGCGCGGCCTCGTTGTCATCGGGAACAGGACGCTGGATGCCTAAGGCGTCGTAGCCCTCGGCTGCCATGGTCCAGTCAGTACCGTCGGCGGTGATGAGCGCGCGATTAAGGAGCGCGTCAATTACCTTCGTGCGTGCGCCGCCCTTGAGCGTGTCGGGGAACCACGTGAGCTTGCCATCGGCGGTCTTGGCCGCGCGTTTGAGAATCAGCTTCTGCGTATCGCTGAGCTTGATTGCGGTGGTCATGGTGATCTCCTGATTAAGGTTGCTGTTGGTCAGTGCAGGCTGCTTGCTTGCCAGCATCAAACGCGGCCTGCAGCGCGCTCTTGATGCCCCACACGCTCACCTCGTGGAAATCGAGGCGATCTGCTGGAACAGTTGATCAAGGGTCTTGGCGTTCATCGTCGCGGTCCTCACAGTTTGTGGATCTGTTTGGCGCGTTCGAAGCCGACCCAGACGCCCTTGTTGTTGAGGCCACGCGCGGCGAGTTCCTCGCGGGCCAGTCGGTTGAGATCGAGTTCGCCGCGTGCGACTGCGGCAAGCACTTTGGTCATTGCGATCTGGATGAAGCCGACCTCGTCGATCGTAAATTCGTTGCTGGTGTAGCTCATGCGTTTGCTCCTCTTGCGTTGATGGTGTCTACATGAACGCTTCGATTCGCAACGAAGGCAAGCAGTTCTCGACGAATGATTGAAACTAAATCGGAGCGGTGAATCGCACTATGCCAAGCGCTGCGCCTCACCCCTGCGCCGAGGTTGGTTGCGCCACCTTGGTCAACAACGCCAACCGGTGCCCGGAACACGCCCGAGCAAGGCAATTACTACACGACCAGCACAAGGGCAGCCCCAGCGAGCGCGGTTATGGGCGCAGGTGGCAGGCAACAAGCAAAGGGTTCCTGCGCGCACATCCGCTCTGCCAATGCCCTGACTGCGACGAAGGGGGCAAGGTGCTGACCGTAGCGACCGTGGTGGACCACGTGATCCCGCACCGCGGTGACATGACGCTCTTCTGGGATCCGCTCAACTGGCAGGCGATGGCCAAGCGCTGTCACGATCGCAAGACCTGGCGGGAGACGATCGGAAGTGGCAAGTGACGTGCCTGGCGGTCGCACATGCAATGCGCCACCCCGGGGGGGATCTATATGGTTTTTTCGTCTTTTTTCTGGGTACCCCGGTGCAAGCCAAAAATTCACGCAACCGAAATTGACCAGGGGGGGGTAAGCGGACCCGCCGCGCTGCAACATAGGCCGCCGGACCGAATGATTGAGGAAATTACCAGTGAAAGGACGCAAGCCCAAACCGACGAGCCTCAAGCTCA
>JAPLRD010000443.1:0-987 GCA_026399375.1 Pseudomonadota bacterium
GATGTTCATGTTGCACTCAAACTGATGTCAGCCTCTCGTCGGCGCGCTCTAGCCAGTGCGCAATCGCCTGATGCACCGCGTCGGGCTGCGCCGCCTCGGCCCAGCGGCGGTGGACTTCGAAGGTGATGTCTTTCAACTGCCACAGCGCTTCGCGCGCGAGTTCGCGCATTTCCTGCGCCCCGGCCTCGTCCTGCATGGACACGGAGGTAAACGCCTCCAGCTGGTCGGCCACCAGCCCCGCCTCCAGCAGCGAGCGCTCCAGTGCGACGATGCGCTGGTTCGACAGATCGAGCAGCAAATCGCCTGCGGACTCGGGATGCTCGGCCTGCAGTTGCGCATAGCTGTTGTCCCAGGCGAGCAGAATCTCGGCAAGCGCCGCCAATTGTCGCAGCGCCAGATCCTGGTCCGATGCGGATTCTGCGCCTGCGGGTTCGTCCTGAGGCGCAAACAGCCGCGACAGATGCGCCAGCAGCAGCGGGCTGAACTTGCGTCGCAGCAGGCGCAGGGCGACGCCGTGATGCCCGCGCTGGCTGCTTTTCAAGAGCGCCGCGCCCGAATCGGCCATCATCAGAATCTTGCCCAGTTCGCTCAGCCTTTCGGCCTTCACGCCGTGCGGATAGCCGCTGCCGTCCATCCTTTCGTGATGCTCGAGGATCGCGGTGCTGACGACCGGATTCAGGGCCGGAAATTCGCGCACGATCAGATGCGCGGTGATCGGATGGGTGTACAGGTATCTTCGCCCCGCATCCGCGAGCGCCTTGCCCGGCGCCAGGATCTCGGGCGAGATGTGCAGGATGCCGACATCGTGGAACAAGCCGGCGGCCGCGGCCAAAGCCAGGTCGGGAATGCGCTGGCCGTTCATGCCCTGCAGGTAGACCGCGACCAGCGCCACTTCGATGCTGTGGGTGAACAACTGCGGCCTTTGCTCCCGCGCCAGGGTGAGTTTGAAGGCGAGCGGCGCGGGAAGCGGCGCCTGATGCATCGCAG
>JAPLRD010000443.1:1025-2190 GCA_026399375.1 Pseudomonadota bacterium
CTGCGGCCTTTGTTCCCGCGCCATGGTGAGTTTGAAAGCGAGCGGCGCCGGAAGCGGCGCCTGATATACAGCGGCGAGTATGGTGTCCCGCGGAATGGCTTCGGTCATGCGCTCGAAGCGCGGATTGGTCACCAGCAGGTCTTTCACGCATTGCACGAGGTGCGCGGCATCGACGCCGCCCTCCACTTTCAGGCATTGATCGATGTTCGGCAGCAATTTGTGCCGCACCAGCTTCTCATAGAGCGCGCTGTTGACGCGGGTGCCCGGATTGACGAGTTTGATGCCGGTATGGGAGTAAATGGCGATCGTGGCGATAACCGGATGCTTGTCCCCAAGCGCCAGCGCGTCACCGAGATACTGTTCTTCGTAGGATTGCATCCCTATGCCCCAGAACCAAACCGCTGGCCTCGCGACTTGCGCCTGTCCACCATGCGCCCTGCGCGCACGCGCCGTTTGACGTTGATCAATGCCAGCGACCGGCTGGTACGCGCCGTCCGGTCCGCTACGGAATGCGACCGGATTCATCGGCCACACCTTGCCCATGAGAGTGTCCTGCGCACCGCAAGGGGTCTGCGCTTCGAATACAGGTGGAATTCCACGCGTTCTCGGGTCTTAGCCCGGGAGATGCTGCGCGAATAATGGCGCAGGGCATGGTGGATAGATTCCCCCGCAGTGCGGCGCTGCGGCAGCGCCAGCGCGGCGATAAGGTATTAGGAAACAACATGATATCGATGAAATTCAGCAACTGGCCGATCGGCAGGAAACTGGCGGCGCTGATCGCATTTGTCATCCTGACCACTTTGCTGGGCGCAGCTTCCATGCTGTACGCCAAGCACGCCTCCATGATGCTGGCCAAGCGCGAGCAGACCCGAAACCTGGTCGAGGTCGCCCACGGCATCGTCGCGCAGTCCTACGCGCAGGAGAAATCGGGGGAACTCACGCGCGAGCAGGCGCAGAAGCAGAGCGCGGATCTGCTGCGCAAACTGCGCTATGACCAGAACGAGTATTTCTGGATCAACGACATGCAGCCGCGCATCGTGATGCACCCGATCAAGCCCGAACTCGACGGCCAGGACATGAGCGCCAGCGCCGATCCGAAAGGCAAGAAGCTGTTCGTCGCTTTTGTGGACGAAGTCAGGCGTTCCGGGGCCGGCTATGTCGATTA
>JAPLRD010000201.1 GCA_026399375.1 Pseudomonadota bacterium
ATCAATGCCGGCGAAAGGCATTGCATGGCGCAGGCGCAGCACGGCTCGGCGCCCGACATCGCCGGACAGGACCGGGCGAACCCGGCCTCGCTGGTGCTCTCCGCCGGCATGCTGCTGGGCTGGCTCGGACGCCGGCACGAGGACGAAGGTTTTGCCGTCGCCGAGCGGGCGATCGAGGCCGCAATCGACGCATTGCTGCGCGATCCGGCCACGCGCACGCGCGATCTCGGCGGCACGCAGGGCACACGCGCGTGGACCGAGGCGCTGCTGCACTCGCTCAACCTCTCTTAAGGCCAACATGGCGCGCATAGCGATCGGCGGCTTCCAGCACGAAACCAACTGTTTCGTCGAACCGAAAACCGATTACGCCTACTTTGCCGCGCACCGCGATCGGCCGCCGCTGGTCTACGGCGCCGACGTGATCAAGTGGCTCAGCGGCAACAGCTTCGCCATCGCCGGTTTCATGCAGGACATGTCTGCGCGACACGACCTGGTGCCGCTTTTGTGGACCAGCGGCGGCGCCGGCGGCCTGGTGACGCGCGACGCCTTCGAGCGCATCTCGGGCGGCATCGTCGGCTGCCTGTCGCAGGCGATGCCGGTGGATGCCGTCTACCTTGACCTTCACGGCGCAATGGTCACGGAAGATTTCGAAGACGGCGAAGGCGAGGTGCTGCGCCGCGTGCGCGCCGCCGTCGGCCCCGATGTCCCCGTCGCCATCAGCCTCGACTACCACGCGAACGTGACACCGCAGATGGTGGAACTGACCGACGCCCTGATCGGCTACCGCACCTATCCGCACGTCGATCGGGTCGAGACCGGGCAGTACGCAGCGCGGGCGATGGAGGCGCTGCTGGCGCGCGGCCGCCCCGTCGGGCGCGCCCTGCGCAAAGCGCCGTTCCTGATTCCTTTGAACGGACAGTGCACGCTGGTCGATCCGTCGAAGAGCGTCGTCGCCCGCACGAAGGTCGCCGAAGGCGAACTGATCAACCTGTCCTATCTCGCCGGTTTTCCGCCCTCCGACCTGTATTGGTGCGGGCCTTCGGTCATCGCGCATGCATGGACGCAGGAGGCCGCAGACCGCGCCGCAGACGCCATGATGGAAGAAATCGTGGCGCAGGAAGCGAACTTTGCCGAGGTCATGGTCTCGCCGGAGGCGGGCGTGGCGCGGGCGATCGCCATAGCGCGTGCGGCATCGCGCCCTGTGGTCATCGCCGACACCCAGGACAATCCGGGCTGCGGTGGCACCGCCGACGCCACCGGCCTGCTTAAGGCGCTGGTCGCGGCCGATGCGCAGGGTGCGGTGCTCGGTTTTCTCTGCGATCCGGACGCCGCGCGCGCGGCACATGCCGCCGGCGAAGGTGCGACGATCGCGCTCGCGCTCGGCGGGCGCTCCGGCCCGGAAGGCGTAACGCCGCTCGAAGCGGCATTTCGGGTTGCCAGCCTCGGCAACGGCCGGTTCCGGTCGGACGGCGCCGTAACGCGCGGCCGGGACATCGATGTCGGCCCGATGGCGCTGCTGACCCTGGGCGGCGTCAGCGTCGCCGTTACCAGCAAGCGCTTGCAGGCCTACGACCAGGCGCCGTTCCGGCAACTGGGTATCGAGCCGGCGCAGCAGAAGATTCTCGCCTTGAAAAGCACCTGCCACTATCGCGCCGAGTTCCAACCCATGGCAGAAGCGGTGATCGTGGTGCTGGCGCCGGGGTATTACCTCGCGGACCCTGCGCTCTACCCGTTTCGCAAATTGCGCCCCGGCGTGAGGCTGCGCCCGCTGGGGCCTGCATGCGCGGGCCCGGCAATAGTGACAGGCGCAAGCGCGCTCAGCTGATCCGCGGCAGCGCCTTGGCGAAACTCTGAAAAAGGGGGCCCATGGCCCCCTTCCCCTCCCCATCTCAGTGAAAGACCTCGGCCGAGAAACCACCGTCCGAGGTTTTTCAGAAGTTATCTAGACAAGACGCGCCAGCGCGTCGTCGATGATCCCGATCGCGTCGGACAAGGTGTCCGCGACGCGGTTGCGGTCGCGCACCACTTTGGTCTGCAGCATCCAGCGCTCTTCGCCTTCAGGCATTTTGGACAGGCGCGCGATGTCGTAAAGGGCTGGAATCATGGTCGTCTGCGGTGTGTAGCCGTAGACGTCGTGCCCGTATTTGCCTATGGCCGAGCTCATCAGCGGCACCACCAGGCGGCTGACACGCTTCATCGCGCGATTGAGCAGCAGCGCCTTCTGCTCGCTGCCTTTGCCGGCTTCGAATCCCGCGCGCACAGCATCGGCGGCCGCATCGAACTTCTGCGCGGCAGCGGCGAGCGCGCGCGCAGTCGCCAACACCCCGTCGAGCGCCACGGACGCTCCCGCTTTCTCGAGTTCCTGCAGGCGCGCGATCACCTGTTCGGCCACCGGAACGTAGTTGAACGGCAGCACCGGCGCCGTGCACAACTCCCACAGCCAGGCGGCGTAGACGCGCATATGCGGCTGCATCCAGTCCCAGTCGACCTTGTCCATGGTGCATTCAATGGAATGGTGCCACCAGCCGCGCGTGGCGAGCGCCGTCGCCTTCAGTTCCGCCTCGGTGAACGCGCCCTCGCCCTGCATCATCGGAACGCCGACGCCGATGAACGAGGCATCGCCGCTTTTGGCGACGCGCTTCCAGGAGATCTGATGCTTCGGCAGGATCTGCTTTTCTTCGCGCTGGTGAAACTTCTTCAGCTCCACGTTGGAGGTGGTGTGCCATATCGTCGTGCCCAGGCAGGAAGGCTGGTCGATCTGCAGGTAGGCGCAGGCGTGGTCGCGCAGCTTGTCCCAGTACTTGTCCGCGAACCAGGCCGAGCCGGCCATGGTGCCCGTTTCATGCCCGGTCCAGAAACCGAACAGCAGGCCGCGGCGCAATTTCTTCTCATGCTTTTTGAACACGCGCGCAAGTTCGATCATGCAGGAATTGCCGGCCGCATTGTCGGTCGCCGCTTCGCCCGGCCAGGAGTCCTGGTGACCGCCGACCATGATGAAATCGCCGCGCTCCGGGCTGTCGGGCGCCGGCAACTCGGCAACGGTGATCTGCACCGGGCGCCAGCCGTTCTCCACGTGGGTGCGGAACCAGACGCGCACCGGTCCCGCGGCACACATTTCTTTTAGCTTGAGGCCGGCGACCCGCGCGATGCCGATGCAGGGTATGGTCGGCATCTCGTCCTTGAAGTTCTCCGGCGTGGGATTGCCCCACACCGGCTTCACCGAACCGAAGGGCACGGCCTCGTTGTCGGGCGGCCCCCAGTTCATCATCACCGCGCCGATAGCGCCGCGCAAACCGGCGATGCGCTGCTTTTCGTGCCGCGCCGGAGAGTAGGAAAGCTCGGTCAGAATGATTTTGCCGCGCACGTCCCTGCCTTCGAAGTCGGCGATCGCCCCCGCACCGACGTAGATCAATTCGCCCGACAGGCCCTCCGGCATGGTCTCGAGGCTGTGTCCCAGCGTGTTCGCCTGGATCGCGATCTGCGTCGGCGACAGCGCGCGGAATTCGGCATGCTCGGGGAAACTGACGATCGCCGGCAATTCGTGCATCACCGTGTCGCTCACACCCGCCGCGAGCATGGCGTCCCGGCTGTATTCGGCCATGCGCCGGCCGTTTTCAGAACCCGCCGCGCGATGCGGGATGTCTTTCACGATGCGCTCGGCGTGAGCGCGCACGTTCTTTGCCGAGACTTCCGCGACCACCTGTTGCTTTGACATTGTCTTGACCTTGTTCAGTTTTGCTTCTTCGGAAATGCCGCTTCGAGCTTCGGCCCGATGTTCTTCTCGAAATTGCGCATGCTCTCCTTCAGCGCCTCGGGCCCGGTGAACATCGGCTGGTACATCAGCTTCTTCGCAATGTCGACGTATTCCGGGTCCTTGATCGCCTGTTCGATCGCTTTCGAAATCTGGTTCGACAGAGCGCCCGGCATGCCCGGCGGCCCCCAGTAGTCGAAGCCGAACACCGGAATGTCATACATGATTCCCAGTTCCTTGAAGGTCGGTACGTCGGGCATGTCCGGCACGCGCTGCGGGAAGGCCACCGCCAGGCCGTGCGTCTTTCCGGCCTTCATGTTCGGATAGACCTCGGATGGCTGTGCCACGCGATACTCGATGTGCCCCCCCAGCAAGGCAGTGCCGCTGGGCCCGCCGCCGGCAAAGGGCACGTAAGTGATGTCGAAGCCGGAGCTCTTCGCGGTTTCGAGGACGATCAAGTTCATCATGCCTCCCGGTGCCGGCCCACCGGCGCTCAGTTTCCCCGGATTCTTCTTCGCATAGCTCACCAACTCCCCCCAGTTCTTGTACGGGGCGTCAGCGCGCGCTTCGAGCATGCCCCAGGGCATCTGGCCCGTCTGCCCGAGTATGGTCATCTGTTCCCATATCTTGGAATCGTAAGACCCCGAGTAGTAGTAGCTCATCAGCGCCACATGCCCTGCCAGCATCAGGGTGTGGCCATCAGGCGGTGATTTCATCAGTTCCCGGGTGGCGATCATCGTAGATGCACCAGGAAGGTTCTCCACGATGACCGTCCCGCCTAGCGCCTTGCCCAGCGGCTTTTGCAGCGCACGCGCAACGAGGTCATTGGCACCGCTCGCCGCAAACGGCACGATCACGCGTATGGGCTTGCTCGGATAATTCTGCGCAAGGCACAGGCCCGCACAACCCAGGAAAAGCACGCCGATAAACGCCAGATACGTTCTCTTGAAGTTATTCATCATTGCTCCTTTCACCATACTGCGATTCGAATCCGCGCTCCGCTCACGGCACAAGCACGATCTTGCCGATGTGCGCGCCGCTGTCGAAATACTCGTGCACCCGCACCGCATCCTTGAGCGGATGCACCGAATCGACCAGCGGAACGATGGGCGCGCGGGCCGGAAGTTTGGGCCAGACATGCTGCAGCAGCCCGGCCGCGATCCAGCCTTTTTCTTCAGCCGGTCGCCAGCGCAAGGCCGACGCGATGATGGTGGCGCGCTTTTTGATAAGCGTGCTCATGTCTATGGTGGCGTGCTTTTCCGGCCCCTGGGTCGCAAGATGGACCAGCCTTCCGTCCAGGGCGAGGACGTCGATGCTGCGCTGTACATAGTCGCGGCCCACGATATCGAGCACGACGTCGACGCCCCGGCCGCCGGTATGCTGCATGACACTGGGCACGAAATCCGCGGTCTTGTAATTGACCGCGAATTCCGCCCCGATGCGCCGGCAGGCCTCGCATTTCAAGTCGCTGCCCGCAGTCGCGATCGCCCTGGCGCCGAAGGCGCGCGCCAGCATGATGGCAAGCGAACCGAGCCCGCTGGTCCCGCCGTGCACCAGCAGCGTCTCCCTGTCCGCAAGGCGGGCGCGGCGAAACACGTTTTCCCACACCGTGAACATGTTCTCCGGCAGCGTCGCCGCTTCAAGCGCGCTCCAGTTCTGCGGTATCGGCAGTACCTGCTGCTCCGGCGCCACGGCATATTCGGCGTAGCCGCCGCCGGGAAGCAGCGCGCACACCGCGTCACCGATCTTCCACCGCGGCACGCGTTCGCCGATTGCCGCCACCGTTCCCGCCACCTCGAGTCCCGGAACATCCGATGCCCCGGGAGGCGGCGGATGCAGGCCGCGCCGCTGCAGGGAATCGGGACGGCTGACGCCGATCGCCTCGACCCGAATCAGCACCTCCCCCGCGGCCGCAACCGGCACGGGCCGCCGCGCCATGCGCAGCACGCCAGGCGGCCCGAAGGCGGAAATCTCCACGACGTTCATCGAATCGGGCAAGGTCATGATTCAGTTCTCAACCGGTCCAGCCGCGCACTCGCAGCAGGAAATCGCACGGGCGGATCAGCGGGACAGCATGGGCACCGCATCGTGAAGGCCAGGTCAAATCGGCTTGACCGCGAGATCGCCGCGATAGGGCGTCACGGCGAGCGTGCTCTGATGCAGGACAATCGGATCGGGTTCGGGTTCCTGCCCGGACGACAGCGCCAGCGCCGCCAGTTCCGCGCCCGTCATGAAGCACACGCCGGGCCGGCTGGCGATGTAGGAGAACAACCCGTCCAGCGCAGCGATGCGCGCCGCGCGCGTCGACCCCATGTCGCCGCGCAGGTGCAGCGTCAGCGGCACGAGACAGCCCGCGTCGTACAGCGCATCGAACTCTTCGCGCCAGATTTTCATCAGCCGCGCATGCGTGTGGCGTGCCGAGTACACCAGCGAATCGTCGAGTGCCTGCATCCCCGGCACTTCGACCAGGCGGAAGGTTTCCGTCGGCGCAAACAGGTACGGGTGGTCGGCATCCTGAAACGACGCGTCGTACCGGTAACCCAATTCGGCCAGCAGCCGCAGCGTGTTCGCGCCGAGTTCGCCGCCGGGTGCCCGAAATCCGGCCGGCGACGCACCCACGATTTTCGCGAGTGCGTCGCGCGCGCGCAGCAGGACCTCGCCTTCGCCCGTGCCCAGCAGCGGCAGGGGCTTGAGGTCCTGGCCCCGGGAGGCGACTTCGTGTCCGGCACCGGACAATTCGCGCACGGCTTCAGGATGCCGCAGCGCGTCGTCGGCGGTGACAAAGACGGTGGCGCGGATATCGCGGCGCTGGAAGCAGCGCAGCAGCCGCGGCAATCCGGCGCGCACGCCGTAGCGGCCGTAGGAAAAACGTCCGAACAGCCGCGATTCGGTGGTCGACATCAGATCGTATGCTTCCGCATCGAAGTTGACCGAAACGAACACGGCGCAGCGGATGCCTTCGGGCCAGGTGAACGGTTTCATGGGATGGTCACCTCTTCGAGCTGCTGCGGATGATCCAGACACCAGCGGGCGAACTGGGCGGAGGAAAAGAAATGCACGCCTTCGTGGCTGCGCATGTAACCGATCATCTGGTCCAGGATGCGCGTGCGCGCGGGTGTACCCGACCCCCAGCCCGAACGCGGGTGCACCGTCAGGACGAAGAACCGGTCCGAGGCATAGACAGCGTCGAACTCCGACTGCCACTGCGCCAGCACCTCGGACGGCGGCGTATAGCTGAACTTGTAGAAGGGAAAATCGTCCAGGCTGTAGGTATTATTGGGCAACTCGACCATCCAGTCGTCCTTGCCGCCGCCGAAACGCAGCCGGTACGGCAAGTCGTAATCCTTGTCGCTGGAGTCGTAGATATAGCCCAGCGACTTCAACACGCGCATCGTATTCTGCGTTTTGCGCCCGGATGGCGAACGCCAGCCGAGCACCGGCTTGCCCAGCAGGTCGCGCAGGATGTCGTCGGTCTGATGCAAGAGCCGGGACTCTTCCGCCTCCTCCAGATCCCAGGCCTCATGCAGGTATCCGTGCGCTGCGACTTCGAAGCCGGCCGCATCGATCGCGCGCACGGTGTCCGGATGGCAGCGGGCGTCGTAACCCGGCACGAAGAAGGTGCAGGGCACGCCGTGCCGGCTCAGCATTTCCATGTGCCGCGGAATGCCGCTGCGGGCCGAGTAACGCCCCCAGGAGTGTATGCCCAGCGGGGCGATGCCGCGCCCCACCTCGTGGCTGGGGCCGTCGAAATCGATGCCCAGCGTGACGATGCAGCGGAACTCGACCGGTATTTCGGTGCGTTCAGTCATCTCTGTCCAGGTTCCTTTGGCTTCGTTTGCCCCGGTGGCGCATACCGGTTCGACATGCGTCGCAAGGCCATATCGATGCAGATCGGCAGAATCATTGCGCGAGCTTGATGCCTGCGTCCTTCACGATATTCGACCATTTCGCCTGTTCCTGCCGCAGGTAGGCGGCGAACTGCTCCGGCGTGTTGGCCAGTACGTCCACGCCGAGCCTGGCGTAGCCCTCCCGCACCTCGCGCGTCTGCAGGGCTTTCACGATTTCGGCGTTGAGGCGCGCCACGATTTCCGGCGGCGTGCCCGCCGGTACCAGCACCCCCTGCCAGGACACCATGTCGAAGCCGGCGTAGCCCGCCTCTATCATCGTCGGCACCTCGGGCAGCGCCGTGGAGCGCCTGGCCGCAGTGGTCGCCAGCGCGCGCACGCGGCCGGCCTTGATGTGCGGCAGGACCGATGGCAGGTTCTCGAACATCAGCTGCACATTGCCGGCGACCAGGTCGAGCAAGGCCGGCGCGCTTCCCTTGTAGCTGATGTGCTCCATGCTGATGCCGCTGCGCAGCCGCAGCAGTTCGCCCGTCAGATGCGTGGACGAACCCGCGCCCGAGGAGGTGAAGTTCAGCTTGCCCGGATTGGCCTTGGCCCAGGCCACCAGCTCCGCGATGCTGTTGACCGGCATCGCCGCCGTCACCACCACCACGCTGGTGACGGCGCCCACCAGGGTCACCGGCGCGAAGTCCTTGATCGGGTCGTAGGGCAGGTTCGGATACAGGAACGGATGGATGGTCATCGACCCCACGTTGCCGAGCAGCAGCGTGTATCCGTCCGGCGCCGACTTGGCCACGAATTCCGAACCGATGATGGCGGAAGCGCCGGCGCGGTTTTCCACCACCACCGGCTGGCCCATCTGTTCCGCCAGCCGCTGTGCCAGCGTCCTGCCGATGATGTCGGCGCTGCCGCCCGGGGGAAACGGCACCACCAGCTTGATCGGCTTCGCCGGATAGGACTGCGCCGCGGCCAGTCCCGCGCACAGCAACAGCGGCAGCGCCCACGACATTCTTGCCAGGCATTTGAGAAGCATCGGTTATCCTTTCCGTGCCTGGGGCAATCCAACGGCGCGATAAGTCGATTCACACGGTTGGCCGGCGGCCACATACATGGTTTCGCGCTGCAGATCGAATTGCACCGAGGCGATGGTCATGGTCGGCTCGCCGTAAGGATAGGTGTGCGGATGCCTGCAGATCGACCGGGGCAGACCGAAGTGATCCTTCAGCGTCGCCTCGATATCGGCGCGCGTGATCGCGCCGATCTTCGGTTCAAGCAACTGCCGCGCGCGGAAATCGCGGTACAGGCTGTCGCCGGAGTAGAACTTCGCTGCGCCCGTGGCCTGCGCCACCGGTGACTGAAAATGATTGGAGTGGGTCAGCAGACCTCGCTCCGGATAAACCACGAACACTTCGTCCGGCGTCACCTCGAAATCGATGGCGACGCCATCGCGATGCGCGATCAGGTAATTGCCCGACGCGCCGCGGGGCGACCGCACCAGGGTTTCGATGGCTTCACAGTAAGTGGTCGAATGCAGGATGCGCCGGCGCAGGATGGGGATGGGCACGCCGGTGCGGCCCTTGTCATGGTGGGAAACCAGCAGATTTCCGATCACCGCGATGCCGTGCTCGTTGAAGCCATCGCGGCCCACCATGCCCGCCTCCACCATCAGCGACAGCCGCGGCTTGCCGCGCTGCGCCACCTTGAGGATGACGACCGAATCGACGCAGGCATCGCGCCAATCCCAGTTCTTGCCGATCAGAATGCGGCGCTCGGCAGTGGCCTCGGGCAGCGCGACCACGGTGGTGCACTCCGTCGCCGGCCGCGTGCCGGCCTTGTCGCCATAGAGCAACTCGGTGCGGCAGTTGATGGCCACGATGTCTTCGAACAACTGCTTCGATCCGGCGGCGATGCCCTTGAGTTCCGCCAGGATATCGGGGTCGATCTGCTCGATCTGCTGGGCAAAGCCACGCGCCCGCTCGCGCACGTCGGCCAGGGTAAGCGTCGTCTGCCTGCCGAACGCCGCCAGATAGATCTCGATCGAACGGGCGACGCGGTCGGCCGCGCCGACCCCGTGCTGCTCGCCGCACTCGCCGGCGCTGCCTTCAATCTCAAGCAATGGAAACTCTTGCGCCATCCGCCATCCCTTCAATCCGATAACAAACGCCGTTCATTGTAACCGTAGGGCGCGTCGACTTCTTCCACATCCAGTGTCGCATAGCTCGCGCCGATCCCGGCGAAATCCCAGGGATGGCCGCCGGAACGAATCGCGGCGGCGAACGTTTCTTCCCTTTCCACACGCTGCCGGGCGCGAGCGACGGTTTCCGCCGCGCTGTCGCGCGGCACGCACAGCACGCCGTCGCCGTCGGCGACGATCAGGTCGCCCGGGCTGACGATCACGCCGTCGCAACTCACCGGCGCATTCACTTTGCCGTGTCCGCGCTTCTCCGGCCGCGCCGGCGAGATGGCCGTCGCCCAAACCGGGAAGCGCATTTCCTCCAGCGTGTCCGTGTCGCGGATGCAACCGTGCACCACCACTCCGGCCAGCCCCTTGTGCGCCGCATAGCGCGCAGCGATGTCGCCCCATTGTGCGCCGGAGGTTTCGTCGGCGCAGACCACGACCAGCACGTCGCCGGGCTGCGACAAATACAGCGCCCGGTGCATCATCAGGTTGTCGCCGGGCGCGCAAAACGCGGTGACCGCCGGGCCGGCGATGCGAATGCCGCGGTTCAGCGGCCGCATCCTGGAGGACATCAATCCGTCCCGGGAAGCCATGGCCTCATGCAGGTCGGACACGGTCGCGCCTTTGGCCGCCTCGCACACCTCGCGTGCAACGCGATCGACGCGCAAATGCACAATCGATGGTTTCATGGGATTTGTTCTTTCATGATCACGGCGGGGGCGCGCAGTTTCAGTCTGGTTTCATCCCGGTGCTCTTGATCAGGTTGCCGAACTTCTGCCGCTCGGCACTGATCCAGCTAGTCACTTCCTGCGGCTTCATCGGCGGCGCGGGATCGAAGCCGAGGTCGCGCAGGCGCTTGATCGTCTCCGGCTGCGCCAGGATCTTCTTCAATTCATCGGCCAGCCGTTCGCGAATTTCTGGCGGCGTACCATGCGGTGCAAGCAAGGCGTTCCAGGCCACCACTTCGAAGCCAGGCAGGCCCTGCTCCGCCACCGAGCGCACGCCCGGCAGCAGCGCGCTCTCGCGCGCCGAGGTGATGGCGATGGGCTTGAGCTTTCCCAGGTGCGGGCGCGTCGCGCCCACCGTGTCGATCAAGAGCGGGACCTGGCCGCCGAGCACATCGGCCGCCGCCGTGGCGCTGCCCTTGTAGACGACGTTGAACAGCTTGATGTCCTTTTGTTTCATCAGTTCGATCACCAGGCGGGAGGTCGTGCTGGGCAGGGCCGTGTCGATCTTGTCCGGGCGCTGCTTTGCCGCGGCGATCAACTCCGACAGGTTGTTGACGCCTAGCGACGGATGCGCCGAAATCACCATCGGGATCAGGCAGGTCAGCGCAATGGCGTCGAAGTCCTTCTCCGCATCGAACCCGGGACTGTCGAACAGGGCAGGATTCATGGCGTGCGTGCCGGCCGTTCCCATCACCAGGGTGTAACCGTCCGGGGCGGCCTTGGCCGCGATCGCCGTACCCAGATTGCCCGACGCACCGGGGCGGTTGTCGACGATGAAATTCTGGCCCGTCGCAATCGACAACTGGTTCGCGATGTGGCGCGTCGCGACGTCGGTGCCCTGGCCCGCCTGAAAGGCGACGACAATGCGCACCGGACGGTTCGGATACGCCTGGGCAAGGGCCTGGCCCGACAGCACCGCCAGAGACACGGCAAGCGCGGCACAGGCACCAAGAGGCCATTTCAGAATTACCGAAATGGCCCCTGACTCAGGCGGGCGCGAGGGGAGACGCCCCGAAGGAAGTCCCCGGAGGGGATATCCCCTCATTTTGCAATAAGCTCTAAGCAATTTCGACATTCATTTTCTCCCTATGGATAAACAGCCGGTCTGGTAGTACGCCGGCGCGTCAACGCACCGCGGCGCGGATGTCTTCGATGACTAGCAGGTATTCGTCTTCCACGGTCTGCAGGCGCGAACTCAGGCGTTCCCGGTGCCAGCGTTTGGTGGCCTCGTCCAAAGGCAGGTTTCCGGTGTCGAGGTAACGCACCGCGCCACTGCCGTCCCGGCACACCAGCATCTTGCCGCGATTGGATGCGTTGACCGAATAGGGGAATTCGTAGACTCCGGATTCGATCGCCCGGCTCACGCCCTGCGCCACGTCGCCCTTGCCGAGTTCGAACACTGCATCCAGGATCGCGCTGCTCTCCTTGCGGATCTGCGCGCACTCCTCCTGCAATTCCGCCGAATCCGGGAAGGACTGGCCGCGCGCCAGATCGACCGCCTGGCGCGTCGTGCGCAATCCTTCCATATTTCCCTGGTTGGTCGGCGTGCCCTGTCCTTCTTCCGACGATTTGACCAGGATCTTGTCCACCTGCGCATAGACTGCGGTCACCGAGTCGAAAGCGATACGCGCCAGCGCCCTCGACTTGTCTTCCGGAAACGGCCCCAGCCACTGGTGGATGGCGTAGGCGATTTCAAGGTCATTGAACCCGGCCTCGCGCGCGTAGCGGTCGCAGAATTCCCGCATCACGCGGCACGCGGCTATGTCCTGGATCACGCTCGAATTCACCGGATAGGCGACGCAATGGTATTTTACGCCCTGCACCGCGGCGAGCAGCACTTCGACCACGCCGCAAACGACGGCTATCGCCGGGGGAACGATGGTTCCCGAGACGATGGTGCTCGACTCCTTCGCCGGCTGCGCCCCCATCTCCGTCAGTTTGCCTATCATGCGGTCGATGAACTGCGTATTGTGAATCGCCACCGGCACCTTCATCCGCGCTTCCACATTCATGACGAACGCAAGCGCGGAACCGTTGAACTCGGTCGCGCCGCCGGCGAGCATCATTGCGTTATAAGCCTGTGGCGCGCCGGTCGCGCCGCGTCCGCCCACCGGAACATCGGTCGCCTCGGTCACGCGCCGCGTGCCTTTCAGGCCGTGAATCGCGGCCGGAAAACCGTTCAGCATGGAGCGCCCATTCGCGTAGGACAGCTTGACCGCTTCGTCCGCCTTGGCGAATTCTTCCCGCCGCGAATAGGTGTCGGAGGACATCGTCAGCAAGTCGGCGCCTCCCTCTTTCTCCAGGATGCGCATGCCCTCCGCCTGCGCCTCGACCGTGGCCACGCCGAACCGCGGCTGAAGCAGAATCGCGCCTTCCTTGCGCGCCCTGCGGTATGCGGCGGCGAACGTGCGTCCGCCCACGACGTTCCTGTGATATTCCGCCATTTCGGCCAGATCCAGTTCCCGGAAGGCCGGCCAGAGGTTCCGGATCCGCTCGAATTCCTGGTCGAACTGCCGGTCGTCCCAACGCTGATTGCTGACGTTCATATGCGTTTATCCGTGATTGACCAGTGATTTCTTCAGCAGGCGCAATGCGACGGCGGGTTCGCGCGCCGCAAGCAGGCCCATGGCGTAGAAAACATAACCCGCGTCATGATAGAGCGCCGGTGATTGCGGCCGCAAGGAATGCGGCAATTCATCTCGGGCGAGTCCGGCGCGCAGGACTTCGCGCGGTTCGGGTCCGAACGCGAACACGCCGCCCACGCCGATCAAAGCCTTCACTTCGCGCAAGTCCTTGCCGTAGAGCAATTGCACCGCCCCGTGAATTCCGTAGCTCTCCTTCACGTGCCCGACATGGCGCTCCATGCCGATGTCGACGCAGGCCGAGGCCATCACCACGTCCAGGCGCGTTTCCCCCGGCGTCGACGCCAGCACGCCGGTGTTGGCCGCGAGGAAATCGCCGCGCGCCTTCGCCTGCGGCGCGCGCAATGCCGCCGCAAGGTCGGGGCGCAGTTCGTGCGTGTGCCCCAATTCGACCACCGATTGCGCATTGACGCGCACGCCAAGGTCGCCTTCCACGGTGCGCTTCGCCAGCGGTTCGGGCAGCCCGCGCGGCACCATGCCTTTTCCCGGCGCCGCAGAGGAAATCGAGTGCACATCGGTGGTGGCGCCGCCCACGTCGATGACCATCAGGTCGCCCCAGCCCGGCTCATCCTCGGTTCCCAGGGAGAGCAACCGGGCCGCCTCGAGTACGGCGGCAGGGGTCGGCATGATGATGCCGTCTATCATGCGCGCCGCCCGGTCCAGCCCTTTCGCCTCCACGATATGGCGGATGAAGGTCTCGCGAATGACCGCGCGCACCGGCTCTACATCCAGCTGATCGAGTTCCGGCAGCACGTTCTTGGTCACGTAGCAGCGCTTGCCCCCGCCGCGCAGCGCCTTTTCCACCGCATCGCGTGCAACACGGTTTCCCGCCATGATCACCGGCGCCGCAATGTTCGAGGCGGCCAGCATCCCCGCGTTCAGGGTGATGACATCGCGGTTGCCGCCGTCGGTTCCGCCGGCGAGCAGTACCAGGTCCGGCTGCAGCGATTCGATTTCGGCGATGTCCGAGAGGGTCAGTTCATGCGAAAACACCTTCACCACTTTGGCGCCCGCGCCCAGCGCCGCCTGGCGCGCGGCCTCGGCGGTAAGCTCGGGCACCAAACCGATTGCCACCAGCCGCAGACCGCCGCGCGCCGAGGAGGAGGCGAGACGCAGGCGCACGTCGGCACCGGTGATCGCACTCACCCCTGCAATCGCCCGCTCCAACCCTATGGTGACGTCGGTGTCCACCGTCGACGGATGCTGTGCCCGGCCGAGTATTTCGGCCCGATCGAGATCAACCGCGACCACCTTGGTATAGGTAGATCCGAAGTCGACGAGAATGGCAACGTTGGGCACTTCGCGTCGCGCTGCGGCTGGATTGCTCAGGCCGCGACGCCGAGATCGTGCTTGAGATCGCCGATGAATTGGGCCGGCATGACGTTCTGCTGGTACACGCGATCGAAGCCCAGCGCCTTGAACTCGTCTTCTATGTCTTCCCACTTGCGGTTCTGCCGCGATACCGACAGGTTGCCGCCGATGTAGAGCAGCACATCCTTAAGGCCTGCTTCTTCGCATTTTCCGCGAAATCCCTCGGCATCGAGCGCCGCCATGCCGTAGGAGGAGGAAATCAGTATCGCTCTTGCGCCGGTTTCAATCGCCGCGCCTATGAGTTCCGCCTGGGACAGCATCGCGCCGGCGTTCACCACGTGGAAACCGCCCCGCTCCAGGGCGTGCTTCAGGATCAGTATCCCCAGGTTATGTATGTCCTTGAGCACGCCAAGCAGGATCACCGGTCCCTGCGGAAGTTCCTTTTCCGACGCCTTCGAATTCATATCCATGGGACCTTGATGAAGGGCGGCCGAAAGACCGCCTATAGCGTGACGAAATGCAGGGCAAAATCATATGCGATGCACCGGCCGCCCGCAAGCGAGATGATCACGGCATAAGACGGCTCATTGGGCTTGACATTCCCGCGCATCGACGCAATTATCGACCATACAGAATCAAATCCAGTTGCGGCGCAATCGGACCGCGGCGATGAAATCAACCTGAACTACTCCTTTTTATCCAAAATTCCGTCCAGGAGGACTTACCGTGCAATCCGTGAAGATGCTTTCGCTATTTGCCGCCGCCGCTTTGCTGGGTGCCCTGTCAGCAGGAGCTGGCGCGCAGCAAAAAGTCTACGTCTACACCTCGATGAAGGAATCGATGGTAGGCGACCTGAAGACGGCCTTCGCCAAGAAGCATCCCGACATCAAGCTCGATTACCAGTCCGCGGGAGCGGGCAAGTTGATGGCCAAGATCGCCGCCGAACGCCAGTCGGGCAAGATCCTGGCCGACGTGCTGTGGACGAGCGAAGTTCCAGACTTCTACCAGATGAAGGCGCAAAACCTGCTGCTGCCTTATATTCCGTCCGACTCCAAGGTGCTGTTGAATCCCCTGCCCGACTACGACGGCTCATTCACCGCCGTGCGCCTGGGAACGCTGGGCATCGCCTACAACACGCGCATGGTGAAGGAAGCGCCCAAGACCTGGGCGGACCTGCAAAAGCCCGCATTCAAAGGCGCCTACGGCATCGCCAATCCTGCGCTCTCGGGCACGGCCTACATGAGCGTGGCGGTTCTGTCCAAGGCCTTCGGCTGGCCCTACTTCGAAGCCCTGCGCGCCAACGGCGCCAAAATGGGCAAGGGATCGGGGCAGGTGGTCGACGACACCGCCTCGGGTGACCTGCTCGCCAGCCTGGCGGTCGACTACATTACGCTGGACAAGGTCGACAAGGGCGCGACGCTGGCGCTGGTCTATCCGCCGGAAATGCTGGTGATCCCCAGTCCGATCGCGATTTTCCGCGCCAGCCCGAACATCGACGCGGCGAAGAAGTTCGTCGATTTCGTACTGTCCAAGGAAGGCCAGACCATCATCGCCAACGAAGGCACGCTGCCGGTGCGCACCGACGTCAAAGTGCCCGAGCGCTTCAAGCTGCCGCCGGTGGACGAGGCGATGAAACGCGCCATGAAAATCGACTATCAACAGATCATGGCGGAGAAAGAAGCGACCATCAAGAAATTCACCGACATCATGCAGAAGTGAAATATTTGTTCCAGCTTCCCGCAATTGTCATTCAGAGCGCAGCGGGCCGAGGAATCTGCTTTTGCGTCAACAGCAGATTCCTCGCTTTGCTCGGAATGGCAGGTTCGGGATCATTCAACAAACCATTGTGACCGCCTGAACCATGGCCGACGTACGCATCGACGGCCTGAGCAAGCGCTACGCCGGGCGGTCGGTGCTGTCCTCGCTCTCGCTGGATCTCGTCCACGGCGAGTGCTTTACCCTGCTCGGGCCGTCCGCCCTCCGGCTGCGGCAAGACCGTGCTGCTGCGCTTGATTGCCGGGTTCGAAGCGCCCGATGCCGGGTCGATCGCGATCGGCGGCGAGATCGTGGCAGCGGCGAACGGCACGCTTGTGCCGCCGAACGAGCGCGGCCTCGGCGTCGTGTTCCAGGATTACGCGGTCTGGCCGCATATGAGCGTGTTCGACAACGTGTCCTACCCGCTCAAACTGGCCGGGGTAGCCTCCGCTTCCCTGCGCGAACGCACCATGCGCGCGGTGGACCTGGTGGGCCTGAAGGGGCTGGACGCACGCCTGCCGTCGCAGCTCTCCGGCGGCCAGCAGCAGCGGGTTGCACTGGCGCGGGCGCTGGTGTCGGAACCGCGCCTGCTGCTGCTGGACGAGCCGCTGAACAACCTGGATGCCAATCTGCGCGAGTAGATGCGCTTCGAGATCAAGGCGCTGCAGAAGAAGCTCGGCATCACCATCCTCTATGTCACGCACGACCAGGAAATCGCGCTGGCCATTTCCGACCGCCTCGCGGTGATGGATGCGAACGGAACGCTGCGTCAGATCGGCGCACCCGAAGACGTGTACGAACACCCGGCCGACGATTTCGTGTTCCGCTTTCTCGGCATCGCCAATTTCCTGCCGGTGAGGCGCGAGGGCGATGCGGTGTATATCGGCGGCTCGGCAGCCGCATGGGTGGGCCCTGCGCCCACGCGTCCGGGCGGCACGCTCACCGCCGGGTTTCGCCCCAGCGACGTGATGCTGGCGCGCGAAGGCGAAGGCCTGCCCGGCACCGTGCGCCGCGCGAGCTTCCTCGGCGCACAGGTGGACTACCTGATCGATATCGCCGGCACCCTGATCCGCGCCGCCCTGCCCAGCCATGAGTGCCTCGCGCGCAATCTGCTGTTCGTAGAAGGCGACAGCTGTCGCGTCGCGCTGGCCACGGTACAGTGGTTCGAGGGCGACGTCGTTTCCGTCGCTGCGACCTAAGTCAATGAGCACAGTCAAAGCAGCCCGTTTCGGCACACCGCAGCTGCTGTTCGGCACCTCGGTGGCGATCCTGGTGATCGTCGTCGCCGTGCCCATGCTGCTGATCTTCTTCAACGCATTCTGGGTCGACGGTCATTTCAATGTAGTCGACGTGATCAAGGTGCTGCGCCAGCCCGAAACCTACAAGGCGCTGCTGAATTCGCTCGTGCTGTCGGTCGGCGTCACCATCACCGGCACCATCGTCGGCACTTTCTTCGCGTGGCTGGTGACGCGCACCGACCTGCCGTTCAAGAACACGATGAAGCTGCTGTTCCTGGTGCCCTTCATGCTGCCCGCCTTCATCGGCGCGCTGGCGTGGAAGATGCTGCTCTCGCCACGGGCCGGCTACATCAACCGCTTCTGCATCGACGTGCTCGGTTTTTCCGGCCCGGTGTTCGACATCTACACCTATGGCGGCATCATCCTGGTCGAAACCATGTACCTCTTTCCCTTCGTGTTCATCCAGGTCAGCGGCGCGCTGGAACGCATGGACCCCACGCTGGAGGAGTCGGCGCGGATCTCAGGCGCGGACCTGTTCACCATCACGCGCAAGATCACGATCCCGCTGGTGCTGCCCTCCATCCTGTCCGGATCGCTCTTGATCATGCTCTATTCCATGGCGCACTTCGGCACCGTCGCCGTGCTCGGCATCGAAACCGGGATCTACAACATCCCGACCCTGATCTACGAAAAGATCCACCAGAGCGCCGGCAGCTTCGATTCGATCCGCACCGCGACGGTGCTGGCGACGGTGCTGGTGATCACCGCGGCGCTGATACTCTGGCTGCAGAACCGCATCCTCGCCAAGGGCCGCTACCAGATCATCGCCGGCAAGAGCTTCCGCCCTACCGAACTGAAGCTGCGCGGCCTGCGGGTGCCACTCTTTATCCTGTGCATCGCCTACATCGGCTTCACCATCGTGCTGCCTACGGTGACCATTTTCATGGTCGGCGGCCTGAAGACCTACGGCCTGCCGTTCACCGCCGAAAACATGACTCTCGCCAATTACAACCACATCCTGTTCGAGTGGGACCTGACCCGCGACGCGATCTGGAACAGCGTGAGTCTGGGCCTGTCGGCTGCCTTGATCACCATGTTCGCCGGCGTGATCATCTCCTATGTCATCGTCAAGATGAAAGTCCGCGGCAAGGGCCTGCTCGAATTCCTCGGCATGCTGCCATTCTCGGTGCCGGGCTCCGTCATCGCACTGGGCGTGATTCTCGCCTGGAGCGGAAAATTCGGCGTCAACCTGTACAACACGGTGTGGATCATCCTGGTGGCCTATATCGCGCGCTACATGGCGTTCTCGCTCAAGGCCAACTCGGCGGCGCTGGAACAGGTGCATGACTCGCTGGTCGAGGCCGCGCGCGCTTCGGGCGCGACCATGTGGCAGGCGCTGAAGGACATCGTGCTGCCGCTGGTGCGACCGGGGATGCTGGCGGCATTCTTTCTGATCTTCCTGCCGGCGCTGCGCGAACTGACGGTGTCGGTGCTGCTCTACGGCCCCACCACTCGCACCATCGGCGTCGCCATCTACACGCTGAACGAAGACGGCGAGACCGTGTACTCCGCTGCGCTCGCCGGCATCGCCCTGATCATCATCGTGCTGGGCGAAGGCGTCATCAAGCGCCTGGTCACGGGCAAGAGCGCGTCCTAGAGAGCACGCAAATGGCCTACATAGAACTGCAGCAGGTCAGCAAGCGCTTCGGCGAAGTCGTCGCGGTGGACCGGCTCGACCTCGACATCGCCAGGGGCGAGTGCGTGGCCATGCTCGGACCTTCAGGTTGCGGCAAGACGACCACGCTGCGCATGGTGGCCGGCTTCGAAGATCTCGACGACGGCGAAATCCGCGTCGGCGACAAGCTCTTGTCTTCGCGCCGCGAAAAATATTACCTGCCGCCGGAGCAGCGCAATTTCGGCATGGTGTTCCAGGCCTTCGCCGTGTGGCCGCACCTATCGGTATTCGAGAACGTCGC
>JAPLRD010000097.1 GCA_026399375.1 Pseudomonadota bacterium
TTTTGTCATCTGCAGTGGTGGCAGCGAGCGACAGCTGAAAGCGATCGCGGACGGCATCGAGGAATCGCTCGGCCGGAGCGCACATATCAAACCGAAGGCCGTGATCGGCACTTCCGGTGGTGGCTGGGTGTTGATGGATTACATCGACGTCGTCGTGCACATTTTCCTGCCCAGTCAGCGTGCCTACTATAGTCTTGAGGCGCTGTGGCAGCAGGCGCCGGTGCTGCTGCGCGACGTCGCCCGGGTCGAACTCGTTCCGGACGAGCGCCGCGGCATCGCCGAACTGAACGGCGAGGGCGAGGTGGTCGCCGGCATCGCCATGGCGCGCTACGGACAGAACGCGCTCGACGTGATCGAAAGCCTGAAGGCGAAGGTGGCCGAGATCGCGCCCGGGCTGCCCAAAGGCGTGAGCATCGAGTCGGTGTACGATCGCTCCGACCTGATCCTGCGTGCGGTGGAAAACCTGCGGCGCACGCTGCTGGAGGAGAGCGCGGTGGTGGCTGCGGTGTGCGTCATTTTTCTGCTGCACGCGAGGAGCGCCCTGGTGGCGATCCTGATGCTGCCGGTGGGGGTGCTGCTCGCGTTCATCGCCATGCACCTCCTCGGCCTGAACTCGAACATCATGAGCCTGGGCGGCATCGCCATCGCCATCGGCGCCATGGTGGACGCGGCCATCGTCATGATCGAGAACGCGCACAAGCACCTGGAGCGCATGCAGCCGGGCGAATCGCGCCTGGAGGCGATCGTCGCCGCCTGCAAGGAAGTCGGGCCGGCGCTGTTCTTCAGCCTCCTGATCATCACCGTGTCCTTCCTGCCGGTGTTCACCCTCGAAGGCCAGGAAGGGCGCCTGTTCCAGCCGCTCGCCTATACCAAGACTTTCTCCATGGCGGGCGCGGCGCTGCTCTCCATCACCCTGGTGCCGGTGCTGATGTTCCTTTTCATCCGCGGGCATATACCGTCGGAGCGCGCCAATCCGCTGGTGCGCTTCATGATCTGGGTCTACCGGCCGATTATCGCCTGGGTGATGCGCTGGAAGCGCTTCACCATCGTACTCGCGCTCGCGGCGCTCGCGCTTACCGCCTATCCGGCGCTGCGCATCGGCAGCGAATTCATGCCGACGCTGAACGAAGGGTCGCTCCTTTACATGCCGACGGCACTGCCGAGCATTTCGGTGACCAAGGCGGCGGAGCTGCTGCAGACGCAGGACAAGATCATCAAGACTTTCCCCGAAGTGGCCTCGGTGTTCGGCAAGGCCGGGCGCGCCGCGAGCGCGACCGATCCGGCGCCGCTGGAAATGTTCGAGACCGTGATCAATTTGAAGCCCGAAACCGAATGGCGTCCCGGCATGACCATGGACAAGCTGATAGCGGAACTGGACCGCGCGGTGCAGATCCCCGGCGTATCCAACGCCTGGACCATGCCGATCAAGGCGCGCATCGACATGCTCTCCACCGGCATCCGCACGCCCGTGGGCATCAAGGTGTTCGGCAAGGACCTGGAGGAGTTGGACCGCGTCGCCAAGAGCATAGAGAGCGTGGTCAAGGGCGTGCCAGGCACCACCAGCGCTTATGCCGAGCGCATGACCGGCGGCTATTACCTCGACATCGTCCCCGACCGCGCGGCGCTGGCGCGCTACGGTTTGGGCGTGGGCGAACTGCAGGACGTGATCGCCACCGCCCTTGGTGGCGAGATGATCACCACCACGGTCGAAGGGCGCGAGCGTTATGCCGTCACGGCGCGCTACCCGCGCGAACTGCGCAGCGACCCCTATGCGATCGCGACCCACATGGTGATCCCGACGATGGAAGGCGCGATGATCCCGCTGGGGCAGTTGGCGAAGGTGCAGCTGGTGAAAGGGCCGCCCGGCATACGCACCGAGAACGCGCTCCTGTCGGTGTACGTGTTCGTCGACATCCGCGACCGCGACATCGGCGGCTACGTGGCCGAGGCGCAGAAAGCGGTGCAGGAGCAGGTGAAATTTCCGACCGGCTACTACGCCACCTGGAGCGGCCAGTTCGAATACATGGAGCGGGCCAAGGCAAAACTGAAGATCGTGGTGCCGCTTACACTGATGATCATTTTCGTGCTGCTATATCTGAACTTCCGCCGCATGACCGAAACGCTGATCGTGATGCTGTCGGTGCCGTTCTCGCTGGTAGGCGGAGTGTGGCTCATGTGGTGGCTGGGCTACAACATGAGCGTGGCGGTGGCGGTGGGCTTCATCGCGCTCGCCGGTGTCGCCGCCGAAACCGGCGTAGTGATGCTGATCTATCTCGATCAGGCCTGGGAGGCGGTCAAGGCGAAACGCGCGGCCGAAGGCGGCAGCGTGGGTGCCGCCGATCTCTATGCGGCGATCATGGAGGGTGCGGTGGAACGCGTACGGCCGAAAATGATGACCGTGGTCGCCATCATGGCAGGCCTCCTGCCCATCATGTGGGGCAGCGGCACCGGCTCGGAAGTCATGCGCCGCATCGCGGCGCCGATGGTAGGCGGCATGGTTTCGTCGACCATCCTGACCTTGATCGTGATTCCGGCGATCTATGCGTTGGTGAAGCAGATGGGGCTGTCGCGCGACGTCGAGTGACGCCGGACCGGGGGCGCGGCTGCCCGGTTCCCCGGTTTTCACCGTTATACTTCAGCGCCGCTTGAGGATTTCCACAGCGCCACGTTTGAAGCGCGCCTGCGGAATGGCGGACCCCATTTCAATTGGACAGGTGCGGCTATGGCAGCAGAAACGTCGGTGAAGAAGTTCGGTCCCGTGCATTTCATACCCGGCGCGGGCCGCGGCAAATACCCGCATTCGAACGCGGTCTATGTCGAGGGCGCGGGCATTCTGATCGACACCGGTCCCGGGCGCGAAGCCTGCACGGCGCTGCGCGACGGTCCGGGGGTGCGCGAGGTCTGGCTCAGCCACTGGCATGAAGACCACATCGCCTGCCTCGACCTGTTCGAGGGCCTGCCTCTGCGCCAGATGGAGATCGAGGCCGAAGCGCTCGCGGGCGTGGAGCACTTTCTCGACTGGTACGGAATCGAGAGCGAACCGTTTCGCGACTACTGGCGCAAGACGCTGGTGGAAGACTTCCACTACCGGCCGCGTCGCGCGTCGGGTTTTTTCACGGCGGGAGAAGTCATCGATCTCGGCGGCTGCAGCGTCGAAATCATCCACACGCCCGGCCACACGCCGGGGAGCACCTCGTTCTATTTTCGCGAACAGCAGGTATTGTTCATGGCCGACTACGACCTGACGCGCTTCGGCCCCTGGTACGGCGATCGCGATTCGTCGATCGAGTCCACCATCGCGTCGCTGGAGCGGCTGCGCCGGATCCCGGCCCGCGTCTGGCTCACCAGCCACGAAGACGGCTGTTTTCAGGGCGACCCGACCGAGATGGCCACGCTGTTCGACAACTACCTCGGTGTGATCGATCAGCGCGAGGGGAAGTTGCTCGAATACCTCAAAGGCGCGCCGCGCACCATGGCGGACATCGTCGGCCAGTGCATCGTCTATCGCAAGCCGCGCGAGCCCAAAGCCTTTTTCGAATGGGGCGAGCAAGCCCTCATGGGCAAACACCTGGGCCGGCTGACGCGGCAGGGCAAGGTGGTTTGCGAAAACCAGTACTACCACCTGATCGGCTGAAACAGAACGCTTGCGGCAAACCCGGTTCGCGGCCGGTCAACCTGAAAGTGGCACGAGCGTTATAGCCTGTGACGGCAATTCTTTGCCTTTCCGGGAAACACTCATGAAATTGTTACGCATATTGGCTGTGCTCTCGTTCTCGCTTTCGACGACAGCCGCGCAGGCCACCGAAATGGACGACTGGTCGACCTTCGGCCGCATGCTGTCGCTGTTCCAGGGATTCCTGCAGGTCAGCGCCGACAGCGGCGGGGATGCGAAGCGCACGGAACAGCATTTCAACGGACTGCTGTCGGGAAAGAATGCCGACGCCAACAAACTCGCGGAAGAGATGTTCGGCGACATGCCGGGCGAGCAGCGCGGCCAGGTGCTGGGCATCGCGCGCACCCTTGTGGCGCTGGGCCAGCAGCAGGCGCAGGTTGAACGCAAGCGCGCGCAGGAAGGCGACGCGATCCAGGCGCGCAAGGATCTAGCCGGCATGGGGCTGTCCTACTTCGATCGCAAGCAATTCGTCGACGCGGTGAAGCGCAACGACAAGCTGGCGGTTCAGCTCTATCTGGGCGGCAAGGGCGTGGACCCGCGCGCCGGTCTGGAAACGGCCAGGGGAGCCGGCCTCGTCGAGATGGAACAAATCATCGCAGAGGCGGGCGCAAGAAAGTAGTCAGAGCGGGGACGGGCTCTATGGGGGAGATGCCTGCGTCAGCAGGTCTCGCAGTGTAAGGCCCCGCAGCCGGTTCTCCAGCGTCGAATTCGTTTCGGCCAGGATAGCTTCCAACCCGGCAGAAACGGGAACCGCCTCCGGCCGCAGAAAATCCACTTCACCGGCCGCGCGCACGCTTTGCAGCAGATCTGCAAGCGCAATCGAACCGATATCTCGGCTGGGCAGGTAGTCCGGCGGCTCCGCTCCTGTTCGCACCAACAGACCATCCCGCTCCAGCGCCACGAGTACGGACTGCAGCGCGTGTCCCGGGACGCCGAGACGCTGTGCGAGGCTGGTCAGCGTGCACGCCGGGCCACCCTCCTGATAGCGCTTTGCCACCAGGTACATCAGCATCAGCGCGATGCGCTCGCGCATCCGGTTGCTGAGAGGGGGTTCGCCCTGCTGCGGCGTCAGGTACTCCGGATGCTGAACGTAAAACGCGATGCTCGCGCCCAGCAGCAGAATGAGCCAGTTGAGATAAAGCCAGATCAGGAACAAAAGGAATATGGCGAAACTCGAATAGATCGCGGCGAACTGGGTGGACAGGCGCGCGAATGCCGTGAACGCCCAGCTCGCCCCTTGCCACAGCAACCCGGCCGCGATTCCACCGGTCAGGGACGCATTCAGGCTCACCCTGGCGTTGGGGGCAAAGCGATAGGCGAATACGAAGACGCCGATCACGAAACAGATCGATATCGCGCGGCCGGCCACGCGCACCACGCTGCCCACCGTCTCGATGGCGAGGAAGGACTGCAGCGGCGCTGCGGCCATGACGGTGGAACTGAGGCTGATCACCGAAAACACCAGAACCGGGCCGGCCAGCAGCACGCTCAGATAGCCGCTGAAGCGCCGTGCGAAGCTGCGCAACTGCGCCACGTGCCAGATGAAGTTGACCGATTCCTCGATTTTCTGCATCAGCGAAATCACGGTATAGACCAGCAGCGCCAGGCCGATCGAGCCCAGCACCTTGACGTTGAGGTTTTCGATGAACTTGATCACCCATTTGCTCGCTTCCGTGCTTTTCTCCCCAAGCGGAGCGAGAAAATTGAGCAGGATGGGGTCGATCTGGCTGTAGACGCCGAACGCCTTGAGCACCGAAAAACTAAGCGCGAGCAGCGGAACCAGCGACAGCAGCGTGGTGTAGACGAGCCCGGTCGCGCGCAAGGTCAGCTGGCCGTAGGCGAGGTCGCGCATGAGGGTCAGTAATAATCGCGCGAGCCCGATCATGCGCGCCTTGCCCGCCGGCATTGCGCCCAACTGACCGCCCCAGATCGCCTCGTGGGCGGCGTGCTTCATATCGCCCGGTGCTTCGCTTGCAGTGGCGGAAAACTTCCCCACAGGTGCGGCGAGAGGCGCAGATCGGACACGCTACAGATCTCCCCACAGCGCCTGCAGCACTGCGAGCGCCGCGACCGGCGCTGTTTCGGTGCGCAGGATGCGCGGCCCCAGGCTGACCGGCGCGAAGCCGCTCGCCTCGGCCGCTTCGCGTTCTGCCGGCGCGAGTCCGCCCTCGGCGCCGATGAGCAGCACCACTTCGGTTGCGGGCGCAACGCGCTTCAAGGGTGTGGCCGCATCAGGCGACAGCAGCAGCAGGCGTTTGCTGCGGTCGACCGCGGCGAGCCAGGTGAACAGTTTTTGCACAGGTGCGACCGCGGGCACGCGGTTGCGTCCGCACTGCTCGCAGGCGGCGATGACCACGTGCTGCCAGTGCTGCTGGCGCTTGTCTGCACGCTCGCCCGCAAGCTTCACCACGCTGCGCTCGGTGGCAAGCGGGACAATCGCGCTGACGCCGAGTTCTGCGGCCTTTTGCAGGCTGTAGTCCATGCGCTCTCCGGCCGAGATGCCGAGCGCGAGCGTGATATGCAGCGCCGATTCGCGTTCGGCCTCGTTGAATCCGGCGGGTTTCGCGTTTGTTCACGGCGACGAGGCTGGCGCTGTATTCGCCGCCGGTGCCGTTGAACAGGCTGAGCGTGTCGCCGACCTGCAGGCGCAGCACGGTGACCGCATGGCGCGCGGCGGCCTCGGGCAGGACGATTTCCGCTCCGGGAGAGAGGGGCAGGTCGCAGTAAAGGCGCGTACCCGCAATTCGGGGCGTATCCGGCTTCATGTTAAAATTCTAACACCCGTACGCTCGATTTCTTCGAGATAAAGCAAGCGCAGGACACTTCGGCGCGAAAGGGAAATTCCGGAATGAGCAATGCAGAAAGACTGAGCACCGGCCAGGTGATCGCAAGATCGCTGATAAGCAACGGCGTCGACACGATATTCGGCATTCCCGGGGCGCACACCTACGACTTCATCGACGCGCTCTACGAGTCGCGCGACAAAATACGCTTCATCGTCAACCGGCACGAGCAGGGCTGCGGTTACATGGCCTATGGCTACGCCAAATCGACGGGCCGCGTCGGCGCCTTCACCTGCGTGCCCGGTCCGGGCGTGCTCAATGCCGGCGCCGCCCTGTGCACCGCGTACGGCGCCAATGCGCCGGTGCTGTGCTTGACGGGCAACATTCAGTCCTACCACATCGGCCGCGGCCGCGGCATCCTGCACGAACTGCCGGACCAGCTGGCGATTTTGCGCGGCCTGACCAAATGGTCCGAACGCATCAATCATCCGACCGAGGCCGCCTCGGTCATGGGCGAGGCGTTCAGGCAGCTTTCCTCCGGCCGCATCCGGCCGGTCGCGGTCGAGGCGCCGTGGGACGTGTTCGGCGCCAAAGCGATGGTCGACCTCGATGTGCCGACGGGCGTCATGCCGCCGCCCGAGCCTGATCCGGACGCGATTGCGCGCGCGGTCGCCCTGTTGCAGGACGCGAAGAACCCGATGATCACCGTGGGCAGCGGTGCGATACACGCCCGCTCCGAGGTGCTGGAGCTCGCACGGCTTCTGCAGGCGCCGGTGACGTCTCACCGCAGCGGCCGCGGCATCGTCGGCGAAGATACGCCTTACGGTTTTTCCTGCGGCGCCGGGATCAAGCCCTGGCTCAATACGGATGTGCTGATCGGCATCGGCACCCGGCTGGAACTGCAATACCTGCGCTGGGTGAAGATTCCGCCCGGCATCAAGGTGATCCGCATCGACATCGATCCCACCGAGATGGTCAGATTGCGGCCCGACGTCGGCATCGTCACCGATGCAAAGCTGGGCGCGCGCGCGCTGCTCGATGCGCTGTCGGCGAAGCTCGCGAAACGCCCGTCGAGAGAAGAGGAATTCAATACGATCAAGGCGGCGTTCAGGCAGGAAATACAAGGCGTGCAGCCGCAGATGGGCTACCTGAACGCAATTCGCGAAGTATTGCCGCGGGACGGTTTTTTCGTCGAGGAAATCTCGCAGGTCGGTTTTACTTCGCGCTTCGGCTTTCCGGTGTACGAGCCGCGCACGTTCGTCACCGGCGGATATCAGGACAACGTCGGTTTCGGTTTCATGACCGCGCTGGGCGTGAAGATCGCCAACCCGGACAAGCCGGTGGTCTCGGTCACCGGCGACGGCGGATTCATGTTCGGCGTGCAGGAACTGGCGACCGCGGTCAAGTACGGCATCAACCTCGTCACCGTGGTGTTCAACAACTCGAGTTACGGCAACGTGCTGCGCGATCAGCGCACCGTCTACCAGGGACACGAGATCGGCTCCTCGATCACCAATCCGGATTTCGTCAAACTTGCAGAGAGCTTCGGCGCGACCGCGTATCGGGCGAAGACGCCGGCCGAACTGAAAACGGCACTGGAAAAAGGCTTCGCGCAATCCGGCCCGGTGCTGATAGAAGTCCCGGGCGAGCCGGGCTCCGAAACTTCGCCCTGGCCCTACCTGCATCCGAAGCTGTAGCGGAGCGGGGTTAAATTGTGCCGCCTTGGCCGGCGCGATCATGATGACCGCCTCAAAGGGGCTTAACGAAACCGGAAGCCGCTAGTCGGCCTTGATATTCGCCGCCTTCGCCACCGCTGTCCATTTGGCGATATCGGCGGCGATGATGCGCGCGAATTCCTCCGAGGTGTTTCCCACGGGGTCGATCGCCATGCCCGCCAGGCGTTCGCGGATTTCGGGAAGCCTGACCACGCGCGCGACCTCTTCCTGCAATTTCCTGACGATGCCGGGAGGCGTCCCGGCCGGGGCGAGCAGCCCGCTCCAGAGCACGACTTCGATGTCGGAAATTCCCGCTTCGGCCATGGTCGGCAAGTCGGGCCACGAGGGATGGCGCATCGCGGAGGTGACCGCGAGGCCGCGCACCCTGCCGCCGGCCAGCGGGCCTGTTGCCGGCGGAGGATCGGCGATGGTCATGGTCACCTGGCCTGACATCACCGCATTGATCGATTCATTGCTGCCCTTGTACGGGATGTAGGCGAACCTCGCGCCGGTTCTCAGGTTGAGCAACTCGCTCGCGAGCTGGAACGGCGCGGCGCTGGCGCCGTAGTTCGCCTTGTCCGGATTCGCCTTCGCATAGTCCACGAGTTCCCTCACCGAGCGTATCGGTGACGCCGAGTTCACCAGCATGATGAGCGGAAACGAACCGATCATGGAGATCGGGGCGAAGTCGCGCAGCGGGGAATAGCTTAGTTTGGAATAAGTGGCGGGATTGATTGCGATCGGACCGGAGGCGCCCATCAGCAGCGTATAGCCGTCTGGCGCGGCCCTGGCCACGAGTTCTGCGGCGACGATGGACTGCGCGCCGGGTTTGTTCTCCACGATGACAGGCTGGCCGAGGCTTTCCGCCATCTTCGGTGCGACGAGGCGCAGGACGATGTCGTTGCCGCCGCCGGCAGCGTAACCGACGATAATGCGGATCGGCTTGTTCGGAAAGTTTCGGGCAGGGTCGTCCTGTGCCGAAGCTGGCGCAGTGAGCAGCCAAACCAGGGCGATGCCCGCCAACCAGGCAAGAAGATTGCCCCCGAAAACCGGCGTCCAGGATTCGTGCCATTGCTGCGACCTGGGTGGATTCATTCTGATCCCCTTTGTATATTGGCGTTTCGGCATCTGCCGGTTCGATCCGGGATTACAGCTGCGTCACGCGCACGGCGAGCACGGCGGCACGCCCTGCATCGACGGCGGCCAGGCAGCGCTTGATGGCGGCGGCGACGTCGCCGGGTTCGCTCACGGCTTCGCCATGGGCGCCGAAAGCAGTCGCGACCTGTTCGAACCGCCTCTGCGCGCCTTCGAGGCGGGACTGAAAATTGTTGGCCGCCGCCGCCGATCCATCCGGATAGACGCGCACGACCGCCTCTTTGACCGCCTGCCAGCCGCCGTTGTCCATTACCACCGTGAATATGGGCAGACCGTACTGCTGCGCGACGGCATACACCGACGTGGGCGTGGAAAAATGAAAACCGCCGTCGCCCACGATCTGAACCACGCGGTTGCGCGGACGCGCCAGTTTCGCGCCCAGCGCCATGCCGCCGCTGAAGCCGAGCCCGCCGCCAGACAATCCGATATAGGTTTGAGCGCGGGTGCGCATGATCTGGTTCAGCACGGGAAAAGTATTGCGTATCGCCTCGTTGATGACGATATCGTCCCTGCCCAATGCCGCGTCGAGCGCCGCGCACAGAAAATCGGGTGAGACCGCGCCTGATTTTCCGCTTATCCCTGCGGCGGCGGCGATCCGTTGCCTGCGCGCATGCCGCGCACTCTCCCAACTCGCGATTCGTGCTTCCACGCGTGCACGAAAACCGGCATCCGCTTCTGCGCGAACGATCTCCAGCACCTGCGCGAGCGCGGTGGCGCAGTCCGCCTGCACGCGAACATCGGTCGCAAATCCCCACATCGGGAAATCCTTCTTGACCGCGTCGACGTCGATATGCACCCAGAAGAGCCCGGGGTTGTCCGGCACGTACTTCGGCAGCCAGGGCACGTCCACGTCGAGCAGCAGGCCGACATCGGCTCCGGCGATGGCTGCGCCCGCGTCGAAGCCGGCAAAGCAGGGCGAATCCCGGGAAATGTTGAGGTTCGCCGGGTTGGATTCGAACACGCGGATGCCGCACTCGTGCGCGAGCGCTTCCAATGCCGCCATCGCTGCGGGACTGCGACCGAGATAAGAGGCGATGGCGATCGGATTCTCGGCGGCAAGCAGTCGCGAAGCAATGCGCCGCGCGCACTCCGGCGCCATGCCGCCTGCAGAAACAGGGCCGTAGCGCGCCGGCGGAAAGGCGCGGATGGCGGACTCGTCCCACCGCTCCGCCAGCGTCTCGCGCGGCAGGGACATGTAGACCGGTCCGGCGGGGTCGCTTTGCATGAGCGCGTGGCCGCGAGTCAAGGCTTCCTTCGCCACCACGCCGGAGGGCAGGCTGTATTCCCACTTGACGTAGGGCCGCACCAGGCTGCCGATGTCGTAGGGATCCTGCACGAAATGCACATAGTTGTCGCGCGAACCCGGCAGTTCGCCGCGCAGCGTATGCGGTGATTTTCCGGCCATCAGGAACACGGGGATCCGGGCGCGGAAAAGGTTGTGCATGCCCATGCTCGCGTTGGCGGTTCCGGCATCCACGTGCACCAATACCGCCTGACCGCGGCCGGTGAGGGCGGCGTATCCGCCCGCCATGTGGATCGCGACGTTCTCGTGCGGGCACAGGATCACCCGCGGATGCGGCCGTCCTTCGCCGTCCCAGCGGGCAAGTTCCTCGATCAGTGAAACGTGATCGGTGCCGAGATTCGAAAACAGGTACTCGACGCCGAGATCCGCCAGGCCCTCGAGAAAGTAGTGCGCGGTGCTATGGCTTGCCATTTGCGTTTCGCTCCACCAAGGTATGGTGCCTCGGTTTGAATCCGGCGCGTGAGTCGCGCCCTTGCGTTATTTGGTGCAGGCCCAGGCTGCGACTTCGCAGTCCTTGGCCGCACAGCGGCGCAGCGCCTTGGTTTCGGCTTCCTGGCGCACCGCACCGGTGGCGGAAAAATAGCCTTTCGGTCCGCCCGCAGGCTGGCGTGCGAGCGCGCCGCAGGCATTGCTGAACGCCGCCACCACTTCGCAGCGCGGGTGGTCGCATTGTTTCAGGGCTTCGGTCTTGGCCGCGCGCGACGTGGCGCTATTGTAGGCGTAGCCGAATTGCCCGGTGTCGCGCTGCAGTGCGATGGCGCCGTAGACACCTTTCTTGACCACGACTTTGCCCAGTGCCGGCGTTGCGATGAATGCAAGGGTCGCGATCAATGCCATGCGTTGTATGACGCTACCCATTACATGGTTGCGCACCGTCTTTTTCGAAGGCGCGCCCATTACATGGTCGCGCCTAGGACCCAGGGCGCGAACTCGTCTTCGCCGTAGCCGAAGACTTCGCTCTTGGTCTGTCTGCCCGAGGCGGTTTCGAGAATCAACTCGAACAGCTTCTGCCCGACTTGCTGGATGCTCTCCTTGCCGTCGACGATGGTGCCGCAGTTGAGATCCATGTCCTCCTCCTGAAACTCGAACAGTTTCGTATTGGTGGCGAGCTTGAGCGAGGGTGCGGGCTTGCAGCCGTAGGCCGAGCCTCGGCCGGTGGTGAAGCAAACGAGGTTGGCGCCGCCCGCAATCTGGCCGGTCGCCGACACCGGATCGTAGCCGGGCGTGTCCATGTAGACGAAACCCTTGGTCGTGACCGCTTCGGCGTACTCGTACACGTCGACGAGGTTCGTGGTGCCGCCCTTGGCCACGGCACCCAGCGACTTTTCCAGGATGGTGGTGAGACCGCCGGCTTTGTTGCCTGGCGAGGGGTTGTTGTTCATCTCGTTGCCGTTGCGCGCCGTATAGTCTTCCCACCATTTGATGCGGCGGATCAGTTTTTCGCCCACGTCGCGCGTTACGGCCCGGCGCGTCAGCAAGTGCTCGGCGCCGTAAATCTCCGGCGTTTCCGACAGGATGGCGCCGCCGCCGTGGCGCACCAAGAGGTCGACCGCCGCGCCCAGCGCCGGGTTGGCGGATATGCCGGAATAGCCGTCGGAGCCGCCGCACTGCAGCGCGAGCAGCAAATGGCTCGCGGGCACGGTTTCGCGCTTGACGCGATTGGCCTCGGGCAGGATGGCCTCGATGCGCGCAATGCCTTCGCGCACGGCTTTCATGGTGCCGCCTTTTTCCTGGATGGTGTAGGCGGCGAACTTGTCGCTGCGCTTGAGCTGCTGCGTGGAGAGCAGGCTCGCGATCTGGTTTGCCTCGCATCCCAGGCCCACGACCTGTACGGCGAAAAAGTTGGCGTGGCGCGCGTACCCCGACATGGTCCGGCGCAGGACGTCTATGGGTTCGCCTTCGGAGGCCATGCCGCAGCCGCTCTTGTGCGTGAGCGCGACCACGCCGTCGACGTTGGGAAAAGCGTCCAGGCGGTTGTCGAAGTGTTTGGCGATCATGCGCGCCACGGTGGCCGAGCAGTTGACGCTGGTGAGAATGCCGATGTAGTTGCGCGTGGCCACGCGCCCGTCTGAGCGGACGATGCCCTGGAACGTCGCCGGCTGGGCGACGAATTCGGTTGCCTTGGCGTCGGCGCAGAATGCGTAATCGCGGTCGAAGTCGCCCATGGCGATGTTGTGCACGTGCACATGTTCGCCTGCGCGGATGTCGCGCGTGGCGAAGCCGATGATCTGGTTGTAGCGTCGCACCGGACTGCCGGACTTGATGTCCCGCACCGCGATCTTGTGTCCGGCCGGCACGCGCGCGACTACGCGGACGTTGTCTTCCTTGACCAGGGTCGTGCCTTCCGGAATTTCGACGCGGGCGATGACCACGTCGTCGGCGGGATTGAGGCGTATCGTAAAATCAGCGGCCTGTAGCATGGTGTGCCCTCAGAGTTGATGCGCAAATATTCTAGGCTCGCGCAAAAGCCGGCGCGGCCGGACCGTCGCTAAAAGAATTTTCGCGGCAGCCACATGGAAATTTCTGGAACGTAGGTGATCAGGATCAGGCTCGCCAGGAGCGGCACCAGCCAGGGCAGGATGGCCATGGTGGTTCGCTCCAGCGACAGCTTGGCCACGCGCGCCAGCACGAACAGCACCATGCCCATGGGCGGGTGCAGCAGGCCTATCATCAGGTTCAGCACCATCACCAGGCCGAAATGCACCGGGTCGATGCCGAGCTGGCGGCAGATCGGCAGCAGGATGGGTACCAGGATGGTGATGGCCGCGGTGGGCTCCAGAAAGCAGCCCACGAACAGCATCAAGAGGTTGGCGAGCAGCAGGAACATCGCCGGGTTGTGCGTGTAGGCGAGCACCATGGCCGCGACGGCATCGGTGACCTTGGTGACGGTCAGCAGCCAGCCGAAGATCGAGGCGGCGGCGACGATCAGCAGCACCGTGGCCGTGGTCTCGACCGTGTCCATGGTCACCTTGATCAGCATCTTCCAGTTCAGGGTGCGGTACCAGATGAGGCCGAGGAACATGGCCCAGACGCAGGCCGCGATCGCGCCTTCGGTGGCGGTGAATATGCCGCTGGTCATGCCGCCGATCAGCAGCACCGGGGTCATGATGGGCAATACCGCATTGAAGCGGAAAGTGCGGTCGGCCAGAAGCAGGAGCGCCATGGCGGCGAAGAACGTTGGTGCGGGCGCGGTGCCCATTTCGGTCGCGCCCCAGATCGCAACGGGGAAGCCGGCGACGACCGCGAGTTCGAGCAGGGCCTTGCCGATCTTGGACCATTTGAACGCGACGTCCCGCCCCCAGCCGTTCTTGTGCGCGTAATAGGCGACCGTCAACATCATCAGGAGGGCCATGACCACGCCCGGGATGATGCCGGCGAGGAACAACTGCCCCACCGACACGTTGGCGAACATGGCGTAGATGACGAACGGCAGCGAGGGCGGGATGATGGGCCCCAGGGTGGCGGAGGCGGCGGTCACGCCGACGGCGAACTCGGTCGGGTAGCCGTGGTCCTTCATCGCCTTGATCTCGATCGTGCCCAGTCCCGCCGCATCGGCGATGGCGGTGCCCGACATGCCGGCGAAAATCACCGAACCGATGACGTTGACGTGGCCCAGGCCGCCCTTCAGCCAGCCCACCAGCGCCAGCGCGAAGTTGTAGATGCGGTTGGTGATGCCGGCGGAGTTCATCAGGTTGCCGGCCATGATGAAAAACGGCACCGCCAGCAGCGGAAAGCTGTCGATGCCGTTCACCATGCGGTGGATCACGACGTAATCGGGCACGGTGCCGGAGAGCATGACGTACAGCAGCGACGCCCCGGCCATCGCCAGCGCGACCGGCACGCCGACGATCATCAGTACCAGGAAGGTGATCAGCAGCGCGGCGGTCATGCTTCCTCGCTCCCCGCCGCTTCCGGGCGCTCCAGCACGCTGAAACCCTGGCGCCAGTGCTTCACCGCGGTAGTCACGGCGCGAAAGCACATCAGGGTAAATCCGAACAGCACCACGGCGTAGATCAGGCCGATCGGCCAGTCGATGATGGACATCTGCTGCCTGCCGATCTTGCCCATCAGCGCATAAGTGAGATACACCGCATAGCCGAAAAACAGAATGCGCACCACGTCCACCAGCGTCGATAGCGCGCGCGTCACCTGCGCCGGCAGGAAGCGGTAGAAAATGTCGACATGGATGTGGGTGTTCTTGCGCACCGAGCACGATGCGCCGACGAACACGGTGCAGATCAGCAGGTAGCGCGCGATCTCCTCGGTCCAGGAGGCGGAATCGTTCATCGCGTAGCGCGTGAAGAACTGGTAGAACACCGTGGCCGCCAGGGCCCAGAAGAAACCGAACGCAATCCAGTCTTCGAAGTGATAGACGGAAAGGTCTACCGGCTCGTCGGTGACGTGAAATTCACCGTCGCTGCCGAGGACGTGCTCCGATTCGTCGTTGATGTCGGGCGCGTGCGTCGTCATGTCTAATGGTTGTCCTTCGGCACGCCGGGTCCGCTGGATCCAACGAGGAAGTCGAGGTCGGCGCCATCGTTGGCCTGCAGCACGTGTTCGACGTAAAGCTTGGTGTAGCCGCGGGTCATCGGCGCCTTGGGCGCCTTCCATTTCTTGCGCCGGCGCGCAAGCTCCTTCTCCGATACATCCAGGTGCAGTCTGCGCTTGGCCACGTCCAGCTCAATCATGTCGCCGTTTTCCACCAGGGCCAGGGTTCCGCCCGCGGCGGCCTCGGGTGCGATGTGCAGCACCACGGTGCCGTAGGCGGTCCCGCTCATGCGCGCATCCGAGATGCGCACCATGTCGGTGATGCCTTTCTTCAGCACCTTCGGCGGCAGCGGCATGTTGCCCACTTCCGCCATGCCCGGATAGCCCTTGGGTCCGCAGTTCTTCAGCACCATGACGCAGTTCTCGTCGATGTCGAGTTTCGGATCGTCGATGCGGCGATGAAATTCCAGAATGTCCTCGAATACCACGGCACGTCCTCTGTGCTTCATCAGTTTCGGTGTCGCCGCAGACGGTTTGATGATGGCGCCGTCGGGACAGAGGTTGCCGCGCAGTACGGCGATGCCGGTGTTCTTCTTGAACGGTTTCGCGAACGGGGTGATGACCTCGCGCTGGAAGCACTTCGCCTTCTTGTTGTTGTCCCAGATGGTCTTGCCGTTGACCGTGAGCGCCTTCTTGTTCAGCAGGCCCTGCTCGCCCAGTTCGCGCAGCACCACCGGCAGTCCGCCGGCATAGTAGAAATCCTCCATGAGGAACTTGCCCGAGGGCATCAGGTTGAGCATCGTGTTGACACCCCGGCCGAGGCTGTCCCAGTCGTCGAGGTCGAGTTTGACGCCGACGCGGCGCGCGAGCGCGATCAGATGGATCACGGCGTTGGTCGAGCCGCCGATGGCGGCGTTGGTGCGAATCGCGTTTTCGAACGCTTCGCGCGTCAATATCTTGGAAATCGTCAGGCCTTCCTTGACCATGTCGACGATGCGCCGGCCGGCCATGCGCGCGAGCACGTTGCGGCGCGCATCCACGGCCGGAATCGCCGCATTGCCCGGCATGCCCATGCCCAGCGATTCGACCATGCACGCCATGGTGGACGCAGTGCCCATGGTCATGCAACTGCCGTGGGAGCGGTGCATGCAGGATTCCGCCTCGTGGAATTCGTCCACCGTCATTTTTCCGGCGCGCACGTCCTCCGACATGGACCAGGTATTGGTTCCGGAGCCGATGTCGGTGCCTTGATATTTGCCCGAGAGCATGGGGCCGCCGGACACGGCGATCGCCGGTATGTCCACGCTCGCCGTGCCCATCAGCAGCGAGGGGGTGGTCTTGTCGCAGCCCACCAGCAGGATCACGCCGTCCAGAGGATTGGCGCGTATCGATTCCTCCACGTCCATCGACGCCAGGTTGCGGTACATCATCGCGGTCGGCCGCATCAGTGTTTCGCCCAGCGACATCACCGGGAATTCCAGCGGAAACCCGCCCGCCTCAAGAATGCCGTGCCGGACGTGCTCGGCGATGATGCGAAAGTGGGTGTTGCAGGGCGTGAGTTCGGACCAAGTGTTGCAGATGCCGATCACCGGCCGTCCGTCGAACTGGTCGTGCGGCACACCGCGGTTCTTGACCCAGGAGCGGTAGATGAAGCCGTAGATGTCTTCACGGCCGAACCAGCTTTGGCTGCGGAGTTTTTTCGGTGGTTTCTTGGCCATTGCAAAATCTCCTAGAATTCTTAAAGTGAATTCGTCCTGCGGACGATTTCTGATTTAATTGTCATTCCGAGCGTAGCGAGGAATCTGCTGTTGCCTCAGACCCGAAAAGCAGATTTCTCGACCTTCGGTCTCGAAATGACAATTACCTAATACGTTGCGCGGCCGCCGGAGATGTCGAACACTCCTGCGGTCGAGAATGAACAGTCTTCGGAAGCGAGCCAGCAGGCGAGCGCCGCGATTTCCTCGACCTGCACGAAGCGTCCCATCGGGATCTTGGACAGCATGTAATTGATGTGCTGCTCGGTCATCTGGTCGAAGATCGCCGTCTTCGCCGCCGCCGGCGTGATGCAGTTGACGCTGATGCCGCTGGTGGCCAGTTCCTTGCCCAGGGACTTGGTGAGCGAAATGACCCCGGCTTTGGAGGCGGAATAGGCGGCGGCATTGGGGTTGCCTTCCTTGCCCGCGACCGAAGCGATGTTGACGATGCGCCCGTATTTCTGCCTGATCATGTGCGGCGCAACGCTGCGGCAGACGAGAAACTGTCCGGTGAGGTTGATCCTGATGACCCGCTCCCACTCGTCCACCGGGTAGTCGACGGTCGGCGCGTTGGCGCCTGCGATGCCGGCGTTGTTAACAAGGATGTCGATCTTGCCAAGCGCCTTGATCGCGGCGGCCGTTCCTTCGGCCACCGATTTCTCGTCGGCCACGTCCACCGTGTCGCCGCTCACCGTTCCCGACAGTCCAGAAAGCGTCTGCTGCAACAATTTCTGGTCGCGGTCCCAGATGCGCACGCTTGCGCCCGAGGCGAGCATGCGTTTGACGATGGCAAGCCCGATGCCCTGTGCGCCGCCGGTGACGATGGCGACACGCTGTTTCAGATCGATTTGGTTCATTGATGAGTCCTCAAAAAAAGTCTGTCTGCCCCGAACAGCGCCCTGGCGGCGCCGGTCAGCGGCGGACGTTATTCCCGGGCGTTATTCCCGGACGTTATTCCCGGACGTTATTCCTTTACCGCTCCCGTCATGCCGGCGACGTAGTATTCGACGAAGAAGGAATACATGATGGCAACCGGCACCGAGCCGAGCAGGGCGCCGGCCATGAGCGCGCCCCAGTGGTAGACGTCGCCCTCCACCAGTTCGGTGATCACGCCCACCGGTACTGTCTTGTTCTCCGAGGACGAAATGAAAGTCAGCGCGTAGATGAACTCGTTCCACGACAGGGTGAAGGCGAAAATGCCGGCAGAGATCAGTCCCGGTACCGCCAGCGGCAGGACGATCTTGGTCAGGATCTGCAGCCGCGTCGCGCCGTCTATCAGCGCGCATTCTTCCAGTTCGTAGGGAATGGAGCGGAAATAGCCCATCAGGAGCCAGGTGCAGAACGGAATCAGAAACGTCGGATAAGTGAGGATCAGGGCCCAGCGCGTGTCGTACAGGCCGAGCTTGAACACCATGAACGCGAGCGGGATGAACAGGATGGAAGGCGGCACGAGGTAAGCGAGGAAAATCCCCAGGCCGACCTGGCGCGAGCCGGTGAAACGCAGCCGCTCGATCGAATAGGCGGCAAGCACGCTGGCGAAGAGGGAGAAGAAGGTGGCCACCACCGACACCACCACCGTGTTCCACATCCACTCGGGGTAGGCGGTGTCGAACAGGAGCTTCTTGAAGTGCGCCAGCGTCGGATTGATCAACCATAACGGATTGCCCGCGCGCGACAGCAGCTCAGCATCGCCAGTAGAACGGAAACAGCAGCACGAACAAAAATACGAGCAGCGGGATGTAGACCACCACCACCCTGCGCGGCAGCGAGACCAGGTAATTCATGCCCTGGGTGTCTTCGGCTTCGTCTTTGCTCATTTGTCGCTGCCGCCTTGCTGCCAGGCCCGCTTCTGCAGGCCAAAATAGCTAAATAGAATCGCCGCCAGCAGGAACGGCACCATGCTGATGGCCAGCGCCGCGCCCTCGCCCAGGCTGCCGCCGGAAATGGCGCGCTGGAACGACAGCGTCGCCATCAGGTGCGTGGAGTTGAGCGGCCCGCCGCGGGTGAGGACGTAGATCAGCTGGAAGTCGGTGAAGGTGAACAGGACCGAGAAAGTCATCACCACTGCGATAATCGGGGTCAGCAGCGGCAGCGTCACGTACCAGAACTGTTGCGAGGGTCTGGCGCCGTCGATCGAAGCCGCTTCATAGAGCGAGGGCGGGATGGTCTGCAGCCCGGCGAGCAGGCAGATGGCGACGAAGGGTACGCCGCGCCAGATGTTGGCGACGATGGTCGACAGGCGCGCGAGCCAGGGTTCGCCGAGAAAATCGATATAACGGTCGATCCAGCCCATTTTCATCAGCGCCCAGCTGATGACCGAGAATTGCGCGTCGTATATCCACCAGAAGGCGATCGCCGACAGCGCCGTGGGCACGATGAACGGCAGCAACACCACGGCTCGGGTGAACGACTTGAACGCGATGTTCTGGTTCAGCAGGATCGCCAGCCACAGTCCCAGGGCGAATTTGATCGCACTCGCCACCAGCGTATAGAACAGCGTGTTGAACAGCGACAGCCGCGCCACGGCGTCGCCAAAGAGATAGATGTAGTTCTCCAGGCCGACCCATTCGCCCGAGCGCCCGACCTTGGCGTCGGTGAAACCCAGCCATACGCCGAGCCCGAGCGGATAGGTAAGAAACAGCAGCAGCAGCGCCCCGGCCGGCAGCATGAAGGCCAGGCCGAGGAAGTTGCGGCTTTCGAGCAGTTTTTTCAAGGTCGCGACTTGTGTCAGTTACGCAAACAGCGGCTGCGGTTGAGTCCAGCCATGGCTTTCATGCAAATTCGACGATTGCGCGCGGACGGATATGCCGGCTGTGCGCAATCGTCGAACCGCGCGAACGCTGTTGCGTCCGCGCGGAATCGCAAATCAGACCTTGTAGTAGCGCTGTGCGCGCTTCTCTGCGTCCTCGGCGGCCTTCTTCGGCGTCTTCGAGCCGCTGGCCGCTTCGGCGATCATGTCGAGCACGATGTAGTCGGCCAGGCAGGCAGCCGACGCATAGCCCAACGGGCCCGCGTGGCCGTGGTCGAGCATGAGCTTGGAACTGTCGCGATAGGGCGTCGCCTTCGGATCGTCGGTCCAGACCGAATTCGCCTCGTATGCCTTGAGCGGCTGGCAGGTGTAACCGATGGAGGCCTTCATCCACGGGTTGTACTGCTCCCCCTCCATCATGAACTGCAGGAAAGCCTTGGCGGCGTTCGGGTACTTGGAGTACTTGAACAGGAACATCTGCGTGATCTGCATCAGTTCCGTCGGTTTGCCCACCGGGCCGATGGGGAAGCGAGCGTGCTGGATGTCCTTCACCATTTCCTGCAGCCGCGCGTCGGTCGAGTTCTTGGCCGCGTAGTAGACCGAAATGCCGTTGGCGGTCAGGCTTACCTGGCCGTCGAGGAAGGCTTTGTTGTTGTTGGGGTCGAGCCAGGACAGCGTGCCCGGGACGAAGGTGTCATAGAGCTGTTTGGCGTATTCGAGCGAGGCGATGGTCTCGGGCGAGTTGACCACGACGTTGCCCTTCTCGTCGACCAGCTTGCCGCCGTGGGACCACAGCAGCCAGTGCGCCCAGTTGTTGCCGTCGCCGACCGCGTGCCCCAGGGCGAAACCGCAGGGCGTGTTCTTGGCCTTCAGCGCCTGGCACAGCTTGAGGAAGCCGGCGGTGTCTTTGGGGATGCCGTCGAAACCGGCCGCCTTGACCTGGCTTTCGCGATAGACGATGGCGTTGCCGATGATGCCCAGCGGGACGGCGATCCACTTGCCCTGGCGCGTGCCGTATTTCTTGCACACGTCGTACCAGCCGCCGTATTTCGCACCCAGATAGTTGGCGACATCCGAAACATCGACCAGTTTGTCCGGGAACTGGTGCGGGTCGTCGAACCAGCCGACGATGATGTCCGGGCCGGAACCGATATTGGCCGCCACCGCCGCCTTGGGCCGCACGTCTTCCCAGCCTTCGTTGTCGACGCGCACTTCGACGCCGGTCTTTTCGGTGAATTTCTTCGTGTTCGCCGTCCACAGCTCTTCGTCACCGGCGACAAAACGCTTCCAGCGCAGCACGCGCAGCTTGGCGCCTTTCTCGGGTTTCAGGTTGAGTGTCGGCGCTGCCGCTGCGGGTTTTGCCGCGGCCTTCTTGTCCTGTGCCAGCACTTCGCCCGTGGTGACGCCGGCGGCGAGCCCGGCCGACATCTTCAAGAAACCGCGTCTATCGATATTGCTCATCAAAACCTCCTTTGGTTATTGCTACAGTCTTGCCCCGGTTGACGGATCAAACAGGAACGTGTTTTCCGGAAACAGCCGGATCGTCTCACCCGGCTTGAACTCGTGGCGCTCGCGCACCACTGCGGTGACCTCGGTGCCGCCGACCTTGCAGAAGATCTGCGTGTCCGCGCCGGTGGGCTCGACCACCACCACTTCGGCGCGCACTCCGTCGGGTCTGACCAAAAGGTGCTCGGGCCGCACCCCCACGATGACGTCCCGGCCTTCCTGCGCGGCCGTCTGCGGCGCCGGCAGGAACGAGCCGTCGGCCATCTGAACCTGCATTCCGGCACCGTTTGTGCCCAGCTTGCCTTTGAGGAAGTTCATCGACGGTGAGCCGATGAAGCCGGCCACGAACAGGTTCGCCGGGTTGTCGTAGAGTCCCAGCGGCGTGCCGATCTGCTCCACCTTCCCCGCGTTCATGACCACGATCTTGTCGGCCATGGTCATGGCTTCGATCTGGTCGTGCGTGACGTAAATGGAGGTGGTGGTGAGCCGCTGGTGCAGTTCCTTGATCTCGGTGCGCATCTGCACGCGCAGCTTCGCGTCGAGGTTGGACAGCGGCTCGTCGAACAGGAACACCTGCGGGTCGCGCACGATGGCGCGGCCCATGGCCACGCGCTGGCGCTGGCCGCCGGAGAGCTGGCGCGGGTAGCGGTCCAGGTAATCCATCAGCCCCAGAATGTTGGCCGCCACCTCGACGCGCTCGCGCATTTTTTCGCGGCTCTCTCCGGCGAGTTTCATGGAAAACGCCATGTTGTCGAACACGGTCATGTGCGGATAGAGCGCGTAATTCTGGAACACCATGGCGATGTCGCGCTCTTTCGGCGGCACATTGTTGACCACGCGGCTGCCGATCTCGATTTCGCCGCCGGAGATTTCCTCCAGGCCGGCGATCATGCGCAGCAACGTCGACTTGCCGCAGCCGGAAGGGCCGACGAGCACGCAGAACTCGCCGTCCTCGATCTGGATGTCCACCCCGTGCACGACGCGGGTGGAGCCGAATGATTTGAAGACGCCTTTGAGGTTTACCGCGGCCATGTTCAGTTACCTATGGTCTATTCCTTGGTGTATCGTTCGCGTTTCGCGGCCGTGTGTCGGGACACCGCACGGCCTGAATCCGGCTATTTTGACACGGAATCGGCGGTCTGCGGGATGCGGATTGAGGCGCCGCCGGAAACGCGACGGAATTTTTCAATGACCAAAGCGAGGAACAAGCAAATGAGCGGCAGACTGGCAGGCAAGATCGCATTCATTACGGCGGCGGGGCAGGGCATGGGCAAGGCCGCAGCCATTGCTTTCGCGCGCGAGGGCGCGAAAGTTTGGGCAACCGACCTCAGGCCGGGGCCGCTGTCGGAGCTCAACGGAGTCGCCGGCATCACCACGCGCCAACTGGACGCGACCGACGAGGCGGCGATCGCGAAACTCGCGGCCGAAGTCGGGCCCGTCGACGTGCTGCTCAACTGCGCGGGTTACGTACATCACGGCAGCCTGCTTGACTGCACGCCCAAGGACTGGGATTTCAGCATGAACGTGAACGTGCGCTCGCAATACCTGGTCGCGCGCGCTTTCGTGCCCGGCATGCTCGCAAAAAAAGGCGGCTCCATCATCAACGTGGCCTCGATCGCTTCCAGCATCAAGGGCCTGCCCAATCGCCTGGTGTACGGCACGTCCAAGGCCGCGGTGATCGGCCTGACCAAGGCGATCGCCGCCGATTACGTCAAACAGGGCATACGCTGCAATGCCGTTTGTCCGGGCACCATAGACACGCCCTCGCTCGCGGACCGCATCAATGCATTTCCCGATCCGGTCCAGGCGCGCAAGGATTTCATCGCACGCCAGCCGATGGGGCGGTTGGGTACGGTGGAGGACATGGTGCCGCTGTTCGTGTATCTCGCCTCTGACGAGTCGGCTTTTGCGACCGGAAATACCTTTTCGGTCGATGGCGGAATGACGATTTAGGCAGGGCGACCGCCGGTCAGCGGGGCTACTTGCGCTTGTGCGGTCAAAAGCGAAAACCGCATTGGACGGACGCCCGAAAATCGCCGCCGATGCGGGAAATCCATGGAAACAGTTGGGTATTTCGCAATTGCTCAGTAAAATAGCCCCTATTGTTGCAGTCCGGGTTCCATGAAACGGAGAAAATATGAAACTGTGTCGTTACGGTAAGAATGGCTTCGAAAAGCCGGGCATGATCGATGCCCAAGGCAATATTCGCGACTTGTCGGCGGTGGTGGAACAGATCGACCAGGCGACGATCTCGCCGGCGGGGCTGGCAAAGCTGCGCAAGATCAAGGCCGAGACGCTGCCGCTGGTAAAGGGCGAGCCGCGTCTGGGCGTGCCTTATGTCGGCATATCCAAGTTCGTCGCCATCGGCCTCAACTTCGCCGACCACGCGAAAGAGGCGAACATGCCGATTCCGCCCGAGCCGGTCGTGTTCATGAAGGCCACGACCTGCATTACCGGCCCGAACGACAAAGTCATCCAGCCCAGGAATTCGACCAAGCTCGATTGGGAAGTGGAACTGGGCGTGGTCATATGCAAGAAGGCGCAATACGTGCCCGAAGACAAGGCGCTTGACTATGTCGCCGGCTATTGCGTGGTCAACGACGTGTCCGAGCGGGCGTTCCAACTGCAGTCCAGCCAGTGGGACAAGGGCAAGGGCTGCGACACTTTTGGTCCGATCGGCCCCTGGCTGGTGACCACGGACGAGATTCGCGATCCGCAGAACCTGGACATGTGGCTGGACGTGAACGGCCGGCGCATGCAAAAGGGCAACACCCGCACCATGATTTTCGGCGTGGCGAAACTCGTGTCTTACTGCAGTCAGTACATGACCCTGCTCCCGGGCGACATTATCACCACCGGCACCCCGCCGGGCGTCGGCTTGGGGATGAAACCCGAGCCGGTGTTCCTGAAGCCGGGCGATGTCATGAATCTGGGCATTCAGGGTTTGGGCGAGCAGCGCCAGGACGTGGTGGCCTGCCCGGGTTGAGGGAGCGCGGGTCTTCCGCGCAGCAACGCGCTGTACGGCCAGGCTCTGACCCTGGCCGGTCGAACTGCCCGATAAAATGAAAATTGCGGTATTGGGCGCCGGCGTCGTCGGCGTCACCAGCGCCTGGTATCTGGCCAAAGCGGGTCACGAAGTCACGGTGATTGACCGCCAGGACGCGGCGGCGATGGAAACCAGTTTCGCCAACGGCGGGCAGATCTCGGTCAGCCACGCCGAGCCCTGGGCCAATCCCGGCACGCCGAAGCAGATTTTGAAATGGCTGGGGCGCGAAGATTCGCCCATGCTGTTCCGCCTGCGCGCCGACCCCTGGCAGTGGGCCTGGGGACTGGCTTTTCTGCGCGAGTGCCTGCCCGCGC
>JAPLRD010000183.1 GCA_026399375.1 Pseudomonadota bacterium
GCCAGGTCCAGATCGGCCAGGGTTCGCCCGATGGCGTAAGCGCCCGCCGCCAGCGTCACCGAGTGCAGGCGCGGTTGATGGTGCTCGGCGGTATCGACGGCCGCGTCGCCTTCGCCGTGGAAGAAGCCGCGCAGCAGCGCTGTCGCAACTTTCGCGTTCCTTGTCCAACAATTGACGACTCTGCTATCTGGATCTCTTTGAGATATCCAATATGGACCAGGATTCGCCGTGAACACTCGCAGTCAGAACAACCAGGTCGCTTTTCGCTACCGCGCCGTGGACAGCGCGACCGGCGTGATCCGACAGACCGCAAAACTCCTGGCCGCGCAACTGGGGTGATCCATGCTTCTCCGGCCTGCGGCAATCAGAGCGTCAACCACCGCTTTACTTCAAGTTCAGGCGCCAACTTATCCAATGCGGCACGGCCATGCCGGGCGCGCCTCACCCAGCCCGGGCCTCTCGAGGTCAGGTCAGACCAGACTTCCTCTACTTCGGAGGCGCGGTCTTCCTTGAGGCGGGACAATAGCAATCGGGCCTGGACCAGATCCTTGCTGGACTTGACCGCGAATGTACCTTCCCGCTCGCCATAAACCAGAAGCTTGTGCAGCGCATAGCGGGCCGGTTGCGGCACGTTGGCCACGACGCAGCGGTCCCCGGCGAACAGCACCGCCTGTTGAATATTCTCCAACGAAAATTCCATGAACTTGAGCGGCTGCAGGGTGACGCCCAACTGCGGATGCTCATAGGGCTGCATGCCTTTGCGATGCAGCGTGGTCACAAAATCCAACTTGAAATCCGGTTCGCGAGGATTCAAATAACTGGCGCCTGCCTTCGATGTGAGGCCTGAGACCGGCAGAAATCCCATTTCAAGAGACTTGATGGCCTCGTGCGTTCGGACCTGAAGATTGCCGGGTAGCACGATGGACAGACTCTTGCCCGCATGAGCGAAATCGATGTCCTGCGTTCGCGAGCCGTCACCCCAGCGCACCCCGAGCATATTGGCAAACGCCAAGAACGCGTGCGTGCCGATGAGTACGCCGCCGGCTTGGAAAAATCCGTATTCGGCCAGGCGCTGCAGCACGCGCAGGTGCCGGGGCAGAACTCCGGAGCAACCCAGAGCCGCGCAAGAGCGTGCCAGCGGACCCAGGGCGAGCGCGGCTGACGGTTGCGACTTGCGCGCCATCAGCGCACGCACAGGGTCTGTGTCGGGCCCGACAAACACCTGACGCAACTTGCCGGAAGGCTCGGTGTACTGGAAATACCAGTACCTGGCCCCGCGCACCGTTTTCGAAGCGAACGAACCCGACAGGTCTGCGACACCGCGCACGTGTTCGGCAACCAGCGCGGCCTCGAGCAATTGTGCGTACGCGGTCTGCGCGGTCAGCGAGAGTTCAGTAAAGGACGTCATTCAACTATACTAGTAATGAGTATAATCTAGTATAGCAGTAAGTTATACTAATGCCAATTGAGGCTTAGTATAGTAGCGGTCGAGCGGACTATTTCGTGCCCTGCAGCAGGCAAATTTCCGCCGCCGCCAAACCATCCGGCTCCCCCAGCAACACCACCACGTCGCCCGCTTCGAAGCGCGTCTCCGGACCCGGCTCTCCGGCGCGGATGCCGCGCCGGCGCACGCGTGTCACGCCCGCCCCCAGCGCCGCCAGGTCCAGATCGGCCAGAGTTCGCCCGATGGCGTAAGCGCCCGCAGCCAGCGTCACCGAATGCAGGCGCGGTTGATGGTGCTCGGCGGTATCGACGACCGCGTCGCCTTCGCCGTGGAAGAAGCCGCGCAGCAGGCTGTAGCGGCTGTTGCGCACTTCGCGCACCCGGTGCACCACGCGCGCCAGCGGCACGCCCATAAGCACCAGCGCGTGACTGGCCAGCATCAGGCTGGATTCGAAGGTGTCGGGCACCACCTCGGCGGCGCCGGCGGCCTGCAGCTGATCCATGTCGGTATCGTCCAGTGTGCGCACGATCACCGGCAGCGACGGGTTGATCTCATGCGCGTGGTGCAGGATCTTGATTGCGGCCGGCGTGTCCGGGAAGGAGATCACCAGCGCGCTCGCCCGCACCAGGCCCGCTGCGATGAGCGCTTCGCGCCGGGCGCAATCCCCGTAGACCACGGATTCGCCCGCGGCGGCGGCTTCGCGCACCCGCTCCGGATCCAGGTCCAGCGCGACATAGCCTATGCTCTCCTGCTCCAGGAAGCGCGCCAGATTCTGTCCGGTGCGGCCGTAACCGCAGAGCACCACGTGCTTTGCGGCGGCCATGCCGGAAACCGCGATCTGATGCAATTCGAGCGAGCGCAGCATCCATTCCGAAGCGACGAAGCGCAGCACGAGCTTGTCGCTGTAGTGGATCATGAAAGGCGCGGTCAGCATCGACAGCAGCATCGCAGCCAGAATCGGTTGCAGCAGCGACTGGTCCAGCAGATGCACCCCGCCCGCAAGCGCCAGCAGCACGAAACCGAATTCGCCCGCCTGCGCCAGCGCCAGCGCCGTGCGCAGGGCGTTCCCCGGGGTCGCGCCGAACATTCTCGACAAGAGCACGATGGTGGCGAACTTGAACAGCACCGGCGCGACGAACAGGAGCAGCACCAGCGCGAACCTGTCGGCCACTACGGACATGTTCAGCTGCATGCCGATGGTGACGAAAAACAGACCCAGCAAGAGGTCGCGGAACGGCTTGATGTCCTCTTCCACCTGGTGGCGGTATTCGGTTTCGGAGATCAGCATGCCGGCGAGGAACGCCCCCAGCGCCAGCGACAGGCCGGCAAATTCGGTCGCCCAGGCGAGGCCCAAAGTGATGAGCAGCACGTTCAGCACGAACAATTCGTGCGAGCGGCGCCGCGCCACGATGTGGAACCAGCCGCGCATCAATTTCTGCCCGGCGAACAGGATCAGGAACAGCACCGCCGCCGCCTTGGCCAGCGCCAGCGCCAGCACCGGCGCGAGGTTTTCCGCCGGCTGCGCCAGGGCCGGGATCAGGATCAGGAGCGGCACCACGGCCAGATCCTGGAACAGCAGCACCCCGATGATGTCGCGCCCGTGCACGGATTCCAGCTGCATGCGCTCCGCCAGGAGCTTGATCACGATGGCGGTCGACGACATGGCGAGCGCCCCGCCCAGCGCAAACCCCAGCTGCCACGGATAGCCGAACGCCCAGGCCGCGGCGGTGGGCGCAACCAGCGTCAGCGCCACCTGACCCATGCCCAGTCCGAATACAACGCGGCGCATGTTGAACAGCTTGGGCAGGCTGAATTCCAGGCCGATGGAGAACATCAGGAACACCACGCCGAATTCGGCCAGATGGGCGTAGTTCGACTCCGTCGCCGCCGGTATCCAGTGCAGTGCATGCGGCCCGATCGCCACGCCGACCAGCAGGTAGCCCAGCATCGGCGGCAGGTGCAGGCTGCGCGCCAGCACCACCACCAGCACGGCGCTGGCCAGCAGCACCAGCACGAGTTCGAGGGAATTGCTCATCGGAAAGGGGCAATCGGGGCTCTGATATACTTTGACCTATGATACCTGCTGCATCCCGCATCGACAAAATCACGCCCGCAAAGACCGCGCTGGATCTGGCAAGACAAGTGCTGACCATCGAAGCCGAGGCGATACAAGGCCTGGCTGCGCGTCTGGGGCAGAGCTTTGTCGACGCCGTGGCCCTGCTGATAGAGTGCAAGGGGCGCGTGGTGGTCAGCGGCATCGGCAAGTCCGGCCACATCGCGCGCAAGATCGCCTCCACCATGGCCAGCACCGGAACACCGGCCTATTTCGTGCACCCGGCCGAGGCCAGCCACGGCGATATCGGCATGATCGCGCACGACGACGTGCTGATCGCGCTGTCCTACTCCGGCGAAAGCGAGGAATTGCTCACCATTGTGCCGCTGCTGAAGCGCCGCGGGGCGCGCCTGATCGCCGTCACCGGCAACGCCGCATCGTCGCTGGCGCGCGAAGCCGATGTGCACCTGGATGCGCACGTCGAAAAAGAAGCCTGCCCGCTGAACCTGGCTCCCACGGCAAGCACTACGGCGGCGCTGGCGCTGGGCGATGCGCTTGCCGTGGCGCTGCTGGCCGCCAAAGGCTTCGGCGCGGAGGACTTCGCGCGCTCGCATCCGGGCGGCGCGCTCGGACGGCGCCTGCTCACCCACGTGCGGGACGTCATGCGAAGCGGCGACGACATCCCGTCGGTGCCCGATTCCGCCGGCCTTTCCGACGCGCTGCTGGAGATCTCGAAAAAGCGCCTGGGCATGACTGCAGTGCTCGATGCCGGCGGCAACGTCAGCGGCATATTCACCGACGGCGACCTGCGCCGGGCGCTGGCGCGGGTGGACGACATCAAGTCCGCGCGCATCGCCGACATCATGACCCGCAATCCGCGCACCATACGCCCCGAAAAATTGGCCGTGGAAGCGGTGCAGATCATGGAGGAGTGCAAGATCAACCAGCTGCTGGTGGTGAGCGGCGAGGGGAAACTGGTGGGCGCCCTGAATATGCACGACCTGTTCCAGGCAAAGGTCATCTGAGCCAGATGGAGGACGCGCTGCAACCTGGTGGCCGGCCCGGCGCCGGCGAGGGCGACCTTCTGGATGGCGCGCGCGAGCGCGGCCCCCTGGATGGCGCACGTGCGCGCGCCAAGCGCCTGAAGCTGATGATCTTCGACGTGGACGGCGTCATGACCGACGGTACGCTCTATTACTCGGAACGGGGCGAGGAACTGAAGGCGTTCAACATCCAGGACGGCCACGGAATCAAGATGCTCAGGCAATCCGGCGTGGAGGTGGCGCTGATTACCGGCAGGCGCTCGCGCGCAGTGGAACTGCGCGCCGCCAACCTCGGCATCACCCACCTGTTCCAGGGTGCCGAGGACAAGCGTGCGGCATACGCCGAACTGCTGGCAAGGCTGGGTCTCGCGAGCGAGGAGTCCGGCTGCATGGGCGACGACCTGCTCGACCTGCCCCTCATCACGCGCTGCGGCTTTGCCGCCACCGTGGCGGCGGCGCCCGTCGCGGTGCGCAGCCGCAGCCACTACGTCGCACGCGCGGGTGGCGGACACGGCGCCGTGCGCGAAGTGTGCGAATTCATCCTCGACGCCCAGGGCGTGCTCGCGCGCGCCATCGAAGCCCATCTGCAATGAAACGGGACCGCGCCTCCAACCTCTTTCCCCTGCTCCTGATTCTGGCGCTGGCGGCGGCCAGCCTGTGGCTGGAACGCGCGGTCCAGGGGCCGGAGCGCGATCACTCGGGGAAATCGCGGCACGATCCGGACTTCATTGCCGATAACTTCGGCATCGTCAAAATGAACGCTGCGGGCAAGCCCGAATACACGCTCTCGGCCGAGCGCATGCTGCATTACCCGGACGACGAAACCACCAGCATCATCGGACCGCGGCTGGTGCAGCGCCACGAAACCGCCATGCCCATCGTCATCCGCTCCGACCGCGGCCTGGTCTCGAAAAGCGGCGACGACGCCAGCTTCTACGGCAACGTCGTGGTGGTGCGCGAGGCGGGCAAAGGGCAGAAGGAACTGCGCGTGCAGACGGAATACCTGCAGGTCCTTCCCGACCGCGACCTGGCCCGCACCGACAAACAGGTGATCATCACCGAGGGCAAGTCAAGGCTCGCGGGCACCGGCATGGAATTGAACAACAAGACGAGGCAATTCACTTTGCGCTCACAGGTCAGGGGCACCTTCGATGCCGGCAAGTAAGCTTCACACCATCATGGCACATCTCAGGTTTGCGAGGCATGTTCCCTGGCGCGCCCCCGGTCCAGAGGCCGTTTCCGCAATTCTGAAACGGTGCGTCGTGCTTTTGGGGTTATTCTTGGGGCTGGCAGGAGCGGCGCAGGCGGAACGCGCCGACCGGACCAAACCAATCAATCTCGAATCCGACAGCATGCGCGTCGACGACGTGCAGAAAACGAGCCTGTTCGAAGGAAAAGTGGTGATGACGCAGGGCACGCTCACGATACGCGCCGACCGGATTACGGTGCGCCAGGACAAGGAGGGCCACCAGTACGGCACCGCCAGCGGCAATCCCGCCACGTTCAGGCAGAAGCGCGACGGCGCCGAAGAATACATCGAAGGCGAGGCGGAACGCATCGAATACAACGGCAAGATCGACAAGGTGGAGTTTTTCAATCGCGCGCGGCTCAAGCGCGAGCCGGCGGACGAAGTGCGCGGCAACTATATCTCCTACGATTCCCACACCGAATTTTTCACCGTAACCGGCGGTGGCGGCCCGGCTGCAGGCGGCGCCCCGGCCGGAAGGGTGCACGCGGTGATTCAGCCGCGCAACACCGGCGGCGAAGCCGAGAAGGCGCCGGCAGCCGTCGCCCCCAAGCGGCAGTAAGAGCCGATTTGCACGGAATCCGAAATCTGCATATTCTCCTGCGCGCGCGTTGCCGCAGGCGTCATCCCGGATTCGCGGTCCAAGAGTCCTGACAGGTCCGAATGAGCCAGCTCATAGCCAGCAATCTGAAGAAACGCTACAAATCGCGCACCGTGGTGCAGGATGTGTCGATCGAGGTGCAAAGCGGCGAAGTGGTGGGGTTGCTGGGGCCTAACGGCGCCGGCAAGACCACCTGCTTCTACATGATCGTTGGACTGGTCAACCTTGACGGCGGCAGCATCAGCCTGGACGGCAATGAGATCAGCCGGTTTCCGATACACCGCCGGGCTCAGCTCGGCCTGTCCTACCTGCCGCAGGAAATGTCGGTATTCCGAAGGCTGACGGTGCAGGAAAACGTGCAGGCGGTGCTCGAACTACAGGACCTGAGCGTGGCGGAAATCGAGGACCGGCTGGAAAAACTGCTGCGGGAGCTCAATATCACGCATCTGCGCAGCAATCCGGCACTCTCGCTCTCCGGCGGCGAGCGCCGCCGTGTCGAGATCGCACGCGCTCTGGCCACACGCCCGAGCTTTATCCTGCTGGATGAACCATTTGCCGGCGTCGACCCGATCGCGGTGCTGGATATCCAGAAAATCATAGGCTTTCTCAAGGAACGCGGCATCGGCGTGCTGATAACCGATCACAACGTGCGCGAGACCCTGGGAATCTGCGACCACGCCTACATTATCAACGAAGGCTCCGTCCTGGCGCAGGGCAAGCCGGATGAAATCGTCTATAATGAAACCGTGAGACGCGTGTATCTGGGAGAGCATTTCCGCATGTAGTTGCAAAACTACGCTCCCGCTCAAAATGAAACAAACCCTGCAACTCAAGCTGTCGCAACAGCTTACCCTCACGCCGCAGTTGCAGCAATCCATCCGGCTGCTGCAGCTATCCACCCTGGAGCTGAATCAGGAGCTGGAGACGATCCTGGCGGACAATCCGCTGCTCGAACGCGACGACGTGGAACCGGAGCCCACGCCCGTACCGCCCAACGGTGCCAACGGCGAGGAATACACCGCGCCCCAGAGCGAGGCGGCTGCGAACGAGGAGCCCGCGAGCGACTCGCCCGAGCGCGAATCCGCCGATATCGACTGGTCCAGCGACGCACCCTCGTCAGCCGCGCGGCGCGAGGACGGGGAAGAATCGGACTATCCGCAACTTGCGGCCAGCACACCTACGCTGGGCGAATACCTGATGCAGCAGCTTGCGCTGAGCCAGTTGTCGGACCGCGACAAGAGCGTGGTCAATACCCTGATCGCGGCGCTGGACGAGGGCGGATATCTGTCGCAGAGCCTGGAGGAAATCGCCGATATGCTGCCGCCCGAGCTGGACGTCGGGATGGACGAGTTGCAGATCGGCCTGCACTATCTGCAAAGTTTCGATCCCACCGGCGTCGGTGCGCGCACGCCCGCCGAATGCCTGGAGCTGCAGTTGAAGGCGATGCCGCCCGAGACGCCGGAACGGGGGCTCGCGATCAGCATCGTGCGCGATCACCTGCAGGCGCTGGCCACGCACGATTTCGCGCGCCTGAAACGGCAGTTGCACTGCGACGACGACAGCCTGCGCGAAGCGCAGCACCTGATCCAGAGCCTGAACCCGCACCCGGGGGCCGCCTACACGACAAACGAGACACGCTACATCGTGCCCGATGTCATCGTGAAGAAGGTCAAGAACGCCTGGGTCGCGGCGCTCAACCCGGATGCGATGCCGAAACTGCGCATCAACCGCATGTATGCGGAAATTCTGCAGAACAAACAACATGCCGCCAGCGGGCAGATGTCCAACCAGCTGCAGGAAGCGCGCTGGCTGATCAAGAACGTGCAGCAGCGTTTCGATACCATATTGCGCGTGACCCAGGCGATCGTGGAGCGGCAGCGCCATTTCTTCGACCACGGGGAAGTGGCCATGCGGCCCCTGGTACTGCGCGAGATTGCCGACACACTGGGGCTGCACGAGTCCACCGTGTCTCGCGTCACCACGCAAAAATTCATGGCCACGCCGCGAGGCATTCTCGAACTGAAGTATTTTTTCGGCAGTCACGTCGCCACGGAAACCGGCGGCATTTGCTCGGCCACGGCGATCCGGGCGCTGCTGAAACAACTGGTCAGCGCCGAAGACTGCAAGAAGCCGCTTTCGGACAGCAAGATTGCCCAGGTTCTGGGCGAACAGGGCATCGTAGTGGCACGCCGTACCGTCGCCAAGTACAGGGAATCGCTGAACATTCCGCCGGTCAGCATGCGTAAATCGTTGTAATTGAGAAAGGAGTCGAAGATGAACGTTCAAGTCAGTGGTCATCATGTCGAAGTCACGCAGCCCATTCGCGAATATGTCCTGTCCAAGCTGGAGCGGATCAAGCGTCATTTCGAACAGGTTATCGACATAAACGTCATCCTGTCAGTGCAAAAACTGAGAAAAAAGGCCGAAATCAGCGTACACATGCGCGGCAAGGACATTCATGTCGAGAGCGATGACGAGGACATGTACGCCGCCATCGACCTGATGATGGACAAGCTCGACAGGCAGATCATCAAGCACAAGGACAAAGCCTTCGCCCATCCCCACGACGCCCTGAAACGCCAGCCGGCCGAGGAATAATCAGGGCCATCGATTTGCGGTAAAATGCGAACCTTTCCGGCGCCGCCCACCCCATCATCAGGCGCCGGAGTCCCGTTCCCCATCTGCCTCGCACTATGAACCTCATTTCAAAACTCCTGCCGCCTTCAAACATCGTCCTCGACCTCGAAGTGAGCAGCAAGAAGCGCATGTTCGAACAGGCGGGTCTCATTTTCGAGAACAACCAGGGTGTCGCGCGCAGCCTGGTGTTCGACAGCCTGTTCGCGCGCGAGCGCCTGGGCTCCACCGGCCTGGGCCAGGGTGTGGCCATTCCGCACGGCCGCATCAAGGGCCTGCGCGAAGCGGTGGCTGCGTTCGTCCGGCTGGGCACGCCGGTACCCTTCGACGCCCCGGACGGCAAGCCGGTCAATTTGCTGTTCATCCTGCTGGTTCCGGAGCAGGCGACCGAGCAGCACCTGCAAATCCTGTCCGAGCTGGCGCAGATGTTCTCCGACCGCGATTTGCGCGAGCAACTGACCCAGACGCAGGACGCCGGCGGCCTGCACCAGCTCATCAGCTCCTGGCAACCCGATGTTACAAACCAGCATAGCGCGGCTGCATGAAGACAACGCCGCGAAACTGGGCCTAGACTGGGTCAGCAGTCTGGGCAGCGATGTCCTGTCGGTGCGCCGCGACAGCACCGACGCCGCCGCCCTGGTCGGGCACCTGAACCTCATCCATCCCAACCGCATCCAGGTCCTGGGCCGGCGCGAGCTCGCTTACATCGACGGCTACAGCGGCGAGGGCGCGACCCAGGTGATCGCGCATTTTTTTGCGGCGGAGCCGGCTGCCATCATATTCACCGACGGCGTGTCCGCGCCTGCGCCGCTGCTACAGGCGGCGACGGCGAAGAACGTGCCCGTGCTTTCGACCGCGAGCGCTTCCGATGCCGTTATCGACACACTGCGCCGTTATCTCGCGCGAACCCTGGCGGATTCCACATCGCGGCACGGCGTGTTCATGGACGTGCTCGGCCTGGGCGTGCTGATTACCGGTGAATCGGGCGCGGGCAAGAGCGAACTGGCGCTGGAACTGATCAGCCGCGGCCACGGCCTGGTGGCCGACGACGTGGTCGAAATATCGCGCATCGCCGCCAAGACGCTTGAAGGGCGCTGCCCGCCCATGCTCAAGGATTTCCTCGAAGTGCGCGGTCTGGGCGTGCTCAATATACGCACCATCTTCGGCGAAACCGCAGTGCGGCCCAAGATGAACCTGAAACTGATCGTGCATCTGGAAAAATCGGGGGTGGCCGGAGCCACCCCCGCCGACCGACTGCCGCTGCACGAACTCTCCGAGGACATCCTCGGCATGCCCATGCGCAAGATCATCATCCCGGTCGCCGCGGGGCGCAATCTCGCGGTGCTGCTCGAGGCTGCGGTGCGCAATTACATTTTGCAATTGCGCGGCATCGACAGCACCAAGGAATTCATTGAGCGGCAGCACGGGGAAATGAGGGGCGGGGTCAACTGAGCCGTGATTTCGGCGTTATGCAATCTGTCAGTGAACAACCACAGGAGGGAAACATGAGCAAACTGATGGCGGTACTGGTGGCGGGCCTGTTCTGCGTGTCCGTGGCGCAGGCGCAAGACAAGAAACCGGCCGAGAAGGCCGCGGCGCCCGCAGCGGAGAAGAAAATGACCGCGCAGCAAAGCAAGATGGGAGATTGCAACAAGGAAGCCAAGGAGAAGAAGCTTGCCGGCGACGAACGCAAGAAATTCATGAGCGGCTGCCTGAAAGGCGGGGCCGGGGACGCGGCACCCCAGGCGGCTGCAGGAAAGCCGACGGACCAGAACCAGAAAATGGGCTACTGCAACAAGGAAGCGGGCGCAAAGCAACTCAAGGGCGACGAGCGTAAGAAGTTCATGAGCGAGTGCCTCAAGGGCTAAATCCCGCGGCCGGTCCCGCGCAAGGGCGCAGGCACTGCTTGCGCCCTTTTTGTTTAAGGACCGCCCGCGAACAAATCTATCGCGGGCTGTTTAAAGGCTCGTGCCTCGCGATGCACCGCCTGCCAAGGTGTTGGCGCTTTATTGCGTCTGGATGATATCCTGCAAGTATGCAACTGGTACTGATCAGCGGCCTTTCCGGCTCGGGCAAGAGCGTCGCGCTCAAAGTCCTGGAGGACAGCGGCTATTACTGCGTGGACAACCTCCCGGTAGGCTTGGTCATGCCGCTGCTCGACTCCCTGGCGGGCTCCGGCCACGATCATGTCGCGCTGAGCATGGACGCGCGCAGCGGCAATACAGTGCGGCAATTGCCGCAGATCGTCTCGAACCTCAAGCAGAAGGGCGTGGACGTGAGGCTGCTCTACCTCGAATCCAAGGACGAGACCCTGATCAAGCGCTTTTCCGAGACGCGGCGGCGCCATCCCCTGAGCGAGGGCGGGCTGACCGTGGCCGAATGCATCGCGCGCGAGCGCGAACTGCTGGGCGAGATCAGCGAATCGGGCCATCACATCGACACCAGCGAGCTCTCGCCCAATACGCTGCGCAGCTGGATCAAGAACCTGGTGGAAGTGGACCGCTCGCGCCTGACGCTGCTGTTCGAATCGTTCGGCTTCAAGCAGGGCATACCGCTGGACGCCGATTTCGTGTTCGACGTGCGCTGCCTGCCCAACCCCTTCTACGACCCCAGCCTGCGCGATCTGACCGGCCGCGACGCCGCGGTCGCGGCGTTTCTGGAGGCGGAGGCTTCGACGCAGGAAATGTTTCGCGACATCCACGCTTTCATCGCCAACTGGCTGCCGGCGTTCGTGCGCGACAACCGCAGCTACCTCACGGTCGCCATCGGCTGCACCGGCGGACAGCACCGCTCGGTCTATATCGCCGAACGCCTGGGCGCCGCCTTCGGCGCCGGCAACCAGGTAATGATCCGGCACCGGCAGATCCAGCAAACCGGTTAGTTAGCTCGCTAGCCGGCCTGGCGCAGTCTGAATCGTTGCAGCTTTCCGGTTTCGGTGCGGGGCAGCGTATCGACGAACTCCATGGCGCGCGGATATTTGTAGGGCGCGATCGTCTTCTTCACGAATTCCTGCAACTCTTTCACCATCGGCGGGTTCCCGGTATAGCCTGACTTGAGGACTACCCACGCCTTCACGATCTGGCCGCGCTCCGCGTCGGCGATGCCGACTACGCCGCACTCGGACACCGCCGGATGCTGCAGCAAGGCCGCTTCCACGTCCGGCCCGGCGATATTGTAGCCGGCGGAGATGATCATATCGTCGGTGCGCGCCTGATAATGGAAGTAGCCGTCGGCATCCATCTTGTAGGCGTCGCCGGTCAGGTTCCAGCCGCGCATTTCACCTTCAGTGATGACGTAGGCCTTCTGCCGCTCGTCGGCGAGATAGCGGCAGCCGGTCGGACCCTTCACCGCCAGGCGGCCGACCACGCCGGGCGCGCAGGGCTTGCCGGCGTCGTCAATCACGCGCGCCTGGTATCCCGGGATGGCGTAACCCGTGGCGCCGCGGCGCACGCGCTCAGGCGTATGCGAAATGAAAATGTGGATCATCTCGGTCGCGCCTATGCCGTCGATGATTTCTATGCCGCTCGCCTGCTTGAACAGCTGCCGCGTCGCATCTGGCA
>JAPLRD010000173.1:0-2489 GCA_026399375.1 Pseudomonadota bacterium
AAGCGCGGTCTCGATCGCATCGCGATTGCGCGTCAGCAGCGTCAGCAGCGCGGCGGGGTCCGGGCTCGCCCAGTCGCCGCGCAGGTAGCCTTCCGCAAACGCGGTGTCGCCGCCGGACATGGCCTCGCGAAACACACGCCAGTCGAGCACACAAAGTATGGCGCGCGGCTCGCCTGCGCCGAAATGCAGGGTGCGTCCGTCGGGCAGCGCGACCTCGAGCGAGCCGTGGGCGATGCGTTCGAGCAGCCCCAGCACGGTGCGCGCGGCGAAAGGCAAGGGAGCCTGGCGCGCGGCAGGGCTCGCGGACATTGTGCGCGGGTCTGCGCGCGCGCCTGCGCGCAGGTCGAAGGTGGTGGAGTCGGTACGGCTCATCGGCTGATTTCCTCGACAGGTGGAACGGGCTTGGAAAAGAACGGCACGCGCTTCGCCCACAGGCGCGCGGCCTGCCAGTGGATGCGCAGCATCACGCCCAGCGTCATCCACGGATAAGTGACAAAGGCGCGCAGCAGGGCGGCCGTGCCGAAGGGAACGCCGCGGCCGGAAACGCTGGTGCGTAACAGGTCGCCCCCGGCGTCCCGGTAGTCGATGCGCGCGAGCACGCGGCCGTCCGCGTCGCCGAAGCGAAAGAGGTAGCCGCCCTCGATCGCGCAGAAAGGCGACACATGGAACACCTTGCGCGCAGCGAGTTCGGCATTCGCCGGTATCGGCCCGCCGCCGGGCTCGGCGAGCAGGTAGTGATGCGTCTCGCCGAACGTGTTGTTGACCTCGCACAGGATGGCGCGCAGCGCGCCGGCGCGGTCGTGGCAGAACCAGAAGCTCACTGGATTGAATACGTAGCCGAGTACGCGCGGGAAGGCCTGCAGCCAGACCTCGCCGTCCGCCGCATCGAGACCCTCGCGCTCCAGCAGCGCGCGGATCCAGTCGATCGGTGCGGAACCGTCGCGCGCGCCGTGGTCGCGGAACATGAAGCTGAACAGCTTGGGCCGGTTCACGCCGAACAGCGGTCCGGCGAGCGAGTGCGGGTCGGACAGCGGCACGCGCATGAAGAACACCGGGTAGACGAAGCGGTGCTCGGCCGGCCGCAGACGGTGATGCATGACCCTGCCGAAATAGAGCTTCGCGCCCATGGCCGCCTAGTGTGCCGCGACAGGCTGCGGGGCGATGGCACGCACCCTCGATGCGGTCAGCGCGGCCGCGCCCGTTTGCCAGGGCGCGCGAAGACCCATGGCGTTGACCACCGCAAGCGCCGACTTGAGCCCGTCCTCGTGGAAACCGTAGCCACTCCACGCGCCGCAGAACCACAGGCCGCGGCGTCCCTGCACGGCGGCGAGGCGCTGTTGCGCCGCAATCGCGCCGAGGTCGAACAGCGGATGGTCGTAGTCGAACTCCGCAATCACGCTGGCAGGATCGGGCTCGCGCGGCGGGTTGAGCGACACCACCACCGGCTGCCTGAAGGGCAGCGGCTGCAAGCGGTTCATCAGATAACTCACGCCGACCGGGCGCTGATCGGTGCCCTCATGGTCGGCGAGATAGTTCCATGCGGCCCATGCCTTTTCGTCGCGCGGCAGGAGGGCGGTGTCGGTATGCAGCACGGCGCGGTTGGGCTGGTAGCGCACCGCGGCGAGCAGCGCGCGCACGTCCCGGTCGGCGCCTTGAAGCAAGCGCAGCGACTGGTCGCTGTGACAGGCCATGACGACTTCGTCGTAACCTTCGGTGCCCGCGCCGGTTGCGACCTCGATGCCCCCTGCGAGGGTGCGCACCGCGCGCACCGCTTGCGCCAGGCGCAGGTCCGGGATTCCTGCAGCGAGCTTTTTCACGTACTCGCGCCCGCCGCCCTTCACCGTGTGCCACTGCGGCCGGTCCTCGATCTGCAGCAGGCCATGGTTGTCGCAAAAACGCGCCAGAGTCGCGGCCGGAAATGCCAGCATGGTTTTCGTCGGACAGGACCAGATGGCGCCTATCATGGGCAGCAGGTAGCCCTCGCGGAACGCCTGCCCGTAGCGGCCTTCCTCGAGGAACCGTTCGAGCGTGCGGCCGCGGCTGTCGCCCGAGCGCGCGAGCCCTGTGGCCTCGCGGTTGAAGCGCAGGATGTCGCGCAGCATGCCCCAGAAGCGCGGGGAGACGAGGTTGCGCTTTTGCGTGAACACTGTCGCAAGGCTGCAGCCCGACCATTCGAGTCCCGGCCGGGAGGCGTCGCCGACGCTGACCGAGAACGACATCTCCGAAGCCGCGGTCTCCACGCCGAGCAGTTCGAACAAGGCCACGAGGTTGGGATAGGTGCGGTGGTTGAACACCAGGAAGCCGGTGTCGACCGGATGCGTCACGCCCGCGAGGGTCACGTCGACCGTATTGGTATGGCCGCCGAGGTACGCGTTGGCCTCGTACAGCACCACATCATGGCGCTTCGCCAGCAGCCAGGCCGTGGACAGTCCGGCGATGCCGGCGCCGACGACGGCGATGCGTTTGCGGCGGGTTGAATCGTCTTGGTT
>JAPLRD010000173.1:2498-7408 GCA_026399375.1 Pseudomonadota bacterium
CTTGTCGTGCCGGATCAGGGCGTAGGCGGAGTGGTTGTGGATGGACTCGAAGTTCTCGGACTCGACCGTGTAGGCGGCTATACGCGGCTCGGCGTTGAGCGCGAGCGCGATGTCGCGCACCAGGTCCTCGACGAACTTGGGGTTGTCGTAGGCGCGTTCGGTGACGTACTTCTCGTCGGGCCGCTTGAGCAGGCCGTAGACCTCGCACGAGGCCTGCTTCTCCGCAATGGCGACGAGTTCCTCGATGGACAGCGCGCCGTTGAGCACTGCCTCGATAGTGATGTGCGAGCGCTGGTTGTGCGCGCCGTAGTCGGAGATTTCCTTGGAGCACGGGCACAGGCTGGTGACCGGCGCGAGCACGCTGAGCGACGCCTCGAAGCGCCCCTTGGCGTCGACCTCGGCGCGCAGCTTGACCTCGTAATCGAGCAGGCTGGGCACGCCGGACACCGGCGCGCGCTTTTCGATGAAATAGGTGAAGCGCATTTCGATGTAGCCGGAATGCGCTTCGAGGCGCTCGAGCATGCGGTCCATCAGGCCGCGCAGTACGGCGGCGTCCAGCGCCTGCCCCTCGGCGTGCAGCACCTCGAGAAAGCGCGACATGTGCGTGCCCTTGACGTGATGCGGCAAGGCGACGTACATATCGATCGTTGCCACGGTCGACTGCGCGACGCCACCGGCGCCGCGCACGCGCAGCGGGAATTTGATCGATTTGACGCCGACGCGATCGATGGCGACCGCGCGCGCATCGGCCGTGGCTTGCACGTCGGCCAAGAAAAACTTTTCTGGAGCATTCATGGCGATCCTTGCGAAAAAAGAAATAAGAGGCAGACTTGGCGGACGACGAACCCGGCCGGTTTCCCAGGCGAGGCCTACGGCACTAAATTCAAGAAATACTTTGTTTGTCCTAGTCAATTAGACTATATTTTGCTAATATATCGTCATATAAGCCGATTGTCAATTTTTTGTCTTAGACAAATATAAATGCCTCCAAATACCATTCAGACCCCGCTTACCATAAGCGCCGTAGAGCGCGACACCGGATTGTCCAAGGACACCTTGCGCATGTGGGAGCGCCGCTATCGCTTCCCGCAGCCGGGCCGGGATATTCATGGCGAGCGTGTCTACCTTCCGGAGCAGGTCGAAAAACTTCGGATGATCAAGCGCTTGATGGACCGCGGCCAGCGGCCCGGCAAGCTTGTCGAACACTCGCTCGAGGCGCTGCAGGACCTGTGCCAGGGACCGGGCGAGGTTCAGGCCGACGGCTCGGGCAAGGATCTCGCCGCCGAACTTCAGATGGTTCTCGATCTGATCAAGCGTCACGACTTCGCCGAACTGCGCAAGCATCTGTCGCAGGGACTGATGCGCCAGGGCCTGCACCGCTTCCTGGTCGAGACGGTGAGCCCGCTGAACCAACAGGTAGGCGATGCCTGGAGGAACGGACGATTCCAGATTTACGAGGAGCACCTCTATACCGAAGCGCTGCAGGGCGTGCTGCGCGGCGCGATCGGCACCATGCCCGACGTCGGACGGCCGCCACGGGTGCTGCTCACCACCCTGCCAGGCGAACAGCACAACCTCGGGCTGCTGATGGCCGAGGCGATGTTTTCTCTCGAAGGGGCGTCATGCATTTCGCTGGGTACGCAAACGCCGGTGTGGGACATCGCGCTCGCGGCCAGATCGCAGAACGTAGACATCGTCGCCATTTCATTCAGCGCAGCCTTCCCCTCCGCCCAGGTCTGCGACGGACTGCAGGCGGTGCGCAATCAGCTGCCGGCCGAGGTCGCCATCTGGGCCGGCGGGAGCAATCCCGGCCTGGGCCGGCGCCAGATCGCAGGGGTCACCGTGCTGGAAAACCTGGACAGCGTGGCGCCGGCGCTGGATGGTTGGCGCAATTGCGCGCAACCGACCTGATTGCGCCGTTCGACGCCGCGAGCATCACCGACGCCCCGGCGCACACGATCGAAGGCCTGCGCCACCGGCCGCAACTGCGCACGCGCCGGTGCGAGGTGGCCCCGCCCGCAGGACCGCTCCCTGCGCCGGGTGAGCATGCCGACGAAATGCTTGCCTGGACTGGCTATGCGAAGCCCGTAACAGAAGCGCAGCGGGTTGGCGGGCTTGTCTGAAACAGCACGCATCCACGGGCAATTTTGGGCGCGTGAATGATGATAAGATCGGGGCCGAAGTCTGGCACTCGGCACCGATTGCGAGCCCTGCAGACCGATGCCGGCCCCGCAAGGGCCGGCGCGCCTTTCCCCCTCCAAGGCAGGATCATGCAACAAGACGCACCGAGGCCACTCAAACCGCTGCCCAACCTGATTTTCCTCAGCCGCTGGCTGCAGGTGCCGCTGTATCTGGGCCTGATCGTGGCCCAAGGCGTGTATGTGATCCATTTCACCATCGAGCTCTGGCACCTGGTGAGCAAGGCCACCTCCATCTCCGAAGCCGACATCATGCTGCGCGTGCTCGGCCTGATCGACGTGGTGATGATCGCCAATCTGCTGGTGATGGTCATCGTCGGCGGTTACGAGACCTTCGTCTCGCGCCTTGAACTGGAGGGGCATCCGGACGAACCCGAATGGCTGTCGCACGTCAACGCGGCCGTGCTCAAAGTCAAGCTCGCCACCGCCATCATCACCATTTCTTCGATCCATCTGCTGCAGACTTTCATGAGCGCATCCAGGCTGGACGAGAAGACCATGCTGTGGCAGACCATCATCCATATCACCCTGGTGGTCTCGGCCATTGCCATCGCCTTCATCGACCGTCTCATGCCAGCCCCGGCCAAACCGGAAAAACCCCACTAGCGAGATCAACATGACAACCATCAAGCAGGAAGACCTGGTCCAGAGCATTGCCGACGCGCTGCAGTTCATCAGCTACTACCACCCGAAGGACTACCTCGAGCACCTCGGGCGTGCCTACGAGCGCGAACAGGCTCCGGCGGCCAAGGACGCGATCGCGCAGATCCTCACCAATTCGCGCATGTGCGCCGAAGGCCACCGACCGATCTGCCAGGACACGGGCATCGTCAACGTGTACCTGAAGATCGGCATGGACGTGCGCTGGGAAGGTTTCAAAGGCTCGCTCACCGACGCGGCCAACGAGGGCGTGCGCCGCGCCTACGCCAATCCGGACAATCCGCTGCGGGGCTCTGTGTTGACGGACCCGCTGTTCACGCGCAAGAACACCAAGGACAATACCCCGGCCGTGGTGCACATGGAAGTGGTGCCCGGCAATACGGTCGAAGTCACGGTTGCGGCAAAGGGCGGCGGGTCGGAAGCGAAATCGAAATTCGCCATGCTCAATCCTTCGGATTCCGTGGTGGACTGGGTGCTCAAGACCGTTCCAAGCATGGGTGCGGGCTGGTGCCCGCCCGGCCTGATCGGCATCGGCGTCGGCGGCACCGCCGAGAAAGCGATGATGATGGCGAAGGAAGTGCTGATGGAGCCGCTCGACATGCACGAACTGCTCGCGCGCGGCCCGAAAAACAAAATCGAGGAATTGCGCATCGAACTCTACACCGGCATCAATGCCCTCGGCATCGGTGCGCAGGGCCTGGGCGGTCTGTCCACGGTGCTCGACGTCAAGATCCGCGACTACCCGACGCACGCCGCAAACAAGCCGATCGCCATGATCCCGAACTGCGCCGCGACGCGCCACGCGCATTTCGTGCTCGACGGTTCCGGCGCGGTTTCGCTCGACGCGCCTTCGCTTGACGACTGGCCCAAAGTCACCTGGGCGCCCGCCTCCTCGGCGAAGCGCGTTAGCCTCGACACGCTCACGCCCGCCGAAGTGGCCGGCTGGAAGCAAGGCGAGATCCTGCTGGTGTCGGGCAAGATGCTCACCGGCCGCGACGCCGCGCACGCCCGCATCCAGGACATGCTGGCCAGGGGAGAGAAGCTGCCGGTGGATTTCACCAACCGCGTGATTTATTACGTCGGCCCCGTCGATCCGGTGAAAGACGAAGTCGTCGGCCCGGCCGGCCCCACCACCGCCACGCGGATGGACAAGTTCACCGAGATGATGCTGGCCAAGACCGGCCTCATCGGCATGATCGGCAAGTCCGAGCGCGGCCCCGTCGCGATAGAGGCGATCCGCAAGCACAAGGCAGCCTACCTTATGGCGGTGGGCGGCGCCGCCTACCTCGTGGCCAAGGCGATCAAGAAATCAAAGGTGCTCGCCTTCGGCGACCTGGGCATGGAAGCCATCTACGAATTCGAAGTGAAAGACATGCCGGTCACGGTGGCCGTGGATTCCAGCGGCACCTCGGTGCACAACACCGGCCCGGCCGAGTGGGAAAAGCGCATCAAGGAGTTCAAGATCCCGGTGAACGTGGCGTGACCTTGTTCACCGCTGCGCGCGGAGCGGCTTAGCGTTGCACGGCAAGCCGTTCCCCCGCTGGGTGAGCGTTGCCACGCTGATGGTCATCGCCACGACCTTCGGCAGCAACCACATCGCCGCGCGCTACGCCTTCAACCACGGCGTCAACATCACCACGGCGGTGGCGGTTCGCTCGATCGGCGCGGCGCTGTTCGTGCTGGCGCTGCTGCTCGCAAGCCGCACGTCCATGGCCCTGCCGGCGGCAACGCGCTGGCGCGCGATCGGCATCGGCGTGCTGATCGCGGTGCAGAGCTACTGCCTCTACTCGGCGGTCGCGCTCATCCCGGTCGCGCTGGCGCTGCTCGCTTTCAATACCTTCCCCATGCTGTTCACCCTCCTCTCCTGGGCGGTGGACAAGGAGCGTCCGGCGCGGCGCGCGCTGATCGCGATGCCCACCGCGCTCGCCGGGCTCACCCTCGCGCTCGACGTATTCGGCGCCAGCGGCGGACTTGCCGGACGCTGGGCCGAGATCGGCGCCGGCGTCGGCTGGGCGCTGGGTGCGGCGATATCCTTCGCCACGGCGCTGCTGC
>JAPLRD010000173.1:7424-34478 GCA_026399375.1 Pseudomonadota bacterium
CCACGGCGCTGCTGCTCACTTCGCGCTGGCTCAAGGACGTGGACGGAAAGCTGCGCACCTTTCTTACCATGAGCACGGTCGCGGTACTGCTGCTTGCGGCGGGCGCGGTGGCCGGCAACCTCGCACTGCCGGCGAACCCCGGGGCCTGGCTGGGACTGGGTCTGCTGATGGTCTTCTACGGCACCGCGTTCACTTCCCTGTTCGTGCTGTTGCCGCGCCTGGACGCCCTGAATAATTCGGCGGCGCTGAATTTCGAACCCATCGCGGTGCTGTTTCTCGCCTGGCCCATACTCGGCCAGCAAGTAGCGCCGTTGCAGATCGTGGGCGCACTGGTCGTCGTCGGCGCCGTGGTCGCCCTCGGGACGGCGAAGCGCTAGATCGCATGGGACCGCCGGTAGATACGCATCTGCTCGCCATTCGCCACGGCGAAACCGAATGGAACAGCGAGAGCCGCTTCCAGGGCCACCTCAACAGCGTACTCAACGAAGAAGGACTGGCCCAGGTCAAGGCGCTGGGAGCGAGGCTTGCGAGCGAGCGTTTCGACCTGCTGCTCTCGAGCGACCTGGGCCGCGCACTACAGACGGCGGGCGCCATCGCGGCGCGCACCGGCCATGAGATCGTCGTGGAACCGCGCCTGCGCGAACGCAACATGGGCATTTTTCAGGGTCTGACGCCGGCCGAGGTGCAATCGCGCTATCCGGATGAATACGCCCGTTTCAAGTCCCATGACCCCGACTACGTCATCCCCGAAGGCGAAAGCATGCGCCAGTTGTTCGAACGCTGCGTCGCCTGCTTCGCCGAACTCGCCGAGCGGCACGCCGGAATGACCCTGGCCGTTGTGACGCACGGTGGCATGCTCGCGGTACTCTATCGGCACGTCACGGCCATGCCGCTTGCGGCGCCGCGCAACTTCCCCTTGCACAATACCGGCGTCAACCGCCTGCGCCATCGGCTGGGCGCATGGGAACTGCAGCACTGGGGCGACATCGATCACCTTGAGCGGGCGCTGGACGATTACTAGGCCGCCGGCTCAGAATCACTTAAGAGATCGTTTCAAAGCCGCTGCCATTCCAAAACAGAAGGCTGAGGAATTTGCCTCTTTGTTCTGTTCAAAAGCAGATTCCTCGCTCCGCTCGGAATGAAACGTTTTTTGATCTTCATTCTTAAATACCCTCTGAGAACCCGTAACAAGAGTCATTTTGATACAGCCGGTATTGCCGCGCGCAAGAGCGCATGCTTCCGCCGGCGATGCTAGAATTTGACCATGACGTGATTTCCTTCCAAGCGTCCCCGCCTTCGAAAATCTCAGGAAACACCATGCAAAAATACAGCACTGAAGCCATCCGCGCCGTCGCATTGGTCGGGCACGGCGCCGCCGGCAAAACCACGCTCGCCGAAGCGCTGCTCGGCCGCGCCGGCGCGATCCGCGCGCTCGGAAGCGTGGAGCGCGGCAATACCGTATGCGACTTCGACCCGCTCGAAAAGACCTATGGCCACTCGCTCAATTCTGCGCTGGTCAATTTCGCCTGGCGCGACACCCATATTCACCTGATCGACACGCCCGGCTATCCGGATTTCAGCGGCCAGGCGATCGGAGCGCTCGCCGCCGTGGAGACCGCGATCGTCGTGATCAACGCCCAGTCCGGCATCGAATTCGCCACGCGGCGCATGATGAAGTGGGCGCAGGCGCGCCAGCTCTGCTGCATGATCGTGGTCAACAAGATAGACGCCGAAAACGTCGACCTGCCGGCGCTGCTTGAAGACATCCAGCAAGCCTTCGGCAAGGAATGCCTCCCGATAAACCTGCCGGCGCACGGCGGCAAGGACATCGTCGACTGCTTCTTCAACCCGGACGGCGATTCCGACTTCTCCTCGGTAAAGGCCGCGCACGCGGCGCTGGTGGACCAGGTGGTGGAAGTCGACGAAGCGCTGATGGCGATCTATCTGGAACAGGGCGAGGTCAGCGCCGAACAGTTGCACGCACCGTTCGAGAAGGCGCTGCGCGAACGCCATCTGATACCGGTGTGCTTCACTTCCGCCCGGAACGGGACCGGCATCACCGAACTGCTGGACATATTCGCCAGGCTCGCCCCGAATCCCATGGAAGGAAACCCGCCGCCGTTCCTCAAGGGCGAAGGCGCCGACGCGGTCGAATTCCACGCCGAGCCCGACCCGAAACAACACGTGCTCGCGCACGTGTTCAAAGTGATCATCGACCCCTACGTGGGCAAGCTCGGCGTATTTCGCGTCCACCAGGGAACGGTCAGGCGCGATTCGCAGCTCTTTGTCGGGAACGGCAGCCGCCCGTTCAAGGTCGCACACCTGTATTTTCTGCAGGGGAAAGAATACGTCGAGACCGATGCCCTATTCCCGGGCGATCTCGGGGCGGTCGCGAAAGTGGAGGAAATAGAGTTCGACGCGGTGCTGCACGACTCGCACGACGAAGACCACATCCATCTGCGCCCGCTCGAATTCCCGGTGCCGATGCACGGACTCGCGGTGGAAACGAAGAAGAAGAACGATGAGCAGCGCCTGTTCGAGGTCTTGCACAAGCTGGAACTGGAAGATCCGTGCTTCCGCATGGAGCGCCATCCGACGACGAACGAGACCGTGATCCGGGCGCTCGGCGATCTGCACTTGCGGACCAAGCTGGAAAAGCTGACGCAGCAATACAAGCTGGAGCTCGCGACGAAGCCGCCGCGCATCGCCTACCGCGAAACCATCAGCCGCAAGGCCGAAGGTCATTGCCGCCACAAGAAACAGACGGGCGGCGCCGGGCAATTCGGCGAAGTATTCCTGCGCATCGAGCCACTGGCGCGCGGCAAGGGCTATGAATTCGTGGACCAGGTGAAAGGCGGAGTGATACCGACAGTCTACATTCCGGCGGTGGAAAAAGGCGTGCGCATGGCGCTGGACGCGGGCGTGATCGCAGGCTACCCGGTGGATGACCTGCGCGTGACCGTATACGACGGCAAGCACCACCCGGTGGACTCGAAGGAGATCGCGTTCGTCTCGGCGGGGCGCAAGGCGATCATCGACGCGTTCAGCAAGGCCGCACCCATCATGCTCGAGCCCATCGTCAACATCGATATCGACGCGCCGGAGGCGTACGTCGGCGACATGACCGCGGAGATCGCATCCAAGCGCGGCCAGATCACGGGAACCGAGCAGCGCTCGGCCGAGGTCATCAGCACCTCAGGCCAGGTGCCGCTCGCCGAATTGACCGACTTCCAGAACCGCCTGCGCTCCCTCACGGGCGGCCAGGGATCTTATTCGGTCGAATTCAGCCATTACGCGCAGGTACCGGCCCAGATGCAGACGCAACTGGTGTCCCAGCACAAGGTGGAGCACGAAGAGGACTGAGGCCTTGCAGGGGCCGCGCGTCAGGAAATACGCACCCCGTCTTCGAATTTCTCGCCCGGATTGGCGGCGCCGAATGCGCTGATCGGATAGAACGCGCGGAAGTCCGCATCCACCTTGTCATAGGGAAATTCAGACCACATGCCGTGGTCTTTGACATATTCCATGTGGCGGCGGTCCTTGGCGTCATACGGCTGGAAGATCGCATCCGAACGGCCGTCGAATTCGGTCGGCAGCACGCCGAAGCGGTCGCACAGTTCGATGTTGAACGCAGGCGCCGCTTTCACCCACTGCCCTTCCAGGTACATCACCGCGTAGCCGTGATGCATGAAATAGGTGGTGCCTCCCATCAGCGCCTTGAGCTTCTCCGTGGTCAGGTGATTGACCACGTCGGACAGGCCGACTGCGCAGGGAATGCCCAGCGCCCTGGCAGCGGCGGCGAGCAGGATGGCCTTGGGAATGCAGTATGCGGACGGCGCCGACAGCACATGGCTGGCGACATAGATCTCGGGATCGAGGCGCATCGAAAACGGATCGTAGCGGATGCCGTCGCGCACGGCGTAGAAAAGCTTCACCGCGCGCCCGATGTCGCCCGTCTCCGCGCCCGCCGTCTGCTGGGCGAAGCGGCGCACCGCTTCGCTGTCGGAGTCGATGAAACGCGTGCTTTGCAGGTACTCGGGGCCGAGCACCGGTTTGCTGCCTGGAGGTGTATGGATCATAGACCGGCATTGTAGCAAGTTGCCGGGCTATTTCCCCTCCGGCTCCACCCTCAGCCATATGGTCACCGGGCCGTCGTTGGTGAGGCTCACCTGCATATGCGCGCCGAAGCGTCCGGTTTCGACCGCCGCATGAGCGGCCCGCGCCCTTGCGACGAAATAATGAAACAGCCGCTCGCCCTCCTGCGGCGGCGCGGCCGGCGTAAAGCTCGGGCGCATGCCCTTGTGCGTGTCGGCGGCGAGCGTGAACTGGGGCACCAGCAGCATGCCTCCCCGCACGTCGCGCAGGCTCAGGTTCATTTTGCCTTCGGCGTCGCCGAATACGCGGTAGCCGAGCACGCGCTCGAGCAGCCGGTCGGCGCCGGCCTCGGCATCGCCGCGCTCGGCGCAGACGAGGACCATGAGTCCCGGGCCGATCCTGCCTACGCTCTGTCCGTCAACCTCGACCGCGGCCTGCGTCACGCGCTGCAGCAGCGCTATCATCGCGCCGTCAGTCGGTGTAGGTAATGGTCAGGTTCTGCACCGGCAGGCCCGTGATCTCGGTCGACCAGGTTTCGCCCGGCTTGACCGGCAGCGCGTCGGTGATGGTGCCGGTGCTGATGATTTCGCCGGCCGCGAGTTGTTCCATGAACGGCTGTTCCGACAGCAGATCGGCAAGAAAGCCGAGCGCGAAGGCCGGGCTGCCGAGCACGTTGGCACCGCTGCCTTCGATCCTTCTGACGCCGTCTTTGAGCAACGCCGCCTTGAGCGCAGGCAGCGCCTTTGCCAGACCGGGGATATCCTGCTCGCGTATCGTCTGCGGCGCGCCGATCACGAGGCGCGCGTGACAGGCCCAGTCGGCGGCGGCATCGGCCAGTTTGAACTTCCAGTCGAAATGGCTGTGCACGATCTCCACGCTGTGCGCATACCATTCGCACGAACGCAGGAGCCTCTCCGGATCGTTGCAGGCGACGGGAACCGGGGAGCGCAGCTTGAACAGGATTTCCGGCTCCATGCGCGGCGACACCGTGCCGGCGAGCGAAACCGTGGCCTTGCCGTCCTTCGCATGGCTCACCGTGTCGTCGTACACATGCGCCCACATGGGCGCGTCGACGCCGTATAGCGCCCAGATGCTGCGATTGGTAAATCCGATCTTGCGTCCTATCGGCCTGCTGCCGCGATCGCGTCGCGTTTGCATCAGTTGCGCCGCCACCAGATAAGCCGCATCCAGGTCGAATTCCGGATCACGCCCGGCAAAGGAGGCGGTGAGCTCGGCGCGGTCGTGCGCATCCAGCAGTTCGCGTGCGAACTCTGCTATGTGATCGGGTGTCAAAACACACTCCCCCTCAGGCCTTGCCTGCCAGCGCGTCCCGCACCTGCTGCAGCGCGCTCACGTCCTCGATGGTGGTGAGATCGCCTGGATCGCGGCCTTCGCAGATCGCCTGTATCGAGCGGCGCAGCACCTTGCCCGAGCGCGTCTTGGGCAGGATGGTCACGAAGTGCACGCGCGCCGGGCGCCCGATGGCGCCGAGTTGCAGGTCCACCGTCTTCATCACCTCGCCTTCGAGTTTCATGCGCCCTTCGCGGCTCGCGATCTGCGCCGGATCCTTGACCACGGCGAAGGCGACCGGCACCTGCCCTTTCAGCTGGTCGGCGACACCGATCACGGCGACTTCGGCGACTGCCGGATTCGAGCTGATCGCCTCCTCGATTTCGCGCGTGCCCAGGCGGTGGCCGGCGACGTTGATCACGTCGTCGGTACGGCCGAGGATGAAGTAGTAGCCGTCTTTGTCGCGTATGCCCCAGTCGAAGGTCGAATACACCATCTTGCCCGGTATGGTTTCGAAATAAGTCTTGACGAAGCGCTCGTCGTTGCCCCATACCGTGCTCATGCACCCCGGCGGCAGCGGCGGCACGATGGCTACCACGCCTTTTTCGTCCGTCCCCACCTCCTCGCTCGTCGACTCATGCAGCAGCTTCACGTTATAGCCGTACATCGGGAACCCGGGGCTGCCGAATTTTCGCGGAATGTCCTCCACGCCCATGGGATTGGCCAGGATGGGCCAGCCGGTTTCGGTCTGCCAGTAATTGTCGATGATGGGCCGCCCCAGTCCTTCCGAAATCCACTGCGCCGTCGGCTGGTCCAGCGGTTCGCCCGCGAGGAACAGGAACTTGAGCGTCGACAGGTCGTACTTCTTCAGGAACGCCGGATCCTGCTTCTTCAGCACCCGGATCGCAGTCGGTGCGGAAAACATCACCGAGACCTTGTACTTCTCGACGATCTTCCACAGGATGCCGCCGTCCGGACGCACAGGCGTGCCTTCGTACATGATGGTCGCCATGCCGGCGATGAGCGGCCCGTAGATGATGTAGGAATGCCCCACCACCCAGCCGATGTCAGAGGTCGAAAAATAGGTCTCGCCGGCATTGCCGCAATAGATGTGCTTCATCGATGCCGCCAGCGCGACGGCATGGCCGCCGACGTCGCGCTGCACGCCCTTGGGCAGGCCGGTCGTGCCCGAGGTGTAGAGAATGTACGAGGGCTCGTTCGACTCCAGCCAGACGCAGGGCACCTGCGCGTTCATGTGCTTGGTCCGCAGTTCTTCCCAGTCGAGATCCCGCCCCGCGGTGCGCTCCATGGTCTTGTCGAGCCCGCGATTGACCAGGACTACATGCTTGGGCGGAAACTTGGACAGGCTGATCGCTTCATCCAGCAGAGGCTTGTAGGAAACGACCTTGCCCACGCGTGATCCGGCGTCGGCGCTGATTATGAGCTTCGGTTTGGCGTCGTCGATGCGGTTCGCCAGGCTGTGCGAGGCGAAACCGCCGAAGACCACCGAGTGAATCGCGCCGATGCGGGCGCAGGCGAGGATGGCGAAGCAGGCCTCGGCGATCATCGGCATGTAGATCAGCACCCGGTCGCCTTTGCACACGCCCAGCCCCTGCATCATCGCGGCGCAGCGGTTGACCTCGGCGTGCAGCTCGCGGAAGCTGTAGGCCTTCTCCGTGTCGGTCTCGGTGGAGATGAAAATCAGCGCGTTCTGGTCCGGTCGATCCTTGAGGTGGCGGTCGACCGCGTTGTAACAGAGGTTGGTCTCGCCGCCGACAAACCATTTCGCGAACGGCGGCCGGCTGTAATCCAGCACCCTGGAAAACGGTTTGTTCCAGTGGATCAGCCCGGACTGTTCGCCCCAGAACCCTTCCGGGTCGCTGATCGAGCGCTGGTGAAATTGCTGGTATTTCGCCCCCATGTTCTCCCCCTTTTTTTCTGCCACTCGCCGGTTCGCGCGCGGCTGCAAAACTATGCTACCGCCAGCTTACTCTTGGCTTACAGCGGCCGTTTATTGTCGATTACGCGGCCAGATCGACCACCAGCCGGCCTTTGGCCTTGCCCTTGATGAAGTCGTCGAACACTCCGGGAAGATTCTCGAAGGCGATGGTGCGCGTCATGCCGGCAAGATGCTTGGGCTTCATGTCGGTGGCGAGGTGCTGCCAGACCTGCCTTCGCAGCGCCATCGGCGTGTAGCCGGAATCGATGCCCAGCAGGCTGGCTCCGCGCAGGATGAAGGGCAGCACGGTGGTGTTGAGCGTAGGGCTGGCCGCGAGGCCGATGCTGGCAATGGTGCCCCCCTGCAGCATGCCGCTCGCAATCCAGGCCAGCACGTCTCCGCCAAGGTTGTCCACGGCGCCGGCCCATACCGCCTTGTCCAGCGGCCGTACCTTGGCCAGATCCAGACTCTGGCGCAGTTTCACCTCCTTTGCGCCCAGCCCCTTCAGATACTCGGTTTCACCCTCCTTGCCGGTCAGCGCGACCACGTGATAGCCCAGTCCGGCGAGAATATCCACCGCAATCGAGCCCACGCCCCCGCTGGCGCCGGTGACGATCACCGGGCCGTTCGCCGGCGCGAGGCCATTTGCCTGCATGCGCACCACGCCCAGTGCGGCGGTGTAGCCCGCGGTTCCCAAGGCCATGGCCTCGAACAGATTGAGCCCCTTGGGCATGGGAACGACCCAGTCGGCCGGCACCCGCGCATATTCCGCGTAACCGCCGTGGTGCGCGACGCCTATGTCATAACTGGTCGCGATCACCGCATCCCCCTTCACGAATCGCGCGTCGCTCGATTCGACCACCGTACCGGACAAATCGATGCCGCCCACGCAGGGATAGCGGCGGATGACCTTGCCGGCACCGGTCGCGGCGAGCGCATCCTTGTAGTTGACGCCGGAATAGGCGACGCGTATCACCACCTCTCCCGGGTCGAGTTCGGCCAGCGTCATTTCGGCGAATGCGGAAACGGTCTTCTTGTCCACTTCATTGATGCGAAATGCCTTGAATTTGTCCATGCGGAAACGCCTTTTCTGATTTGGAATTGAAATGTGAAACCTGAACGCCGGCGCGACGGGAACGATCTCCCCGGCCGCGCCTACATGTGCAAGGCGCGCTTGTCCACCGCCAGCGCCGCTTCGTGCACTACCTCGGACAGCGACGGGTGTGCATGGCAGATGCGCGCAATGTCCTCCGAGCTGGCACCGAATTCCATCGCCACCACCGCCTCGGCGATCATCTCCGATGCATGGGATCCGATGATATGGATGCCCAGGATGCGGTCGGTCTTGGCGTCGGCCAGTATCTTTACGAAGCCGGTGGTTTCGTCCTGCCCCATGGCGCGGCCGTTGTGCGAAAACGGCACCTGGCCGACGCGGTAGGCGACTCCGTCGGCCTTCAACTGCTGCTCCGCCTTGCCCACCCAGGCGATTTCCGGCGCGGTATAGATGACCCAGGGGATGGTATCCAGATTGACCTGGCCCGCCTGCCCGGCGATGCGCTCGGCCACCATCACGCCCTCGTCCATGCCTTTGTGTGCGAGCATGGGCCCGCGCACCACGTCGCCGACCGCATAGACATTGGGGAGGCTGGTGCGGCAATGCTCGTCGACTTCGATCAGGCCGCGCTCGCTGATCTTCAGACCGACGGCCTCGGCGCCAAGATTGGTCGTGTTGGGAACACGGCCGACCGACACCACCAGCTTGTTGCAGTCCAGTGCCTGCTTGCCTTCGCTGGTCTCGTATTCGACCGTGACCCCGCGTTTGCCGCGGGTCACTTTTCCGATCTTCACGCCGAGCTTGATCTCCAGCCCCTGCTCCTTGACGAATACTTTCCACGCTTCCTTTGCCACCGCCGTATCGGCCGCGGCGAGAAAATCCGGCAGCGCTTCCAGAATGGTGACCTTCGCGCCCAGGCGCCGCCATACGCTGCCCAGCTCCAGCCCGATCACGCCGGCGCCTATGACCCCCAGCTTGTCCGGCACCGCATTGAAAGCCAGCGCGCCGATGTTGTCGCATACCGTCTCGTTGTCCACCGGCAGTCCAGGCAGATGGCGCGCGGTGGAACCTGTGGCGATGATGACGTGGTTGGCCTCGATGATTTCGGATTTGCCGCCGTCGGTGACTTCGATCATGTATTTCTCGCCGCTGCCCGAGAATTTCCCGTGGCCCTTGAGCCAGGTGATCTTGTTCTTCTTGAACAACATCTCGATGCCGCCGGTGAGCTGGGACACGATCTTGTCCTTGCGCGCCTGCATTTTCGCGACGTCGATCTTGGCGCCCGTGACGGATATGCCGTGATTGCCGAACTTGTAGGCGACACGCTCGTAATTCTCGGACGATTCCAGCAGCGCCTTGGACGGAATGCAACCGACATTGAGGCAGGTGCCGCCAAGCCTGGCCTCGCCTTTGTCGTTCTTCCATTCGTCGATGACCGCGGTGGAGAATCCGAGTTGTGCGCAGCGAATCGCGGCGACGTAGCCGGCCGGGCCGGCGCCTATGACGACTACTTCATATGACTTGAGCATGTTCTGAATTCCATGGGGATAGGGCCTGCGGGGCGAAGGGAGCGGAGCACTGCATACTCCCCGCTCCCCCTCCTGGAACTACAATTCGAGCAACAGGCGCACCGGGTCTTCCAGCGCGTCCTTCATCGCCACCAGTGACAATACCGCCTCGCGGCCGTCGATGATGCGATGGTCGTAGGACATGGCGAAATAATTCATCGGCCGGATCACGATCTGGCCGTTCTCCACCACCGCCCGCTCCTTGGTGGCGTGAATGCCGAGAATGGCCGACTGCGGCGGATTGATGATGGGCGTCGAAAGCATGGAGCCGAACACGCCGCCGTTGGAGATGGAGAAGGTGCCGCCGGTGAGTTCTTCCATCGTGAGCTTGCCTTCGCCTGCCCGCCTGCCCAGATCGGCGATGGTTTTCTCGATCTGGGCGAAGCTCATCTGATCGGCGTCGCGCAACACCGGCACCACCAGTCCGCGCGGGCTGCCCACGGCCACACCGATGTCGCAATAGCCGTGATAGACGATTTCGTTCCCGTCCACCGAGGCGTTCACGATCGGGTACTTCTTCAACGCATACACCGCGGCCTTGACGAAGAACGACATGAAGCCGAGCTTCACGCCGTGCTCCTTCTCGAATTTGTCCTTGTGCTTTGCACGCAGATCCATCACCGGCTGCATGTTGACCTCGTTGAAGGTCGTGAGGATCGCAGCGGTGGCCTGCGACTGCAGCAGTCGCTCGGCGACGCGTGCGCGCAGGCGCGACATCGGCACACGCTGTTCGGGCCGGTCGGAGAGCAGTTTGTCCACGTTGATGGGCGCCCGCACCTCCGGCAACGCCGTCCTCGCCGTTGCAGGCGCCGGCGCGGGGAGGGACGCCGCAGGCCGCACCGTGCCGCCGCCTTCCAGATGCGCAATGACGTCGGCCTTGGTCACGCGGCCGTCGCGGCCGCTGCCGGCGATGGACTTGGGGTCGAGTTTGTTGTCCTCAACCATCTTGCGCGCCGCCGGCATCAGGTTGCTCTGATCCGAAACCTGTTGCGCCGCCTGGGCCACCGGCGCCGCGGGCCGCTCGGCCGCCTTGGCTGCGGCCGCAGCCGAGTCCGCCGCAGTATCGATGATTGCGATCACCTCGCCCGAGACGACGGTGCCGCCGTCCGCCTTGACGATTTGGGTGATAACGCCGCCCGCGGGCGCCGGCAGTTCCAGCACCACTTTATCGGTCTCGACATCGATGAGATTTTCGTCGCGGGCGACGGCGTCGCCCACCTTCTTGTGCCAGCTGAGCAGCGTTGCTTCGGCTACGGATTCGGACAGCTGCGGCACTTTCACTTCGACTAACATGGCTACTCCGTTCAGTTTTTTCGCGGCTCTCGGGGATCCCTGCGGCCGCGTACAACTCAAAAACAAGTGCGCGTTTCGCGCCCGGTGGCATTGCCTTTTCGCCTGAGCAAGACATCTGCATCGGCAACAAAGATGTTACAGGATATTCGATCCTACGACGCCGGCCCTTTGAACTTGCCGAACGCTGCCGCGATCAAGGCCTTCTGCTGTTCCTGGTGCTTGGCGTAATAGCCGACCGCGGGCGACGCGGACGAAGCCCTGCCGGCATACTGGAGTTTCTGGTCCTCGCGCAGGTTCTCGGCGAAATAGTGCCGCGTCTGATACCAGGCGCCCTGATTTTGCGGCTCTTCCTGACACCATACCACCTGGGTGGCGTTCGGATAGCGCTTCATCTCGGCGGCGAACGCCTTGTGCGGAAACGGATAAAGCTGCTCGATGCGGATGATCGCCGTGCCCTTGATATTGCGTTCGCGCCGCTCCGCCACCAGATCGTAGTAGACCTTGCCGCTGCAGCAGATGATGCGCTTTACCGATTCCGGGTCGGCCTGCTCGGTATCGCCGATGACCGTATGAAACTGCCCTTTGGCGAAATCCGCCAGGGGCGACATCGCTTCCTTGTTCCGCAGCAGCGACTTGGGCGTCATGATGATCAGGGGCTTGCGGAACAGCCTGATGATCTGCCGGCGCAGCAGGTGGAATATCTGCGCCGCATTCGACGGCACCACCACCTGCATATTGTGTTCGGCGCAAAGCTGCAAATAGCGCTCCAGCCGCGCCGATGAATGCTCCGGCCCCTGCCCTTCGTAACCGTGAGGCAGCATCATCACCAGTCCGCAGACCCGGCCCCACTTGGTTTCTCCAGAGGAAATGAACTGGTCGATAACCACCTGGGCACCGTTGGCGAAATCGCCGAACTGCGCCTCCCAGATGACCAGTTCGTTCGGCTCGGCCGACGCATAGCCGTACTCGAAGCCCAGCACCGCCTCTTCCGACAGCACCGAATCGATCACGGTGAACGGCGCCTGCTTCTCGCTGATGTGCTGCAGCGGTATGAAAGTGCCGGAATCCCATTTCTCGCGCTTCTGATCGTGCAGCACGGAATGGCGGTGGACGAAGGTGCCGCGGCCGGAATCCTGCCCCGAGAGGCGCACGGCATAGCCGCTTGCAACCAGCGTGGCGTAGGCGAAGTGCTCCGCCATGCCCCAGTCGACCGGCAGCCTGCCCTCCCCCATGGCCCTGCGGTCAGCGACGACTTTCTCCACCAGGGAATGCAGCTTGAAGTCCGCCGGGATGTCGGTGATGCGCTGCGCCATGCGCTGCAGTTCGGCCAGCGGCACCGCCGTATCGGCGGCGTCGGTCCATTTGCGATCGATGAACGGCACCCAGTCGACCGCATACTGGCTCTTGAAATTGGAGATTACCGGATCGGCAGTGTGCAGCCCGGCGTCGAGCGCGGTGCGCATGCTCTTGATCAGTTCCTCGGCGTCGGATTCGCCGACCACGCCCTGCGCGAGCAACTTGTCTGCATAGAGCTTGCGCGTCCCCGGGTGCGCGGCGATGCGCTTGTACATCAGCGGCTGCGTGACCGAAGGCGTGTCCTGCTCGTTGTGCCCGAGCTTGCGAAAGCAGACGATGTCCACCACGACGTCGCGATGAAATTCCATGCGGAAATCCAGCGCGAGCTGGGTCACCAGCACCACGGCCTCGGGGTCGTCGCCGTTGACGTGAAATATCGGCGCCTCCACCATCTTCGCCACGTCCGTGCAATACAGCGTGGAGCGCGAATCGCGCGGATCGGACGTCGTAAAGCCGATCTGGTTGTTGATCACGATGTGCACCGTGCCGCCGGTACCGTAGCCGCGCGTGTCCGACAGATTCAGCGTTTCCATCACCACGCCCTGCCCGGCGAAAGCAGCGTCGCCGTGCAGCAGGATGGGCATCACCTGGTTCCCGTCCTTGTCGCCGCGCCGGCGCTGGCGCGCGCGCACCGACCCCTCCACCACCGGGTTGGCGATTTCGAGGTGCGAGGGATTGAACGCGAGCGACAGGTGCACCGGGCCGCCGGGCGTCGACACGTCGGAGGAAAAGCCCTTGTGGTACTTGACGTCCCCGGAATGCAGGTCGTCCGCGTGCTTGCCTTCGAACTCGGCGAACAGGTCCTTCGGCATCTTGCCCAGCACGTTGACCAGCACATTGAGCCGCCCGCGGTGCGCCATGCCGACAACGATCTCCTGCACGCCCTGGCTGCCGCAGCGCTGGATCAGCTCGTCGACGCAGGGAATGACGCTCTCCCCGCCTTCGAGCGAGAAGCGCTTTTGCCCGACATAACGGGTATGCAGGTACTTCTCCAGCGTCTCGGCGGCGGTGAGGCGGTCCAGGATATGCTTCTTCGTATCGGCGGAAAACGTGGGCACGGAGCGGATCGATTCGAAGCGCTGCTGCACCCAGCGCTTCTGCGCCGGGTCGGTGATATACATGTATTCGATGCCGATCGTGCCGCAGTAGGTCTCGCGCAGGCCCTTGATGATCTCGCGCAGGGTCATGCGCTCCGCGCCGAAATACAGGCTCGCCGCGTCGAACTGCGTATCCATGTCGGGTTCGGTCAGGTCGTAGAACGCCGGCTCGAGTTCGGGAATATGCGGCCGTTCCTGGCGCTTGAGCGGGTCGAGCTGCGCCCAGCGCGAACCGAGGTTGCGGTAGGCGGCGATCAGCTGCTGTACGTAGACCTGCTTGCGCGCGACGGTCAGGTCGTTCTGCGTCGCGCCCGGGCGCAGCGTGCCCTCCTTGGCGCGCATGGCGAAGGACTCGACGATGGGCGCATGCGCCACGTCGCGGATCTCGGCCGTCTTGCCCGTGCCCGGCACGAGTTGCATCTGGTCGAAATACTCGCGCCATTGTTCCGGCACCGAACCCGGATTGTCGAGGTAGGACTCGTACAGTTCCTCGACGTACGGGGCATTGCCGCCGAACAGGTAGGAGTTGCTCTGGAATTGTTTCATCATCGCGGCAGCTCGCGTCAGAGAGGGGAAAATACAGGGCCCACAAATGAAACGAAGGCTACGCGGGAACGCCGACCTTTCCTGGCGCCCCCAGCGTACCCTTCGCTGGGTACGGCTTTATCTTGCCGTTCTTTTCAGCGTTTGTCGATAGGCTTGACCTGGCGCGTCGTGCTGCCGTTGAACAACTGGCGCGGCCGGCCGATCTTGTATTCCGGATCGGAGATCATCTCCTGCCACTGCGCGATCCAGCCCACTGTCCGTGCAAGCGAGAAGATGCCGGTGAACATCGACACCGGGATGCCCAGCGCCTTCTGCACGATGCCCGAGTAGTAGTCCACGTTCGGATAGAGCTTGCGCTTGACGAAGTAATCGTCCTCGAGCGCCACTTTCTCCAGCGCCATCGACAGCTTGAACAGGGGGTCGTTCTCCAGGCCGAGCGCGTTCAGCACCTCGTAGCAGGTTTCGCGCATGAGCTTGGCGCGCGGGTCGTAGTTCTTGTAGACACGGTGGCCGAAGCCCATGAGGCGCACGCCGGAGTTCGGATCCTTCACCTTGGCGACGAATTCACCCAGTTTGGCCACGCCGCCCTGTGCCTGGATGTCCTGCAGCATGTTCAGGCAGGCTTCGTTCGCACCGCCGTGCGCCGGCCCCCACAGACAGGCGACGCCGGCCGCGATCGCGGCAAACGGGTTCGTTCCGGAGGAGCCGCACAGGCGCACCGTGGAGGTCGAGGCGTTCTGCTCGTGATCGGCGTGCAAGATAAAGATGCGGTCCAGCGCGCGCACCAGGACCTCGTTCGGCTTGTATTCCTCGCACGGCGTGGCAAACATCATGCGCATGAAGTTCGCCGTGTAGGACAGATCGTTGCGCGGATAGATGTACGGCTGACCGAGGGAGTACTTGTAGGACATGGCGACCAGCGTCGGCATTTTCGCGATCAGGCGCAGCGCCGAAATGTCGCGGTCTTGCGGATTGTTGATGTCGAGCGAGTCGTGATAGAAGGCCGACATGGCGCCCACCAGCCCGGTCAGCACCGCCATCGGGTGCGCGTCGCGGCGGAAACCGCGCAGGAAGAACTGCATCTGTTCGCTCACCATGGTGTGGTGCGTCACCCGGTCCACGAAATCCGCGTTCTGCGCCTTGTTCGGCAGTTCGCCATACAGCAGCAGGTGGCAGGTTTCCAGGAAGTCGCAATTGGCGGCAAGCTGCTCGATCGGGTAGCCGCGATACAGCAATTCGCCCTTGTCGCCGTCGATGTAGGTGATCTTCGACTGGCAGCTTGCCGTGGAAAGGAAGCCCGGATCGTAGGTAAACATCCCGGTCTTGCCGTACAGCGTGCGAATATCGATGACGTCGGGGCCGACGCTACCGCCGAAAACGGGGAACTCGATCGACTTGCCGTCGCCGTAAGTCAGCGTGGCTTTGCCTTTGGACTCCATCACCATCTCCTTTACCTTGGTTGGCTACCGCAAACAGAACTGGAACTCGCTTACACGGCTGCGCATCCGCGCCGCCGCCTTTGCACGCCCCGTCAGTTTGACCTAACTCTCTTCCGCGGACAATCTCTGGCGCGCCATCAACTCGAGCGGGAAGGGCGTGGTGCCGTGCATCTCTGCAGGAGCGGGGAAGAAGCGGGGCGCGCCGGAATAGAGGACCGGGATCTGCGGGTCGAGCCCCGTCGCGATGAGCTTGCGCGCGATTCGTATGCCTTCGTCCCGGACCATGCGCGTAAAGCGCTCCAGGCCACGGTCGGCCTCGATCACATCCTTGAAATCGAAATATTCTCCGACGCTCTGTGGCGGCTTGAGTATCACAAAGGGGCGCTTTAGCTCGTCCTCCTCCATGCGCCCGCGATAGGTCGCCTGGTAGTACATGGGCGAAAGGTCTTCGTGCGAAATGTTGAATTCGCGCTCGTAGGGCTTGTGCGTGAACATTTCGACCCGGTCTTCCTCGGTGACGGCCATGGCGAAGATGCACCCTGGGAACTGGGCCCTGGACTTCTGGTAGGCTTCAAAAAGAAGGCTGCCGCAGGCGCGCCCCTCATCGCTGCCCCCGCTGGGAGGCACCTCCTGCCGCGGGACAGGGACCGGCACCGCCTGAGGCGGAACTGGCGCCGTCTGCGCCGAAGCTGGCGGCGCCGCCACGCCTCTGCTCTCTGCCGCGCTCCTGGATGCAACTCGCGCCGCGTCGGGCTCCGCTGAGACGGAACGGTATTTCTCCGGCAGGCGGTACTTGCTCGTGTATGAGGGGTCCGGCTGCAACACCTTGTCCTTCTGGCAGGGCAGGTGCAGCGTCATGGTCGTGCCCTTGCCGATCTCGCTTTCTATCGTCATTTCGCCGCCGAACTCTGCGACCGTCTGGCGCACAAACACGAAACCGAGCGAGTGGATCTCTCCGTCCAGTGTCTGGCGGTCGGCGAGCAGCTGCTGGATCTTCTCCGGCGACATGCCGACGCCGTCGTCGCGCACGCTCAGCGCCACGCGGTCACCTTCCACGACGGTACTCACGCGCACCACACCCGCCTTGCGCCCGGCCATGGCGTCGACGGCATTCATCACCAGGTTGAAGTACATGCGGCGAAAGCGCGGACGCCTGCCTGCGATGACTGCGTGGTCCATCCGCTCGAGTTGCAGTTCCACGCGCGCCTCGGCCTTCTCCACCACGTACCCGCGGACGGTGTCCTGCGTGTAATCACGGAGGTCGTCGGCGACATCGAACTCCTCCCGGACGCTCGCATCATTGGCCTCTTCGCGAAAGGCCGCAATGCGCAGGTGCACGCCGTAAAGCCAGCCGATGCAGTCGCGATAATGGCGCCGCGAGCGCACCGAGCGCGCCTCCTTGGGCAAAAAGGAAAGCACCTGATCCGAGCGCCCCCACAGCGGGCTGAGAATCAGATGGCAGGTCTCGTGGATGGCGTCGACGTAGCGGCGGCCGAGCAGCAGGATCGTACGATCCGGAGAGAAACTCTTCACCGCGTTCGAGTAGTCCAGGAACGCCTTGCGCACGGCGCCGAGCTTGGACTTCAATTCCTGCACGTCGGCCGCGTGCAAAACCTGCGCCTGCTCGATGTTGTAGATCTCGAGGTCGGTGTTCAGGGTGACGTGGTAATGCAGGATCTCGTTGAAAAAGCCCTCGACCCGAAGGTCGTGAATGAGGAACTTGATCTCGGCGACGTCCTTCTTGATCCCTTCCGTGAAGTCGGGCATCGCCTGGGAGGAATCATCTGTTCGACCCGTCGTCACCGTTCAGCCCCTATCATCCACGTCGGAGAACCAAGCGATCATTCAGTCAGAGCGGCACGGGCCCGAATGTTCACCACGCCGGCGGCGCCGCATACGAACGCAAACCGAGGGGCTGTTGCAAAGCAGCAGCCCCCGTCCCTGCGCTGAAGAACTGCGCCTCTTTTACTTCCTGCCGCCTTCGGCCGCCCACTTCTCGAGCATGTCAGTGGTGACGGACTTGGGGCGCTCGAGGGCATAGCCCAAGGCGCGGTCCCAGGTGATATTGGCCATGCAGCCAAGAGCACGCCCCACGCCGAAGAGGACGGTATAGAAGTCCCAGTTCTTGATTCCATAGTACCACTGGATCACACCAGACTGCGCGTCGACGTTGGGCCACGGATTCTTTGTGTGGCCGTGCTCGCCGAGAACGCCCGGTGCCACCTCGAATATCATGGACACCAGCTTGAACAGCGGATCGTCCTTGAGGCCCGGGGTCCTGAGGCAGAATTCACGCTGCGACATATAGCGCGGATCGGTCTTGCGCAGAACGGCATGGCCGTAGCCCGGAATGACCTGGCCGGAATTGAGGGTATCCCAGAGGGCTTTTGTGATCAGTTCCTTGGTGGGCTCGATGCCCTTGCAGTACTTCTCCTGGAACTTCATGGTCCAGCTGAGCACCTCTTGGTTCGCGAGGCCGTGCAGCGGGCCGGCAAGGCCGTTGAGGCCGGCGGAATACGCGTAGTACGGATCGGACAATGCCGAGTGCACAAGGTGGGTGGTGTGCGCAGAAACGTTGCCGGATTCGTGGTCGGAGTGAAGGATGAAGTACATCCGGGCCACGTCTCTGTACTCTTCACTCTGCCCTATCATGTGGGCGAAATTGGCGCCCATGTCCAGCTTGGGATCGATGGCGATCTGCTTGTCGTTATTGTATTTCAGGTTGTAAATGAAGGCGGCGATGACCGGGATGCGGGCAACGACGTCGCTGGCGTCCTCGTACAGCGATTCCCAGGCGTTCATCTTGTTGAACTTGCCCGAGTTGTAGTGAGCGGCGAACTTGGAATCCTTCTGCAGGGCCAGGATACCGGTGGAAAGCATGACCATCGGGTGGCTGTCCCGCGGCAGGGCGCGGATCACGTCAAACACGTACTTGGGAACTTCCTGGCGCGCTTTCCACTCTGCGACGACTTCGTCCACCTGGGCCTGGGTCGGAACATCGCCGGTCAGAAGGAAGTACCAGAAGGACTCCACGGTCGGGTACGCGGATTTGGGCGCCTTGGGCAGGGCCGCAAAGGTTTCCGGGATGGTCTTGCCCCGGAAGCGAATCCCTTCCTGCGGATCGAGGTAGGAAATGTCGGTGACCAGGCACCTGATGTCGCGGGCGCCGCCCATGCACTGCCCGATATCGACCTTGTCGATGACAACGTCTGCAAACTCCTTGTTGAGCTTGGCCGTACGGGGACGGTGCGCCAGAATCTTTTCCGACAACTTGTCTTTTAGCTGTGTCATGTGCCTGATCTCCTCTATCGATTGGTTGAACGTTGAGAACCGGTACGATCCCGGCAATCGCGCATCAAATGCACCACCTCTGCAAACCTCGCATCGCTGCACTCGATGCGCGCGCTGACTAGATCCAATATCTCGTTGTCTGAAAAAGCCAGAAGGGCCCGGAATGAATCCAGGCGCTCCCCCTGCAGTTGTTCGCCGTATTTCTCCAGAAAGCTCTCCAGTACCAGATCCAGTTCGAGCAGACCGCGGCGGCATTGCCAGCGCAGGCGGTTCAGTTCTTCCGGACCCATTTGCGTATCCTGCCCTGCCTTAACGATTTTCGATTTTGGCCGAAGATCGACAGCCGACTTTGATTTGTATCAATGTCGGCGGTTATTGTTTGCGGCAAAGTCTGCGTAGCGCAATCAAAGCGCAATGGACGACTCAACCGCCGCTCAACATTCTGCCTTTTCACCTGCGATCCATCACCTTTCGTAATCCGCCAACCCATCATTGGAGAAAAAATGTCCAAATCACCCGTACGCGTGGCAGTCACCGGCGCAGCCGGCCAGATCGGTTACAGCATTCTGTTCCGCATCGCCTCTGGCGAAATGCTGGGCAAAGACCAGCCGGTCATCCTGCAGATGCTCGAAATTCCAGACGAAAAAGCGCAAAAGGCCCTCACCGGGGTGATGATGGAACTCGCGGACTGCGCCTTCCCGCTGCTCGCAGGCATGGTTCCCGCCTCCGACCCGATGGTGGCTTTCAAGGACGCCGATTACGCCGTCCTCGTCGGCGCCCGCCCGCGCACCGCTGGAATGGAGCGCAAGGACCTGCTCGAGGCCAACGGCGCGATCTTCGTGCCCCAGGGCAAGGCGCTCAACGCAGTCGCCAGCCGCAAAGTGAAAGTGCTGGTCGTGGGCAACCCGGCCAACACCAATGCGCTCATCGCCATGAAAAACGCGCCCAGCCTGTCGCCGCGGCAGTTCACCGCCATGATGCGCCTCGACCATAACCGCTCGCTGTCGCAAATCAGCGCCAAGACCGGCAAGCCGGTCACCGGCCTGCGCAAGATGACGGTGTGGGGCAATCATTCCGCCACGCAATATCCCGACCTGTTCCAGGCGGAATGCGAAGGCAAGAAAGTCTGGTCCCTGATCAACGACCAGGCCTGGCTCGAAACCAATTTCATCCCCACGGTGCAAAAACGCGGTGCGGCGATCATCGCGGCGCGCGGCCTGTCTTCGGCGGCCAGCGCGGCCAGCGCGGCTATCGACCACATGCGCGACTGGTCGCTGGGCACGCCAGACGGCGACTGGATCACCATGGGAATACCGTCCGATGGCAGCTACGGCATCCCGGAAGGCGTGCTCTACGGCCAGCCCGTGACCTGCAAGAACGGCGATTATCAGCTCGTCAAGGGCGTCGAAATCAGCGATTTCGCCCGCGCCCGCATGGACGCCACGCTCAAGGAATTGCACGAAGAGCGCGACGGCGTGAAACACCTGCTGGGCTGATTTCAGTCCTTGCATGAAAGTCTGATCCGGAAATCGCAGACCGCGTTTCCGGATCAGCCATCCCCCGCCCGCTCCTGCCCATCAGGCAGCGAATCCCGGCGTCCGGGCATTTTGGCGCGTTCCCGCCCGTCCAGATCACTCTCTTTTTCCCACGCTTGCCCCGTTCCACGCCCTCGGCTCCGGATTGTCGCCGGCGCACCAGTTCGCGAGCCGGATGCGGAACAATGCAAAAAAAGATGCAAACGTTTGATGTGCATTAAACTGTTCCCTGCATTATCTTCGTATCCTTCGCGCTCGCGGCGCTTCTTGAAAGGCTAATATGTCAGAAAAATCGATGTCGGCAGGGGCCAAATTTCGCAACGCGATGCAGCAAGAGAAGCCGCTGCAGGTGATCGGCGCCATCAACGCCTACCATGCGCGCATGGCCGAGCGCAGCGGCTTCAAGGCAATCTACCTGTCCGGCGGCGGCGTGGCAGCCGGCTCGCTCGGACTCCCTGATCTGGGCATCAGCAACCTCGACGATGTGCTCACCGACGTGCGCCGCATCACCGACGTCTGTTCCCTGCCGCTGCTGGTTGATGTCGACACCGGCTTCGGCTCCAGCGCCTTCAACGTGGCCCGCACCGTCAGGTCTCTGATCAAATTCGGTGCCGGCGCCCTGCACATCGAGGATCAGGTCGGTGCCAAACGCTGCGGCCACAGGCCCGGCAAGGAACTCGTATCCAAACAGGAGATGGTCGATCGCATCAAGGCTGCGGTCGACGCCCGAACCGACCCGGATTTTTTCATCATGGCGCGTACCGACGCCCTCGCGGTCGAAGGCCTGGATCGCGCCATCGAGCGCGCGGTGGCCTGCGTCGAAGCCGGCGCAGACGGCATTTTCCCCGAAGCGATGACCGAGCTGTCGATGTACCGCCAGTTCGCCGCCGCGGTGAAAGTTCCCATCCTCGCCAATATCACCGAGTTCGGATCCACGCCCTATTTCAGCGTCGACGAACTGCGCTCGGCCGATGTCGCGATCGTGCTCTATCCGCTGTCGGCCTTCCGCGCCATGAACAAGGCGGCGCTCAACGTCTACAAGGCGGTGCGCCGCGACGGCACGCAAAAGAACGTAGTCGACAGCATGCAGACGCGCAGCGAGCTGTACGACTATCTCGACTATCACTCGTACGAAACCAAGCTGGATCAACTTTTTGCAAAGGAGAAGTCATGAGCCAAGGGCAAGAGGAAAGCGCGACTCCGGTCGCGCCGAAAGCGAAAAAATCGGTCGCGCTGTCTGGCGTCACCGCTGGCAACACCGCGCTGTGCACAGTCGGCCGCTCCGGCAACGACCTGCACTATCGCGGCTACGATATCCTGGACATCGCCGACGCCTGCGAATTCGAGGAAATCGCTTACCTGCTGGTGCACGGCAAGCTGCCCAACCGCGCCGAGCTCGAAGGCTACAAGCTGAAACTCAAGTCCCTGCGCGGCCTGCCGGCCAACGTCAAGGCGGCGCTGGAGTGGATGCCGGCTTCTGCGCATCCGATGGATGTGATGCGCACCGGCGTATCGGTCCTTGGCGGAGTGCTCCCGGAAAAAGACGACCATAACCATCCCGGCGCGCGCGACATCGCCGATCAGCTGATGGCTTCGCTCGGCTCGATGCTGCTCTACTGGTACCACTACAGCCACAACGGCCGCCGCATCGAAGTCGAGACCGACGACGATTCCATCGGCGGGCATTTCCTGCACCTGCTCCACGGCAAGGAGCCCTCGGACCTGTGGGTCAAGGCGATGCACACCTCGCTCATCCTCTACGCCGAGCACGAGTACAACGCTTCCACCTTCACCTGCCGCGTCATCGCCGGTACAGGTTCCGACATGCACAGCGCCATCTGCGGCGGCATCGGCGCCCTGCGCGGCCCGAAGCACGGCGGTGCCAACGAAGTCGCTTTCGAAGTGCAAAAACGCTATGAGAACGCGGATGCGGCGGAGCAGGACATCGTGCAGCGCGTGGCCAACAAGGAAGTCGTCATCGGCTTCGGCCACCCCGTCTACACCATCGGCGATCCGCGCAACCAGGTGATCAAGGAAGTCGCGAGGAAGCTCTCCAAGGCGCGCAGCGACATGAAGATGTTCGACATCGCCGAGCGCCTCGAGACCGTCATGTGGCGCGAGAAGAAGATGTTCCCCAACCTCGACTGGTTCTCTGCGGTGAGCTACCACATGATGGGCGTGCCTACCTCCATGTTCACGCCGATTTTCGTGATTTCGCGCACCAGCGGCTGGGCCGCTCACGTAATCGAGCAGCGCATCGACGGCAAGATCATCCGCCCCGCAGCCAATTACATCGGACCGGACGACCTGAAGTACGTGCCAATCGAAAAGCGCAAGTAAGCTCATAGCCCGCGGCGGCGCAAAGAACCGATTTCGGTTATCTTTGCGCCGCTTGTGTTTTTTCGTAGCCCCACTCTCAGACACAGACTATCAAACCCAAAGGAACAGCATGTCGTCCCACATTTCCAACGTACGCCCGAAACCGGACCAGGTCCTGACGGACATCGTCGACTACGTCACCCGCTACCAGATCAAGAGCAAGGTTGCCTACGACACCGCGCGCAATTGCCTGATCGACACGCTGGGCTGCGGTCTGGAGGCGCTCTCCTATCCGGCCTGCACCAAACTCATGGGCCCTATCGTTCCCGGCACTGTCGTCCCCAATGGCGCCAAGGTGCCCGGCACCCAGTTCCAGCTCGACCCGGTGCAGGCGGCGTTCAACATCGGCTGCATGATCCGCTGGCTCGATTTCAACGACACTTGGCTGGCGGCCGAATGGGGCCACCCTTCTGACAATCTCGGCGGAATCCTCGCCACAGCCGACTGGCTGTCGCGCAATGCCGTCGCCGCCGGCAAGAAGCCGCTCCCGATGAAAGATGTGCTGACCGGCATGATCAAGGCGCATGAAATCCAGGGCTGCATTGCGCTGGAAAATTCGTTCAACAAGGTCGGCCTAGATCACGTCTTGCTGGTGAAGGTCGCTTCGACCGCAGTCGTGGCGCAGATGCTGGGCTTGAGCCGCGAAGAAATCATCAATGCCGTGTCGCTTGCATGGGTCGACGGCCAGAGCCTCCGAACCTATCGTCACTCACCGAATACCGGATCGCGCAAATCCTGGGCGGCAGGCGACGCCACCAGCCGCGCCGTGCGCCTCGCCCTCATGGCGAAGACGGGCGAGATGGGCTATCCGTCGGTGCTGACCGCCAAGACCTGGGGGTTCTACGACGTGCTGTTCAAGGGCAATGCGTTCAAGTTCCAGCGCCCCTATGGCAGCTACGTGATGGAAAACGTATTGTTCAAGATCTCTTTCCCTGCGGAATTCCATTCGCAAACCGCGGTCGAGGCGGGAATGACGCTGCACCAGGAACTGAAAAGACTCGGCAAGACCGCCGACGACGTGAAGAAAATCACGATTCGAACCCATGAGGCCTGCATCCGCATCATCGACAAGAAAGGCCCGCTGAGCAATCCGGCCGACCGCGACCATTGCATCCAGTACATGGTCGCCGTGCCGCTGATCTTCGGCCGCCTCACCGCCGGGGACTACGAGGACAATATCGCATCCGACCCGCGCATCGACGCGCTGCGCGCCAAGATCGAGTGCGTCGAAGACAAGCAATTCACCAAGGACTACCACGATCCGAAAAAACGCTCCATCGCCAACGCACTCACGCTCGAGTTCAAGGACGGCAAGAAGCTGAAGGAAGTCGTGGTCGAGTATCCCATCGGCCACGCGCGCAGGCGCAAAGACGGCATTCCTCTGCTGGTGGAGAAGTTCCGGACCAATCTTGCACGCCATTTTCCGGCCAAGCAGCAGCAGCGCATCCTGGATGCATCGCTCGACCAGAAGACGCTGGAGGCGATGCCCGTATGCGATTTCGTCGACCTGTTCGTGATCTGACTCGTAGCGCGTGACTGCGCGCAGGCCGCAGGGGCCACGCGGGCCCGTGCGCCCGGCACGGCCTCCGCGGTAAAATACTTTTTTTGGAGACATCGATGGCACACAACCTGCACAACACCTTCAAAGACTTCAAACTAGCTTCCGGCAAGACCGGCAAGTTCTACTCCCTGCCGGCTCTAGAAAAGGCAGGCCTGGGCAAGATCTCGCGCCTGCCGGTGTCGATCCGCATCGTGCTCGAATCGGTTCTGCGCAATTGCGACGGCAAGAAGGTCACCGAGGAGCACGTCAAACAACTCGCCGGCTGGAAGCCCAACGCCGCGCGCACCAACGAAATCCCGTTCGTGCTGGCGCGCATCGTGCTGCAGGATTTCACCGGCGTGCCGCTGCTCGCAGACCTCGCGGCGATGCGCGGCGTCGCGCACAAAATGGGCAAGAACCCGAAGCTGATCGAACCGCTGGTGCCGGTTGACCTGGTGGTCGACCACTCGGTGCAGATCGACAACTACGGCAGCAAGAGCGCCCTCGACCTGAACATGAAGCTGGAGTTCCAGCGCAACCAGGAACGCTACCAGTTCATGAAATGGGGCATGCAGGCCTTCGATACCTTCAAGGTCGTCCCCCCGGGCGTCGGCATCGTGCACCAGGTCAACCTCGAGTACCTTGCGCGCGGCGTGCACCAGAAGAACGGCGTCTACTATCCGGACACCCTGGTCGGCACCGACAGCCACACCACCATGATCAACGGCATCGGCGTGGTCGGCTGGGGCGTGGGCGGGATCGAAGCCGAGGCCGGCATGCTCGGACAACCGGTGTACTTCCTCACGCCGGACGTGGTCGGTGTGAACCTCAAAGGCAAGCTTCGCGGCGGCGTCACCGCCACCGACCTCGTGCTCACCGTCACCGAAATGCTGCGCAAAGCCAAGGTCGTGGGCAAGTTCGTCGAATTCTTCGGCGAAGGCGCGGCGAGCCTCGCATTGCCGGATCGCGCGACCATCGCCAATATGGCGCCGGAATACGGCGCGACCATGGGGTTCTTCCCAGTGGACGACAAGACCATCGCCTATTTCGAAGGCAGCGGCCGCACCGACGCCGAAATCGACGCGTTCAAGTCCTACTTCAAGGCACAAGGGCTGTATGGCATCCCGAAGAAGGGCGCGATCGACTACAGCCAGGAACTGGAACTCGACCTCGGCACAGTGGCGCCGTCACTCGCCGGCCCCAAGCGCCCGCAGGACCGGATCGAGATCGGCAAAGTGAAATCGAAATTCGGCGAACTCTTTTCGCAGCCGGTGGCGGACAACGGCTTCGCCAAGAAGGCCGAGGACCTCGGCAAGCGCTTCAAGGCCCGCAACGGCGTCGAGGTCGGCTCCGGCGACGTGCTTATCGCCGCGATCACCTCCTGCACCAACACCTCGAACCCCAGCGTGTTGCTCGCAGCCGGGCTGGTCGCCAAGAAAGCGGTCGAGCGCGGGCTGACGGTGAAGCCGCACATCAAGACATCGCTCGCGCCCGGATCGCGCGTGGTGACTGAATATCTGACCAACGCCGGCCTGCTGCCCTATCTGGAGAAGCTGGGCTTCTTCCTCGCCGGCTATGGCTGCACCACCTGCATCGGCAACGCCGGCCCGCTGGCCGAACCAATTGAAGAGACTATCGTCGGAAACGACCTCGTCTGCGCGGCCGTGCTCTCGGGCAACCGCAACTTCGAGGCGCGCATCCACGCCAACATCCGCGCCAACTTCCTCGCCTCGCCCCCGCTGGTGGTGGCCTACGCGATCGCCGGCACGATGCTCAAGGACTTCCGCACCGAGCCGATCGGCAAGTCGAAGGACGGCCAGGATGTACACGAACCCTGGCAAGGACAATCCCCTCTGGCAGGAGATCAGTTCGGCCTCGGGCCAGGTCTACAACTGGCCCAAGTCGACCTATATCGCCGAACCGCCATTCTTCGACCGGTTCGGCATGCAGCCTGGCACAACCGGCAACATCAGCGGCGCGCGCGCGCTGGGCATCTTCGGTGACTCGGTCACCACCGACCACATCAGCCCGGCCGGCTCGATCAAGCCGAGTTCGCCCGCAGGCGTGTACCTGCTTTCGCACGACGTGCCGGTAGTGGATTTCAACAGCTACGGCGCGCGGCGCGGGAACCACGACGTGATGATTCGCGGCACCTTCGCCAATGTGCGCATCAAGAATCTCATGGTGCCGCTCAAGGCCGACGGCGCACGCGTCGAAGGCGGTGTCACGGTGATGCAGCCCTCCGGCGAGGCGCTGCCGATTTTCGATGCCGCGATGAAGTACATCGCGGCGGGCACACCGACGGTCGTCTTCGGCGGCGAGGAATACGGCACCGGATCCAGCCGCGACTGGGCAGCCAAGGGAACGCAGCTGCTTGGCGTGAAGGCCGTGATCGCCAAGAGCTTCGAGCGCATCCACCGCTCCAATCTCGTCGGCATGGGCGTGCTGCCCTGCCAATTCAAGGGTTCGGACACGGTCGCCTCGCTCGGCATCAAGGGCGACGAGGAATTCGACGTCATCGGCATCGATGGCGCGATCAAGCCGCAACAGGATGTCACGCTGGTGATCAAAGGCAAGGATGGCAGCCGCCGCGAGGTGAAGGTGCTGCTGCGCATCGACACCGGCATCGAGG